>NZ_VHSI01000015.1:0-84166 GCF_013048705.1 Vibrio sp. A11 | reverse complement strand
CCACACAGATTGATTGGTTTAAATTGTTAAAGAGCTGGCTTGCGAATCTCTCGTTGAGCTTCGAAGCGGAGGTGAATTCTAGCGAGTTAATTTGAAGAGTCAAACACTTTTTCAAATTTTCTTTTTTTAGAATTTTCCCTCAACTAACACTGCCTGAAGCCTTGCGGCGTCTGCCGTGTCAGTGAGGTCGCATTATAGGGAGCCTGGTTAACTTGGCAAGTGCTTTTTTGCTTTTTTTGTTATTTTTAGCTTAAAAGGCTAATTATTGCTCAAAAAAGCCGTTTCTAGTACTATTCTTAGCTTATTTACTGCAATTTAAGCCTGTTAAGGATGGTTTGATGAGTTCTATCCGAAGTTATAAAGGGGTATTACCGACGCTAAATGAACGTGTCTATATAGATAACAGTTCGGTTTTAGTCGGCGATATCACTATCGAGAGTGATTCCAGCATTTGGCCTTTAGTCGCGGCACGTGGTGACGTCAACCATATCCGTATTGGTGCACGCACCAATATACAAGATGGTAGCGTTTTACACGTCACCCATAAAAATAGCCACAATCCTAATGGTTATCCGTTGCTGATCGGTAATGATGTCACTATTGGCCATAAAGTCATGCTGCATGGCTGCACAATTCATGATCGAGTTCTGGTGGGGATGGGATCGATTATTCTTGATGGTGCCATCATTGAAAGTGAGGTAATGATAGGTGCGGGTAGCTTAGTGCCGCCCGGAAAAACCTTGGTCAGCAGCTATTTGTACGTCGGAAGTCCGGTGAAACAAGCCCGTAAGCTAACTGAAGCAGAGCGACAATTTTTACTGCAATCAGCGAGTAACTATGTACAAACTAAAAATGAGTACTTAGCTGAACCATCGCAACTCTAGCTACATCATTGTTCTAGGTCTATTGACCTTTCGAGCCCGCCCATGAGGTGTTTACGGTTTTAGCACCTCAATCATACCGGCTGAAGTGAAGCACTCTTCTTCAATTAGCTGCTCCGCTTGTTCTTCAATATCAAAGCGCCACTCACTAAACACCGTCAGTGCCTGCTGTGGGCTGGTAATCGTCACCCCAGACCAAGATTGCAGCTCAGATAGAGAAATAAAACAACGGATAAGCGCACCACTCTGCTGCGCGGAAAACTCAACCGCTTGCTGCTGCTCATTCCACTGTTGATCATCGGTAAATAAAATCGCTTGGTTCATACACCACCAGATAAGTTTTTTCTTAATTCACGTAGCACCTGCTTAGTCCCTGGGCGTAACCCTCGCCATAACATAAAGCTTTCTGCTGCTTGTGCGACTAACATGCCTAGCCCGTCATAAACTGAATGACATCCTTGTTCCTTAGCCCACTGATTAAACGCCGTTGGTTGCTTACTGTACATCATGTCGTAAGCAATGCTACGCGGGCTAAAAATGGTCTCAGATACCTGCGGTCGCTCTCCGTCCAAGCTGGCTGAGGTCGAGTTAATGACAAGATCAAACGGCGTATACCGTTGACTCATTGGTTGGGCGATCACGGCGCCATGAACAGAAAACTGCTGTGCAAGACCTTCCGCTTTGGATAATGTCCGGTTAGTAATCACAATAAGCTCCGGCTGTTGATCCAATAGCGGCTTGATAACGCCTCGAGCAGCCCCACCCGCACCAATTAATAAAATCTTCGCCCCAGCCAACGGGACTTGATGCTGCAGCAAGTCTTGAACCAAACCTTCTCCATCGGTGTTATCACCGAGCACTTCTCCATCATCCAGTTTTTTCAGAGTGTTGACGGCACCAGCTAATTGCGCTCGCTCTGTTAAACGATCCGCCAGCTGAAAGGCCTGCTCTTTAAACGGTACGGTCACATTGCAACCTTTACCACCGTGGGCAAAAAATTCGTTGATCGCCTGCTCAAAACCATCAATCGCTGCCATCTGTGCCGTGTAGTTCATGCTTTGATTGGTTTGACGTGCAAACAAGCCATGAATAAAGGGCGATTTACTGTGCCCAATCGGATTGCCAAAGACGGCATAACGATCGTGTTGATATTCCATGTCATTAACCTAAATTAACCAAAGTATCTTTTCAGACCCTATCACTGCGTTGATTTTCTGTCACCAATCGCGTGGTACTAAAAATTCCGCCAATTTAGCCTCTGGGCTATTCGGCTCTGGCTGGTAATTGTATTCCCAGCGCACTAACGGTGGCATCGACATCAGTATTGACTCGGTACGCCCTCCAGTTTGTAGCCCAAATAGCGTCCCTCGGTCATAAACTAAGTTAAATTCCACGTATCGACCACGGCGATATAACTGAAATTGCCGCTGCGCTTCACCATAGGCCGTCTCTTTACGTCGCGCAACAATCGGTAAGTAAGCTTCAGTGTATCCTTTACCAACCGCTTGCATATAGGCAAAACACTCAGCAAATGGCCATTGGTTTAAGTCGTCGAAAAAGAGCCCACCGACACCGCGAGTCTCGTTACGGTGCGGTAAAAAGAAGTAATCATCACACCAAGCCTTATGTTCAGCATAAACCTGATCACCAAAAGAAGAACACAAGGTTCGCGCCGTCGTGTGCCATGCTTGCACATCCTCTAAAAATGGATAAAACGGCGTTAAATCAAAGCCTCCACCAAACCACCAAATGGGCGTTTCTCCCTCTTTTTCAGCAATAAAAAAGCGCACATTGGCATGAGAGGTGGGTACAAAAGGGTTATGCGGATGCATCACTAACGACACACCCATCGCTTCAAAGCGCCGACCAGCTAACTCCGGACGGTGAGCGGTGGCGGATGCTGGCATTTGTTGACCAGTAACATGAGAAAAATTAACGCCGCCTTGCTCAAATACCAAGCCGTCGGTCATTACTCGTGTTCGCCCACCGCCGCCTAAGCGTTCGCCCGGCTCACGATGCCAGATTTCTTCGACAAACTTGGCCTTGCCATCGGCCTGTTCTAATTGCTGGCAAATACTGTCTTGTAACTCAAGCAAAAACTGCTTTACCGCTTGCTTATCAATGTCTGGCATCGTCGATTTCCTTACTTAACCTTGTCTTAAAATTTGACCCGTTTTCGCGTCACGAATTTCACTCGGTTTATTTCTACCACCAGTTTCACCGCGTAAAATAGCTGGCAGGTGCTCACCCAGTTGCTGCTCAACTTGCTCAGTGGTCATACACGGCGGCAGCCCTGTTAAATTAGCACTGGTCGAGGTAAGCGGTTTACCGAACGCATTACATAACTGTTGTACTAGTGGATGATCGGTGACTCGCACCGCAATCGAGTCAAACTGACCGCTGACCCATGACGAGACTTTCTGACTAGCAGGCATCACCCATGTAACGGGTCCCGGCCAAGTCGCATGAATCGTTGCCAATTGTTCTGCGCTTAGTTGGCTTTCATCAATATACGGCAACAATTGCTGATAAGAGGCCGCAATCAAAATCAAGCCTTTTTCTACCGGTCGCTGTTTCAGCGTGAGTAGTTTTTCAATGGCTTGCGGGTTATCCGGATCGCATCCGACACCGAACACCCCTTCGGTTGGATAGGCAATAACATCACCATCACGTAATGCCTGTAAACAAAATTGAAAATTATCCACGATACCTTTCTCTTGTGACATTTAATCGACTCACTGAGTTTACAAATTCTGGCTGAAACAGGCTAAAGCTATTTAATGACAAATGGTATCTTTGGCAAAATAACCATGACGCAAACGTTTTCCTAAGAAAAAAATACTCGTATAATGCGCGCAAGTAACCCATTCACCCTAATGTGATGATGTTTGAAGGAGTTGGAAATGAAAGTGGCGATTATTATGGGTTCGAAATCCGATTGGCCAACCATGAAGCTAGCCGCAGAGATGTTGGAGCAATTTGGGATCGATTATGAAACCAAGGTGGTGTCTGCTCACCGAACTCCTCAACTACTGGCTGATTACGCTAGCAGCGCTCAGCAACGAGGTATTAAAGTTATCATCGCTGGCGCCGGCGGCGCGGCACATTTACCGGGCATGACGGCTGCCTTTACTAGCTTGCCTGTGCTTGGCGTGCCAGTACAATCAAAAGCCCTTAACGGGATGGACTCACTTCTCTCCATCGTGCAGATGCCAAAAGGCATTGCGGTAGGAACGCTGGCTATCGGTGAGGCGGGAGCCGCTAATGCTGGCTTATTAGCCGCACAAATCCTAGCCACACATGATCACCATATCATGGCGAAAATCGATGCCTTTCGTTTAGCGCAAACCGAAACCGTGCTCGCCAACCCTAATCCAGCAGAGGACTAATCACATGCAAGTTTTAGTCTTAGGGGCTGGCCAATTAGCCCGCATGATGGCGCTAGCAGGCACTCCGCTGAATATTGAGATCCATGCGTTTGATGTAACAACCGGTAATATCGTGCAGCCGATCACGGGGCAAGTCATCGGCCAAGAGCTGGCTCTGGCCATTGACCAAGCGGATGTGATTACCGCTGAATTTGAACATATTCCTGATGATATACTTGAGCAATGCGCGCAAAGTGGCAAGCTGTTACCGAACCAAACGGCCATCAAAGCTGGTGGCAATCGGCAGCGTGAAAAAGCATTACTTAAGCAAGCGGCTGTAAATAGTGCTCAATACGCCATCGTACAATCTCGTGACGATTTGCTCACTGCTATCGAAACCATTGGACTACCGATGGTTTTAAAAAGCGCGCTTGGTGGTTATGATGGCAAGGGGCAATGGCGTCTCAAACAAGCGCAAGATATTGATCACATTTGGCTTGAGCTACAAGACTGCTTAGCAAGCTCAGCGCAACAAACCATCATTGCCGAGCAATTTATCGCTTTTGATCGCGAAGTCTCGTTAATTGGCGCGAGAGGACAAGATGGCAGCATAGTGACCTATCCCCTGACGGAAAATGTGCATACCAATGGCGTGTTGAGTTTATCCACCTCGTTGGATGATCTCGCGCTACAACAACAAGCCGAAAGCATCTTTCGCGCGGTAGCTGAGCAATTAGATTATGTGGGTGTGCTGGCTTTAGAATTTTTTGATGTCAACGGGCAGCTGCTGGTCAATGAAATTGCTCCTCGAGTGCATAACTCCGGTCACTGGACACAACAAGGTGCCGAAACATGTCAATTTGAAAACCATTTGCGCGCCGTATGTGGTTTACCATTAGGTAGCACGCAACTGATCCGCCCGACAGCGATGATTAACGTCTTAGGCCTTGATAGCCTGCCGGACGCGTTGCTTGCGATGGAAGGGTGTCATGTCCATTGGTATGGCAAACAAAAACGCCCGGGGCGTAAAATGGGCCATATTAATATCAGTGCCGATTATAGCGGTGAACTGCAAAGACGCCTTGCACGCCTCAGCCAGCTATTGGATAAAGAGGATTTTCCTGCGCTGCACAAAGATGATTAAACGCTGACTCATCGCCTAAAACCACGCCAGCCACACATTAGGCTGGCGGTGGTGATAACAGCCCCTAATACCTTCAGCAGATCGATGACTGCTCAGCTTGCTGATAAGCCTTAGCGACTTCTTCGGCGATAACCTGAATACCTTTTTGCATTTCCTGATCATCTTGCACGTAGTTCATCCGTAGACATTGATGAGCATGTGACCAGTCTTCCTGCTGCCCAATAAAGAAATATTCACCAGGAACAACCAATACTCCTCGTGCTTTAAGACGCTGATACAGCGCCATAGTGCTGATCGGCAATTCATCAAACCACAGCCATAGGAAAATCGCCCCTTCAGGTTTGTGAATGCGAAAGCGCGGGTCAGGTATCGCCTGCTGAAGTAACTTCACCGCGGTTTGTGATTTTTGTTGATAAAATGGGCGAATAACTTCGTCACTCAAGCGCAGTAAATCCCCTCGTTCAATCATATGTTGAGCTATCGCGGGGCCAACACTGCCGGGGGCTAAACTAATAATGCCATTCATATTGGTTAAAGCTTGAGTCACCGTTTCATTGGCTATCACAATGCCGCAACGTACGCCTGGTAATCCAAGTTTGGATAAGCTCATGCATAAAATGGTATTGTCATTCCAAAACGGTTCAACCTGTTCAAAAATGATATTGGGGAATGGCACACCATAAGCATTATCTATGATCAACGGAATACCATTATCCCGCGCTAACTGATCGAGCTTATGGATCTCATCTTCGGTCAAGACATTACCCGTCGGGTTGGTGGGACGAGAGGCGCAGATCGCCGCGATGGAGGAATCGACCGTTAACTGGTTAAAGTCGACATGGTATTTGAATAACCCATCATCAAGCATTTCAATCTCGGGGCGATAAGAGATAAACAGATCGTCATCAATCCCTGCGTCGCCATAACCAATGTATTCCGGAGCCAACGGCAGTAAAATCTTCTTATGCGATCCATTGGGCTGCTGACCGGCGAATAAGTTAAACAGATAGAAAAAACCACTTTGGCTACCATTGGTTAAGCTGATGTTTTTCTCACTAATTTCCCAGCCATAAGTCATTTTTAGTAGCGCAGCGAGTGATTTAACGAAACGATCTTTGCCTTGTGGTCCATCGTAATTACTCAACGCAGCGATCAGCTCACCATTACTCAGCATCTCAGCGCTGGTTTGATGAAAATAGTCGATCATCGCTGGTATTGCGGCAGGATTTCCACCACCGAGCATGATGGCTTCTGGTGTGCGCAGACCATCATTCAAATCATCCATTAATTGAGTAATACCGGAATACTGATTAAATTTTTCACCAAATTTTGAAAACTGCATTGCTGACTGCCTAATTCATGATTGTATTTGCTTGCTTAAAGGAGCATAAAACGATGCCATGCTCATCGATCAATCCTTGAACATACCGTAATGCTTTTACCTATCAAAGTACTATTTTTGAACACCTGAGTATTCAGTTGAAAAAAAGCCCAACTCATTAGAGTTGGGCTTCAATCACAAACCGTATAGTTTATTGCTAATCATTACTTTTGTAAAAGAGAAATGTCAGCAATTTGCAGGAATAAGTTACGTAAGTCGTTAAGCAAAGTTAAACGGTTTTGCTTTAGCGCTTCATCGTCAGCCATCACCATCACGTTATCAAAGAACGCATCAACAGGTTCACGTAGTGAGGCCAATTGACTCAGTGCTTGCTGATAATCACCTGACGCAAAGACTGGCTCAAGGGCTTCGCTCATCACCGCCACGTCTTGTGCCAAGGCTTTTTCTGCCGGCTCTTGCAGCAAGGCGAGATCAACCTCAGCAGGCAACTGACCAGCAAATTTCGCGAGAATATTCCCAACCCGTTTATTGGCCGCAGCCAACGCTTCTGCCGCCTCTAATTCACGGAAGTGCGACACGGCTTTTACGCGCTGATCGAAATCAGCCGGCTTGGTTGGACGACGCGCCAATACCGCTTGAATAACATCTACGCTAAAGCCTTCGTCTTGATACCAAGCGCGGAAACGACCCAGCATAAATTCAATCACATCGTGTTCAACCGCTTGATTAGTCAAACGATCACCAAATAAGGACTTAGCTTTCGCGACTAAATCCACTAAGTCAAGCTTGTAGCCGTATTCAACAATGATCCGCAGCACACCTAAAGAAGCGCGGCGCAAAGCAAAAGGATCCGAGCCTTTTGGTGCTTGGCCGATCCCGAAAATACCAACGATGGTATCCAGTTTATCCGCCATTGCTAGCGCAGAAGAAACCCCATCAGTCGGCAACTGATCACCAGCAAAGCGCGGCATATACTGCTCGTTCATCGCCAATGCTACCGCTTCTGGCTCACCATCATGACGCGCATAATGCATACCCATTACGCCTTGAGTGTCGGTAAACTCAAACACCATTGAGGTCATTAAATCACATTTAGCGAGCAAGCCTGCACGTTTAGCTTGTGCAACGTCAGCGCCAATTTGCTCTGCAATATAACCGGCTAACTCCGTGATTCGGTCAGTTTTATCTTTAATTGTGCCCAATTTCTGCTGGAAAATCGCCGTTTCAAGCTGTGGTAAGCGATCAATCAGCTTGCTCTTGAGGTCGGTATTAAAGAAGAATTCAGCATCAGCCAGACGTGGACGTACCACCTTTTCGTTACCTTCGATCACATGACGAGGCTCTTTAGACTCAATGTTGGTCACAAAGATAAAGTTAGGTAATAATTGCTTATTGGCGTCATATACTGGGAAGTATTTTTGGTCACCTTTCATGGTGTACACTAAGGCTTCCGACGGTACATTGAGGAATTTCTCTTCAAATTTAGCCGTTAAAACCACTGGCCATTCCACTAACGCGGTGACTTCTTCCACTAAATCGTCGTCAAGTTCCGCAATACCACCCACTTGTTGTGCCGCTTGCTGAGCACCAGCAATGATCGTCGCTTTACGCGTCTCATAGTCGGCAATCACTTTACCGCGTTGCTCTAAAATGTCTGGATACTGCTGGGCGGAGTCGATGGTAAATTCTTTCTCACCCATAAAACGGTGACCACGAATGGTGCGTGCTGAAGCCACGCCTAAAATTTCGCCGTCGATCAACTCATCACCAAGCAGAATGGTCAAGGTTTTTACTGGACGAATAAATTGAGTATCTTTATCGCCCCAGCGCATTGGCTTAGCGATAGGCAAGTTGGCCAATGCTTTGGCAACCAGCTCAACGACAATCGCTTTCGCCGCTTGACCTTTCACTTCTTGTTTGAACAGCAACCACTCACCTTGCTCAGTTTTGAGGCGATCGGCTTGCTCAACGGTAATCCCATTACCACGCGCCCAACCTTGTGCTGCTTTAGTCGGGTTACCTTGTGCATCAAAAGCCACAGACACCGCAGGTCCACGTTTTTCTAGCACTTTATCCGCTTGCTTTTCGGCAAGATTAGCGACTTTCAGCGCCAAACGGCGCGGGGTCGCAAACCATTTTATGCTGTCATGAGTCAACTCTGCCGCGGCAAGTTCTGTACTAAAATTGGCGGCAAACGCTTCAGCTAAAGTGCGCAGCTGCTTTGGTGGTAACTCTTCTGTACCCAGTTCGATTAGAAATTCTTTGGCCATGTTATTTATCCTCACCCTTTTTACACATTGGGAAGCCTAGCGCTTCGCGAGAGGCGTAATACGCTTCAGCAACCGCTTTAGTGAGGTTGCGGATACGCAGGATATAACGTTGGCGCTCAGTCACCGAAATCGCCTTACGAGCGTCAAGCAGGTTAAATGCATGGCCCGCTTTTAAAATCCGCTCATAGGCCGGTAGTGGCAGTGGTTTTTCAAGCTCAAGCAGGTATTGACACTCTTTCTCGCACTGATCGAAGAAGGTGAACAGAAAATCCACATCCGCGTGTTCAAAGTTGTAGGTTGACTGCTCGACTTCATTTTGATGGAAAATATCGCCATAGGTTACTTTACCTAATGGACCATCTGTCCAGACTAAATCATAAACAGAATCAACACCCTGAATATACATCGCCAGACGTTCAATACCGTAAGTGATTTCCCCGGTTACTGGTTTGCACTCAAGACCACCAACTTGTTGGAAGTAAGTAAACTGGGTCACTTCCATACCGTTAAGCCATACTTCCCAGCCTAATCCCCATGCGCCTAAGGTTGGGTTTTCCCAGTTATCTTCGACGAAACGAATATCGTGAACCAGCGGGTCAACACCCAATACCTCAAGTGATCCAAGATACAGCTCTTGAATATTATCCGGTGATGGTTTGATGATGACTTGAAATTGATAGTAGTGCTGTAGGCGGTTCGGGTTTTCACCATAACGACCGTCGGTTGGACGACGAGAAGGTTGAACATACGCCGTGGCGATAGGCTCTGGGCCGATAGCTCGCAGGCATGTCATTGGGTGAGAGGTGCCTGCACCAACTTCCATATCTAATGGTTGAACAATGGTACAGCCTTGTTGGGCCCAATAATCCTGCAGCGCGAGGATCATACCCTGAAAGGTTTTGATATCGTATTTTTGCATAGTCAGGTTCGCGCGATTCTTCTGTTTGAATTGATAAGAAATAGCGAACAAGTATACCGAGATATTCGCTCAGCGAGTAGGGGTAATCTTGCTTAATTAATGGTCAAAAATCCCTTTTAGGGCAATTTACACCATGGATTGTAGCAAATTATCCCAAAAATAAGCCTTGAGGTCATTTGAGACTTGAGATTTCTTAACAGCCTGATTAGAATTGCGCCGTCTTTGGGGAGTAGCTTGCCGGTAAGAGGGTTTAATCTTAACGGTTCGTTCGTCAACATGATTGGTGCCAAATCACCATGGCGTCCGAGGCTAAAATCATTTTAGCTGAGCAAGACCTTAGGCAAACAACGCGAACCGGGGTGGGGCGTGGCGTTTGTCTATGGTTATTATAATTATCCCGCCCCATTGAGCCTGTCGTGAGCGTATTAGCTATTTCAATTACTACCGTCGCCTTAGCTGAAATTGGCGATAAAACCCAACTGCTTTCTCTACTGTTAGCCAGTCGATACCGAAAACCGATTCCGATCATTGCGGCGATATTTCTCGCTACGCTAGCCAATCATGCCTTAGCGGCTTGGTTAGGCGTCGTCGTTGCCGATTATTTGTCGCCCGAGATATTAAAATGGGTCTTGGTGGTGAGCTTCTTAATCATGGCTGGCTGGGTGTTGATTCCCGATAAACTGGATGATGAAGAATCGATTTCTAATCGCGGGCCATTTGTTGCCAGTTTTATCGCCTTCTTTATTGCTGAAATTGGCGACAAAACCCAAATAGCCACTTCCATCTTAGGTGCCCAATATGCCGACGCCTTATTGTGGGTCATTTTAGGCACCACGATTGGTATGCTGTTGGCTAATGTCCCTGTCGTAGTGATCGGTAAATTATCGGCCAATAAACTGCCACTAGCCCTGATACGAAAAATCACCGCGATTTTATTTGTCGGCTTAGCGATTGGCGCAGCGCTATTTTAAGACCCAGCAACCGCACTTTTTCGATAAAAATTGTTAGCACTGGATCACGCTCTTGATGAAAAGCGATTAAGAGCGTGATGTTAGCCATATTCGTATTACTATTGCCGTGCTAGGTTAAACCTATCGTGGTGCGGTAAGAGGGTTAATTATGCTGACACGCTATACAGGAATGACCGCCAAAAGTCAGAGCTACTTATTCACTTTTGGCTTTCTACTCACCTTATTAGGTATGACGTTAACCAATATGTGGCTGCCGATGGTCGCCGGAGCGATTATTATGGCTGCTCTGACTGTCGAAGCTTGGATCCGAGTCGCCTACATCATTCCAATGCATAACGAATTAAGGACTTTGCAGCAACAAGTCAATAAACTGCAAGCTGAAATCCGAGCGATTGAGTACCAAGAATAAACTTCATCCGCAATCAGCAGATATAATCAACATTCATGCTGGTTACTCTAGAGATGATAAGGTAAGGCGCATCATATTGCTGCCTTACTTTTATCGACTAAATTCCCATCCATCATCGTTGCCAAAGACTTCAAAACTAGACTAAACCTTTTTTGATCAAGTACTGGTAAGGCAACTGCTCGGTTTGCTGCGCCAACAGTTGATGATCCATAAAGCGGCAAAAACTGGGGATATCTCGAGTCGTGGAAGGATCATCCGCCATCACCAATAACACATCGCCAGCTTGCATGGTGCGAATGGTCTTTCGCACCATCATTACTGGTTCAGGGCAACGCAGTCCTTGCGCATCAAGGGAATGGGTCGCTAATGTTGAGTCAAATGTCATGCAAAAACCTAATCGAGTAGCAAAATAAGGCGTAGATAATACGGCTGGAGAAAAAATATTCAATAATCACTTGGCAAAATCAATCCTATCGACTAAATTTATTAACAGTTATTTAACTGACCATTAACACAAGTCTCCGATAATAACGCTTTAATTTTTCTTGGGCTTCCCCGCTGTATGGCGGGATTTTTTTTGCTATTTATCTAAGCGCAAAACTAAGACACAACAAATCGCTCAGCGTCTTAGTTTTGATTAATCACGGCTATCTTCTATTAGAGTTTAATCACTACTCGGCCAGTCACTTGGCCTTGCGTAATCGCCTGTGCAAATTCAGGCACCTGCTCAAGAGTGATCTCGTGGCACGCTTGCGCAAAATAACTGGCAGGCAAATATTGCGAGAGACTGTGCCATGCTGCGACACGTTTTTCTGGTGGGCAAGAGACAGAATCGACCCCTTGCAAGCGTACATTACGTAAAATAAATGGCATCACTGTCGTCGGTAAATCAAAGCCACCGGCTAAACCGCACGCCGCAACGGTGCTGTTATAATCCATTTGCGCTAACACTTTGGCTAATACTTTGCTGCCTACGGTATCAATCGCCCCAGCCCAAAGCTGCTTTTCCAGAGGACGAGCGGGCTCTTCAAACTCAACCCGATCAATAATTCGACTGGCACCGAGTTTTTCGAGTAGTGGGCCATTTTGTTCAACACGACCAGTGACCGCCGCAACTTTATAACCTAGATTAGCTAATAGTGTTACTGCAACAGAACCAACACCGCCACTGGCACCAGTAACGAGGATTTCACCTTGTTCAGGTTTAATGCCTGCATCTAACAGAGCTTGAACACAGAGCATAGCGGTAAAGCCCGCAGTGCCAATCATCATTGCTTGTTTACTGTCCAACCCAGAAGCTAACGGCACGAGCCAATCGGCTTGCAAACGAGCCTTTTGTGCCATACCGCCCCAATGATTTTCACCCACGCCCCATCCGGTTAACACCACTTGGTCACCGCTTTGGTAGCGAGCATCCTTAGACTCAATAACCGTACCCGCTAGATCAATCCCTGGAACCATAGGGAAATCACGAATAATTTTACCTTTGCCAGTAATCGCCAATCCGTCTTTATAATTGAGTGAAGAGTACTCCACGGCGACCAAAACTTCTCCATCAGGCAATTGAGTATCATCGAGTGATTCGATGGTCGCGGTTGTGGCTTTTTCTTGTTGGTTGAGGATTAGCGCTTTAAACATTCGGATCTCCTTGCTGATAATTAACAATGTAGACGTGGTGCCATAATCGATGAACTCACCATAACGACAATAAAAACATTAGCTTCAATTCAAATAGCCACAGTATACGTAAACCTCGGCAGTAATAATTGGGTGCATAGTTAGATTACCGATACCATGATCACAAAGCTATACCCAAACGACTTGAAGTTGCAGGTAGGCAGTAAGTGAGTGAACCCCCATGAGTATAGGCAAATGATGTGATTGGGGGCCAACACCGCTGCAGATTCAAGTAGGAAGGGGATAATCGACAAAAAAATGCCAGTCATTGGACTGGCATGCTGAACTTTAACTCAGTTAAGATAGAAAAAAATGATACGCGGAATTATTGGTTTCATCTTTATATTGATAACCCAGCTCATAAAGATGAGCAGAAAAACGCGCTAAGTCGCTCTCTTCCAGTTCAAAGCCACACAGTACCCGACCATAATCAGCGCCATGATTGCGATAATTAAATAAGCTAATATTCCAATGGGTGCCTAAGGTACTCAAAAATTTGAGTAATGCACCTGGGTATTCTGGAAACTCAAAGCTGTACAAGCGCTCTTTGAGCGGCTTCGAAGGTTTACCACCGATCATGTAACGCACATGCAGCTTAGCCATTTCATCGTCAGACAGATCAACCACCGGATAACCGCCCTGACGCAAATCATGGATAATATGCTGCAGCTCCTCTTGACCGCCTAACAAACGTACGCCAACAAAGATATTAGCCAGCTTGTCATCGTTATAGCGATAGTTGAACTCGGTGACCGCACGGCCGCCGATAATATGGCAAAACTCAAAAAATGCGCCTTGCCGTTCAGGTATCGTCACCGCCAAAAGTCCTTCACGCTTTTCACCCAGCTCACAACGCTCAGAGACATAACGTAAACCATGAAAGTTAGTATTGGCACCCGATAACACCGTACCAAGCTGCTTATCCACTAACTGGTGCTGTTCAGCAAACTTCTTCAATCCAGCTAAGGCTAAAGCTCCTGAAGGCTCGGCAATCGCGCGCGTGTCTTCGAAGATATCTTTAACCGCTGAGCAGATTTCATCACTTGATACCGTAATGTGGCCATCAATATATTGCTGGCATAAACGGAAGGTTTCATCACCAATCCGCTTCACCGCCACACCATCGGCAAACATGCTGACTTGGTCAAGTACTACAGGTTCACCAGCATCTAAAGCGGCTTTTAAACACGCTGAATCTTCTGGCTCGACGGCAATCACTTGAATATCAGGCATCAACTGCTTGATGAGTACCGCCACTCCTGCGGCTAACCCACCCCCACCCACCGGCAGAAAAATATAATCGAGATGACCATTTTGCTGCAGCATCTCCATACCAATCGTTCCTTGACCTGCAATCACCAGTGGGTGATCAAAAGGCGGCACAAAAGTATAGCCATGCTGAGCGGCTAATCGTTCCGCTTCTGCTTTCGCTTCATCAAAGTTATTGCCATGCAAAATCACCACGCCACCAAAGCCACGAACGGCTTCGACTTTAATATCTGGGGTGGTTTTGGGCATCACGATCGTGGTTTTAATGCCTAATTTAGTCCCAGATAACGCCATACCCTGCGCATGGTTACCCGCGGAGGCAGCAATTACCCCAGCGTGTTTTTGCGCATCGGATAAGCTCGATACCATATTATAAGCACCGCGCAATTTAAATGAGTGCACGGGCTGACGGTCTTCTCGTTTTAACTGCACACGGTTTTGAATACGCGCCGATAGGCGCGGCATTGCTTGTAGTGGCGTCACTAACGCCACATCATAGACAGGTGCACGCAAAATTTGCCGTAAATACTCCGCGCCCGTTTGCTTACTGGCACTCATCCGCTAGCCCTCGAGTTTCGATTTATCTCGCACCGCGCCTTTATCGGCACTGGTCGCCATACTCGCGTAAGCCTTGAGTGCTAAAGAGACTTCACGCTGGCGATTCACGGGCTTCCAGCCACGCTTATCTTGCTCAGCTCGGCGTTCAGCCAGCTCCGCTTCTGAAACCTGCAAGCTAATCGAACGATTCGGAATATCAATCGCAATCATATCACCGGTATTGACTAAACCAATCGTGCCACCATTAGCGGCTTCAGGAGAGACATGGCCAATCGACAAGCCAGAAGTACCACCGGAAAAGCGGCCATCGGTCAATAACGCACAAGCCTTACCAAGCCCCATCGATTTAAGATAGGTGGTTGGATAAAGCATCTCTTGCATACCTGGGCCACCTTTCGGACCTTCGTAGCGAATCACTACCACATCACCAGCTTTAACTTGGCCACCTAAAATACCTTCTACGGCAGTATCTTGGCTTTCAAACACAATCGCCGGACCAGTAAAGGTTAGATTGTCTTCATCGACACCCGCGGTTTTCACAATACAACCGTCAAGGGCAATGTTGCCACGAAGCACCGCCAAACCACCATCTTGACTAAAGGCGTGGGCTTTACTGCGAATGCAGCCTGAGGTGCGATCATCGTCTAATCGATCCCAGCGACAAGATTGTGAAAATGCTTTGGTGGTACGAATGCCAGCAGGACCGGCACGAAAGAAATCGAGCACCGCTTGATCGTCAGTTTGCATGATGTCGTATTGCGTTAATTGCTGCTGCAAGGTCATCCCCAACACAGTATGGGTTTGATTATTGATCAATCCTGCGCGATCCAATTCGCCCAAAATCGCCATGACGCCTCCAGCGCGATGGACATCTTCCATGTGATATTTCTGGGTCGACGGTGCCACTTTACAGAGATGCGGCACTTGGCGTGACATGCGGTCAATATCCGTCATATCAAAATCAATCTCACCCTCTTGCGCCGCCGCTAAGAGGTGTAAAACCGTATTGGTAGAACCGCCCATAGCAATATCCAGCGCCATGGCATTTTCAAACGCCGCTTTATTAGCAATATTACGTGGCAACGCCGAGTGATCGTCTTGCTCGTAGTAACGCTTGGTCAGTTCGACAATCCGCTTGCCCGCATTGATAAATAACGCTTCGCGATCGGCATGAGTCGCCAGCATCGAACCATTACCAGGCTGTGAAAGCCCTAATGCTTCGGTTAAACAGTTCATGGAGTTAGCGGTAAACATGCCCGAACAAGAGCCGCAAGTTGGACAAGCCGAGCGCTCAATTTGCTGGCTTTGCTCATCAGAGACGGTCGGGTCTGCCCCTTGAATCATCGCATCGACCAAATCAAGCTTGATAATTTGATCGGACAATTTGGTTTTGCCCGCTTCCATCGGGCCGCCAGAGACAAAAATCACCGGAATATTTAAGCGCAGCGCCGCCATCATCATTCCTGGGGTTATTTTGTCACAGTTCGAGATACAGACCATGGCATCAGCACAGTGCGCATTAACCATGTACTCGACAGAGTCTGCAATCAGCTCGCGTGATGGCAGTGAATACAACATGCCGCCATGACCCATGGCGATACCATCATCCACCGCGATGGTATTAAATTCTTTGGCGATACCGCCGGCTTTTTCAATTTCACCTGCCACCAATTGCCCCATGTCTTTAAGATGCACATGGCCCGGTACAAACTGGGTAAACGAGTTGACCACCGCAATGATCGGCTTTCCAAAATCTTCTTCTTTAACTCCGGTCGCACGCCATAATGCGCGAGCGCCCGCCATATTACGACCATGAGTAGTGGTTGCTGAACGATACTTTGGCATTATCGGTTATCCCCTATGACTGCTTCTCTGAGTACACATAATCCAACCAACCCCATTTATCTTCTGTGGTACCGTTGAATAAGCCAAAGTACGCCTCTTGCATCACTTTGGTGATCGGTCCGCGTTTACCTTCACCAACCGTAATTTGATCGACACTGCGTACTGGCACAATTTCCGCTGCCGTTCCGGTCATGAAAATTTCATCCGCCAAATACAGCGCCTCACGGGCAATATTCACTTCACGCACTTCGTAGCCCATGTCTTTGGCAAGGGTCATGATCGAATCGCGGGTAATGCCAGGCAGAATGGAGCTGGTCGTTGGCGGAGTCAGCAGTACGCCATTTTTGATCACAAAGATATTTTCGCCTGCACCTTCAGATAAATAGCCATCCACGCTTAAGGCAATACCTTCGGCATAGCCATGACGACGCGCTTCACCGCCGACAAGCAGAGAGGATAAGTAGTTACCACCCGCTTTAGCAGCGGTTGGAATGGTATTCGGCGCAGCGCGATGCCAACTAGAAACCATCGCATCGACGCCATTTTCTAGAGCTTCATCGCCTAAATAAGCACCCCAAGGGAAAGCTGCGATGATCAATTCCATTTCCGTATTCACTGGTGGACAAACGCCAAGCCCGACATTGCCCACAAAACCCAACGGGCGAATGTAAGCCGAATCAAGCTTATTAATCCGCAAGGTTTCGCGCGTTGCTTCCATGATTTCGTCAATCGTATAGGGAATTGGAAAGCGATAAATTTTTGCCGAATCTTTCAGACGCTGAGCATGCTCGCGATGACGGAAAACGATTGGGCCTTTTGGTGTGTTATAGCAACGCACGCCTTCAAATACCGAGGTACCGTAATGCATTGCATGGGTCAGGACATGAACATTAGCGTTTGCCCATGGCACCATTTCACCGTTAAACCAAATGTAATCTGCTGTTTTTGTTGCCATTGCTTGCCTTCCTTATGCACAAATCTTTTGTTGTAAATTGTTGTTAGGGAGTTCGTCGAGGTTTAAAGGGGTAACGTCGACACTACGAATATCCCATAATTTTTCAATTTGGTTAACCAAAGTGCTGATCGGCCGATCGCTATCGACAATAATTTCAACACTGGCGACCTGACTAATATGGTTTTGGGTTGCCGCCACTTGTCTGATAGTAAAGCCGCGATGACGCACCACCCGCAGAACACGCTCTAATAGGACCGGTTTATCATCGGCTTTGATGTCTAATAAATATCTTTCCATTAGGTGTTCTCCAACATATCACTATTTGAGGCGCCGGGTGGTACCAACGGCCAAACATTTTCTTCTTCATCGATCAAAACATGCAATAAGTAAGCGGTTTTACTGGCCAGCATCTCTTGCAATGCCGGTTCCACTTGCTCTTTTTTGGTGATGGTCTTACCTGGGATACCGAAGGCTTGGGCCAGCATCACGAAGTCTGGGTTGTCATCCAAAATCGTTTCACTATGACGACCATCAAAAAACAGCGATTGCCATTGACGGACCATGCCTAAACGTTGGTTATCGAGTAACACCATTTTCACTGGGATTTGACGCCGCTTGAGCGTGCCGAGCTCCTGAACATTCATCATGAAAGAGCCATCACCAGAGATCAGAATAGATTGGTCGTCTGGACGAGCCACCGCTGCACCCATTGACGCGGGTAGTCCAAAACCCATCGTGCCAAGGCCAGCCGAAGTAATGAAGTTTTGTGGCGCTCGGGGCTGAATATGCTGCGCTGCCCACATTTGATGCTGACCGACATCGGTGGAAACCATCGCACTATCAGGCATCATATCGGAGAGTTGCTTCAGTAGCAGTGGCGCAAAAATCATCTCGCCGGGATGGTCATAACGCCAAGTAAAATCACAGCGTAAACTTTCACTGTAATCAGCCCATGATGAAATATCATGGTTTAACTCCAGTTGTGGAAGAATACGATTAATATCGCCACGCAAAGCCGCATTGGCTCGGCGCAATTTATTAAATTCAGCGGCATCAATATCGATATGAATGACTTTCGCATGCGGTGCAAAAGTATCTAGCTTGCCGGTGACTCGGTCATCAAAACGCGCGCCAACCACAATCAATAAATCACTCTCTTGAACAACTAAGTTGGCGGCTTTGGTACCATGCATACCCAACATACCCAGATAATGCGGGTCATGCCGTTCTATCGTACCGAGCCCTTTTAAGGTACTCACTGAAGGCATAGGATTTAAACGCAAGAACTCACGCACTGTCGCTGTGGCTTTCGCCAATTGCACGCCACCACCCACATACAACACTGGACGCTGACTGGCCGACAATAGCTGCTGCGCTGCTTGCAATTGCTCTGGGCAAACTTCCGGCATCGCTGGTGGTGTGAACACAGGAAACTCTGAACTTGGCGCTTGGGCTAACTGAACATCTTTCGCGATATCAACGATAACCGGACCTGGACGACCGGTTTTCGCTACCTCAAACGCTTCAGCCAGTGTCGCAGCCAATTCACCAATATCGGTCACCAGATAGCTGTGCTTGGTACAAGAGAGCGACATCCCTATCACATCCATCTCTTGGAAAGCGTCGGTACCTATGTGTGAGCTTGCGACTTGACCTGTGATCGCTACTAGAGGAACCGAATCCAGAAATGCATCCGCAAGGCCAGTGACTAAATTGGTCGCTCCAGGTCCCGAGGTTGCCATACAGACCGCCACGCTTTGGGTTGAGCGAGCCATACCAATCGCCGCCATCGCCGCCCCTTGCTCATGGCGACAAAGGATATGCTCCACGCCACCATCATACAGCGCATCATAAATAGGCATGATGGCACCACCAGGGTAACCAAAAACGGTTTTGATGCCCTGTTGCTGTAAGGCGGCAACGACAAGTTGTGCTCCCGTCATTGTACCCCTCCTAAAGCGCGCGTTGCGCCGTTAACATTGTTGTGTTTGCACTTCATGTGCCGCTCCCATTCTTCCTGTCCATATCTGGTTGGATAATCACCGATCAGATTGCACGATGTCGTTAGATAGTTGAAAAAAAACCCCCGAACTTCTCAGTGCGGGGGTCTTTTTAAATTTGTGTGTTATTTTGCGCCCACAAGCCCCCGCGCCGTCATAATAATGACCACGATCAGCAGGTTAATTAGTGCGTTAATGCGAGCGTTAAAATTCATAATAATCGTTCTATATGTTGCCGTACTGAGTACGTAATTGTTTGCAGTTCTAGTGGTAACACACATATCTGTTACATGACAAGCAAAAACTGATTATTTTTTCACACTCTCTTAAGCTTATTTGTGCGTCTTCTATCGAAATATCACCATTTTTATCCTCAGAACGCTGATTCTTCGCACGTTTTTCAGGCACATTGCCAGTAGAAGTCAACCTAACGATAAAGGGAAAAAATGGGCCTTGCGATTATTCATAGCCGAGCCAGTATTGGCGTCCAAGCACCAGAAGTCACTGTCGAAGTACACATCAGTAACGGCATGCCCGGCTTCACCTTAGTCGGCCTCCCCGAAACCACGGTGAAAGAATCCAAAGACCGAGTGCGCAGTGCGATCATTAACTCACGCTTCGAGTTTCCCGCTAAACGAATTACCGTTAACTTAGCACCTGCCGATCTCCCCAAGGAGGGAGGCCGGTTTGATTTACCCATCGCTCTGGGGATTTTAGCTGCGTCTGAACAAATACCTCACACTCATTTAGCCGCTTATGAGTTTATTGGTGAGCTGGCATTGTCGGGAGAAATCAGGCGCGTTAAGGGGGTTTTGCCCGCGGCATTGGCAGCGAATCATGCTCAACGCAGTTTGGTCGTACCGCAAGATAACGGCGATCAAGCGGCGTTAGTCGGTGAAAGCAACCATAAATCCGCACAAAACCTGTTAGAAGTTTGCGCGGATTTATGTGGTCAAAAAAACTTAACGCTCTTTCAAAGCGAACCGATTGTACAACCACCCGATCACTCTCGAGATCTACAAGATATTATTGGTCAACAACAAGGAAAACGAGCACTGGAAATTGCCGCAGCAGGGAATCATAACTTGCTATTTCTTGGCCCTCCGGGGACCGGGAAAACCATGCTCGCATCACGGCTGTGTGATTTACTACCAGAAATGAGCGAAGAGGAAGCGATGGAAACCGCCTCTGTCGCCTCGCTGACCCAGCAGGAGATCAATCAATACAACTGGAAACGTCGTCCTTTTCGGTCACCACACCACTCAAGCTCGATGGCAGCCTTAGTTGGCGGCGGTACGATTCCACGGCCAGGAGAAATCTCATTAGCCCATAACGGCCTATTGTTTCTCGACGAAATGCCTGAATTTGAACGAAAAGTGCTTGATTCACTCCGCGAGCCTCTTGAATCAGGAGAGATTATTATTTCACGCGCCCAAGGTAAAACTCGCTTTCCGGCACGCTTTCAACTGGTGGGCGCACTCAATCCTAGCCCTACTGGCTATTATGAGGGCAACCAAGCAAGGGTTAACCCGCAAGTGATCCTGCGCTATTTAAGTCGACTTTCTGGCCCTTTGCTAGACCGATTTGATATGTCGATTGAAATTCCTGCGCTACCAAAAGGGACGTTATCTCAAGGCGGTGATCGAGGAGAAACAACGGAGGTGGTACGGCAACGAGTACAGATCGCGCGCGAACGAATGCTGGCGCGCAGTGGTAAGGTTAACGGGCTGCTGCAAAGTCGTGAGATTGATATTTTTTGCCCATTAGCTCGCTCGGATGCAGAGTTCTTAGAAGCGGCATTGCATCGCTTAGGCTTATCCGTCCGCGCTTATCACCGGATCATTAAAGTGGCACGGACTATCGCAGATTTAGAAGGCGTAGCCGATATTCAGCGGTCACATCTGGCGGAAGCGCTCGGCTATCGAGCAATGGATAGGCTACTCAAACAATTGGTTGCGCAGGCTGTTTGACCATGACTCAATAATCGGAAAATAGGGCTAAATGACACCGTTGGGTTGTGTATAAAAAAATCATGCATGGCTCTTCAGCAATGCATGATTCGCTTGACCAACGACAATGTGAAATGCCTGAAAAATTACTGCGTTAACAAAAAGTTGACTAGCTCAAAATACTCATCAACGGTTTTGATACCCTGAGCTTGCACTAGGTAACGGTTGTTCACCACCACCGCAGGTACGCCAGTTAAACCGCTATCTTGGAACTGTTTATCAAAACGACGCACCATCGAATCGACCGCAAAACCATTGAACGCAGCATCAAACTTTGCTCCGTCGATACCTTCATCGGTGAATATTTGACGTAACTCTTGATCGTTTTTCGGTGCTTTACGTTGATTATGAATACGATTAAACATCACTGGTAACATTTGCTCTTCAACGTTTAAAGCCAGCATCGTCGCGTACGCTTTACTCATTGATTTGCCCATATTACCGCCCATGAAGGAGACGTGATTTTTTTGTAATCGGACCTCTGCTGGCAACTGCTCTTTAAGCTGTTTAATGATCGGCTCAAACGAGTAGCAATGCGGGCAGTAAAACGAAAAGTATTCGCTGACACTAGGCTGGCTAGCCTTGGGTAAATCAAGCACTTTGTAGTGCACTCCCTCTTTAAACTGAGCGGCATGAGCCGAAAGGCTTAAGATTAGGGTTGCAACCAGTGCAAACAGCTTTTTCATGATTAAACTCCATTATTCCTTTGATGAGGCAAGTTACCAATTTGGCATCAGTGATAGAGAAGGTTCTTCTAAGGCAGATAACTGCTCTTTAAACGCAAGCACTTGACCTTCCCAATATTTTGGATCATTGAACCATGGGAAAGCGAGTGGAAACGCCGGATCATGCCAGCGTTTAGCCAACCAGGCCATATAATGCACCATGCGTAGACCGCGCAATGGCTCAATAAGTTTCAATTGCTGGGGATTAAAATCACAAAACTCTTGATAACCTTCCAGCAAAATATCCAACTGAACAAGCTTATCCTGCCGATCGCCACTGAGCAGCATCCATAAATCTTGCACCGCAGGTCCATTACGCGCGTCATCTAAATCGACAAACATTGGCCCATCTCGCCATAAAATATTGCCGGGATGGCAATCACCATGCAGGCGAATAGGGCTCTGTGTGGGTTGCCAATATTGTTCGATACGCTCTATTAACAAATTGAGATCATTAAAAAAAGCATTTTGTAAATGTGATGGAATAAACGAAGCTTGTTCTAAGACCCGTTTCGGTTGATATAAATACTCTTCTAAACCTAAGCTCGGGCGATGAATAAAGGTTTTACTGCCCCCTATTTTATGGATTCGCCCTAAAAAACGCCCCACCCACTCTAGCTGCTGCGGATTATCCACTTCAAACTGGCGTCCTCCCATGCTAGTAAACAGCGCAAAATAGTAACCTTGATAGTAATGTAAGCTGTTGCCATTGATCACTAAAGGGGGCGCTAATGGGATTTCTGCCGCGGCGAGTTCTAAAGCGAAATCGTGCTCCTCTTGGATTTGCTGCTCTGTCCAACGTTGTGGTCGATAGAACTTAACGACAAAACGTCGACTCTCTTCGTCAGTAAATTGATAGACTCGGTTTTCATAGCTATTGAGGGCTAAAAAACCTGATTCAGCACGCACGCCGATGCTTTCTAGTGCGTACCAAATTAAATCCGGTGTCAGTGCATCGAAATGAAAAGTCGCTTGCGTCATTGCATAAAGGAGATCATTACTGAGCCCCTTGCCATAGTGAGATCGTGTCAATCAGCTTATACCCAGGAAGAACCAAGGCATCGTTCGCTAATCCTTCGTTTATTCAGGCAAGATACCACGCGCACGTAAGATCGCCGTTTTAAAATCATCTTCGTAGTCTTTTTTAAGGCCTGGGATCACTTCATCTTTACTGCTATTACGCATTTTCAAATGATAAATCAGTACATCATCGGTTAACTCACTCAGATTACCTTGGTAACCAGCCTCTTGAGCTAATAATCCAATAAACTGGACCAAATTCAACTCAGACTGCTTGTGCCATTCTGGCTCTAATAAGGCTAATAACTCTTCAACACGATGGCATTTCATGCTCGTCTCCATATGGTTATGATGGTTTTTCACTAAAGGTAGCAAATTGCCTTCTGGCAAACAATCCAAAGGGGAAGGGTAAGCGAGTTAATCGGAGAGATAGCACCATCGGCGCAAGGTCAGTAGCCATGATGCCATCGATGAAAAAAACCGTGGCGAGCGACAAAAAAGGGAGAGCAACAGACAAAAAAAAGCGCAGAAAATAAGCTGCGCTTTTTAACTTAAGCGGCCTGGACCACTTTTGTTTCATTCGATGCGATAAACGCACGTTGTTCGACAAGAGTCGGTGCAGACGCGATTTTTTTTGCAACCAATGCAGTAGTAAAACCACTACGACGGCGCATTGCACTACGGTTAGTGTGCGAAAACCTGACAGCTGTTGGGCGCATTAACTTACCTAACGGTCAGGCATATCCATTGCCAATGGTATAGCCTAAATAATTATGAGTTAATCTTTATCCAATGATGGCTAAAAAGTGGCTCATTCTGGCAGTGCCAATCCAAATAATTATTTAGGGATGACGATATGTTTGCATATCAATAATAGATTAGCACCAACTCAACCATTGATCGATAGTTAACCAACATTTTTACTAACAAAAAACCAACTTACACGTGTACGCTTAATGTGCGATAATCGAATAATAAATACATTAATGGGTAAAGAGACCATGGCAACAGATACTTATCCTTATAAAGAAGAGATCGCCAACACCATCAGCCACGCGATTGGCCTATTGATGGGGATTATTGGTTTGATTCTATTGCTCAATAAGGCACTGGCTTATGAGGCCGATCCGCTAACCATTACCAGTATGGCTCTGTATGGTAGTAGCATGATTGTACTGTTTCTTGCCTCTACCTTGTACCATGCGGTTTCTGATCAAAAAATCAAACAGGGGTTGAAAGTTTTTGACCACTGCGCGATTTATCTGTTGATCGCTGGCAGTTATACACCTTTTTTATTGGTCAGCTTACGTACGCCTTTAGCGATAGGTTTAATGGTGATCATTTGGTCGATTGCGCTGGCGGGGATCATCATGAAAATCGCGTTCATGCAGCGCTTTAAACGCTTTTCGCTGTTTAGCTATTTGAGCATGGGCTGGTTATCGTTGATCGTGATTTATCAACTAACCGCTAATTTACCTTTAGGGGGCTTATTGCTGTTGGCATTAGGCGGATTGATTTATTCATTGGGCGTTATTTTTTATGTTGCTAAGCGCATCCCTTACCATCATGCGATTTGGCATGTGTTTGTTTTGGTCGGCTGCGCTTGCCACTTTTTAGCGATTTATTTTTATGTGCCAGCATCATAAACACACAGCGAAGGATAGACTCAACCCTCTACCGTCGCCAAAAAGCCGGAAAAAATAGCACTAAAATCGTCAATATTTCCAATCGCCCCATCAGCATACCAATACTGAGCAGCCACTTCGCCGCATCAGGTAACGGGGCAAAATTGCCACTTGGGCCAATCACATTGCCCATACCTGGACCCACATTCGCGACGGCCGTGATCGCTCCAGAAATACTGGTTACGGCATCCAACCCCATCGCCGATAACGCACCAGCAAGCAAAATAATGGTAATGAAAAATGCCAAACCAAAGGCGACGACGGAACGCACAATATCTTCATTAACCGGCCGTTGATTATAGCGCTGTACAAACACACCCGACGGATGAACCAGTTTCAACATTTGTTTATTGAGCAAGGCAAAGCCGATTTGAAAACGAAAGACTTTTATCCCCCCAGAGGTGGATCCGGAGCACGCCCCTGAGACCATCAAAAAAGCGAATAACGTCGCAGGGAAGGCCCCCCACGCAGTAAAATCATCCAGTCCAAATCCTGTGGTGGTCACTACCGAGACAATATTGAACATCGCCACGCGCAGTGCATCTAATAACGAGTAGCCATTATGTATGGTTAGCCATAGCGCAATCACTAAACTGGTGATCATAAATAATAGGAAAAAGCCGCGTACTTGGGCATCTTGAATGACCGTTTGTAGGCTACGCTTACGAAGGGCGGCAATAAATAATAAGAAAGGCAACCCACCCAAAAACATAAACACGATCGCGACCCAGTGAGCACCATGAGAGAAATGGTTCATTGAGCCATCAGAGGTTGAGTAACCTCCGGTCGATAAAGTCGTGAACGCATGATTAATAGCATCAAACCATCCCATGCCCGTCAATAAGTAACCGAGGATACACAGTCCGGTTAGCACCAAGTAAACGCCAACAATATTTTTCGCTACCGTTTTAGCGCGGGGACTGCTTTTATCGGACCAATCGGATGATTCGGTTTGGAACAAACGCATTCCGCCAACGTTAAGCATTGGCAATACTGCTACCGCCATGACGATAAAACCGACGCCGCCTAGCCATTGTAAAATGGAGCGCCAGAGTAGAATGCTCGGGGCCATAGAATCCAAGCCACTGAGCACCGTAGATCCCGTGGTAGTGAGACCTGACATGGTTTCAAAATAAGCGTCGGTAAAGCTGATGTGGTTGATGAACACAAACGGTAATGCCGCAAAGGCACTGGCAATCGTCCAAACCAAGCTGGTGATCAAAAACATATCTCGGGCATTCAGACGAAATACAGCGGAGCGGCCAATACTCAAACAAGCAAACGACGCAAGATGGGTGATCACTAGCGCTTGCGCAAAATCGATAAACCCTTCAGTGCCAGTAAAAAAAGCCACCAATGTCGGGACATACATAAATAGCGCTAGCTTTGACAGCACCAGCCCTACCACGAATAAAATCGGGCGTATATTCAACATAACGCCAAATACCTATAGTTACAGAAAGAATAGTTATAAAAAGAAGGGGCTTGGCTGGAATAAACTTTCCACGTCAGGCACGTATTTTTTATCGACCAAGAACATCACCACGTGATCATCTTGTTCAATCACGGTGCGATCATGGGCAATCAGCACTTCTTCACCACGGACGATCGCTCCAATGGTCGTTCCCGGTGGCAAGCGTATTTCTCCCACCGTGCGTCCGACCACTTTAGAAGTAGTTTCATCACCGTGAGCAATCGCTTCAATCGCTTCTGCTGCGCCGCGCCGTAACGAAGAGACGTTGACAATGTCGGCACGACGCACATGGGTCAATAACGCCGAGATGGTCGCTTGTTGAGGCGAGATCGCCACATCAATTACCCCACCTTGCACTAGATCGACGTAAGCACCACGCTGAATCAACACCATGACTTTTTTCGCGCCCATGCGTTTTGCTAGCATAGCGGACATAATATTGGTTTCATCTTCGTTGGTTAGGGCAATAAACACATCGACTTGATCGATATTTTCTTCCGACAATAGCTCTTGATCCGCCGCATCACCACAAAATACAATCGTGTTTTCGAGCTCTTCAGACAGTTGCTCCGCCCGTTGATAATTACGCTCGATAAGTTTCACGCTATAGGTATGTTCTAAACGTTTGGCTAGACTCGCGCCAATATTACCGCCACCAACAATCATGATCCGTCGATACGGTTTTTCTAACCGTTGTAGCTCACTCATGACTGCACGAATGTGGTTGCTCGCAGCGACGAAAAAAACTTCATCGTCAGCTTCAATGATCGTCGTACCTTGCGGTCGAATCGGTCTACCTTGTCTAAAAATCGCCGCCACACGAGTATCAATATGTGGCATATGCTCGCGTAATGCCGATAATGCATTGCCCACTAACGGGCCGCCATAATAGGCTTTTACCGCCACTAAGCTGACTTTTTCTTCGGCAAAACTGACTACCTGCAACGCACCGGGATACTGAACTAAACGCTCAATATAACTGGTTACCAGCTCTTCTGGAGCGATCAGATGATCAACAGGCACCGCGCCCGATTGAAACAGTGCCTCTTTTTCTAGTAGGTATTCTGGAGAACGAATCCGCGCCACTCGATTTGGGGTGTTAAATAAAGTAAACGCGACTTGGCAGGCAGCCATATTCGTTTCATCTGTATTGGTCACGGCCACTAACATATCGGCATCTTGTGCACCCGCTTCACGTAGCACACTCGGATGGCTAGCATGGCCATTAATCACTCGCAAATCGTATTTATCTTGTAATTCACGCAACCGTTCGGGATTACGGTCAACAACGGTAATATCATTATTTTCGCCGACCAAGTTTTCTGCTAGCGTGCCACCGACCTGCCCTGCACCAAGAATGATGATTTTCATACCCTACTCTCTTGTCTTCACGTAATCCAACGGATGATATTTTGAACTCTGATGGTTTTAATCAACGCTCAACAACCATGATCGTCTATCTATGACTAGGCTTGCTTGCGCAACACCGCATAGTAGAAGCCGTCCATGTCCTGCTCACCAGGCAAAATTTGTCTGCCCGGCTGCTCGGGATCAGAGTCGATCAGCTGTGCCTTAGGCGTTCGCGCCAAGAAAGCTTTGATTTGCTGGCTGTTTTCTTGCGGAGTAATTGAGCACGTTGCGTAGACTAAAGTGCCGCCGATTTTAAGTTGCTTCCACATCGCATCGAGAATTTCACTCTGTAGCTCAGCTAAAGCCTCAATATCACTGGCGCGGCGTAACCATTTAATATCCGGATGACGGCGAATCACTCCCGTTGCCGAACAAGGCGCATCGAGCAAGATACGATCAAACTGCTCACCTTGCCACCACTCTTCTGGGTAGCGTGCATCGCCGCAAATCACATCCGCGCGCAGTTGCAGACGTTCTAAATTATCGTAGACTCGCTCCAAACGTGCCGCATCGCTGTCGATCGCCACTACTTCAGTATCTTGAGTATGCTCTAAAATATGCGCTGTTTTTCCGCCCGGTGCCGCGCAGCAATCTAAAATCAGCTCACCATCTTGCGGTTGTAAATAATCTACCGCTAACTGAGCAGCGGCATCTTGCACTGACACCCAACCACGATCAAAACCGGGCAATAAAGTAACATCACACGGACTCGCGAGCTTAATCGCGTCTGCCGCCTGTGGATGTACGGTGTATTCGATCTGCTCATTATCGAGCAGCGCAAGGTATGCTTCACGGCTATGATGCTGGCGATTAACCCGCAGCCACATCGGTGCTTTACTATTGTTGGCTTCAATGATGGTTTGCCATTGCTGAGGATAAGCCTCTTGCAGCAGTTTCAATAACCAACTTGGGTGCGCATATAATCCTGCATTATGGCTAACAGCAAAAGTATCAAGGGCTTCTTGATCGCGTAAATAGCTGCGCAGTACGGCATTGATCAGACCACTTAAACTTGGACCACGCAAAGTTTTGGTGGCTTCCACCGTCTCCGCTACCGCGGCATGGGAAGGAATGCGCATAAAGCTCAACTGATACAAACCGACTAAGATCAGATGATGAAAGACGCGCTTTTTACCTTTTAATGGATTATCCATTAACTGGCCGGCTATCGACTCTAAGCGGGGTAAATAACGTAATGCCCCGTAGCAGATTTCTTGTAATAAAGCATGATCGCGGGGACGGATGGTTTTTTGCGCCGCAGGCAAAGCGTGTGACAGAGAGTGGCCTTTATCGACCACTTGGAATAAAACATTGGCCGCAGCTGCGCGAACATTCATGAGTAATACCACATTAAAAAGAAAATCAATTAGGGCATCTCTGCCCTCGTAAAGGTTTAGCTAAGTTGGGTGCCCACCGCAAACCAACTGGCGCGAGCATTAAGAATATCCTGTACTGGCATAGCTTTTTTACCCGGCACTTGGATTTGCTCTAGCACTAACACACCACGGCCTGTCGCCACATAAATGCCCGATTTATCCGCTTGAATAATGGTACCGGGGGCATGAGTAGACTCGCGCTCATCGACACGGCTTTGCCAGACTTTAATCGTATTATCAGCGACATCAAAATGACTGATCGGCCAAGGATTAAACGCTCGCACGCAGCGTTCAATAAACGCCGCCTCTTGTGTCCAATCGATTTTCGCTTCTTCTTTACTCAGCTTCTGGGCGTAATTTGCCAAAGCATCGTCTTGCTTTTCTGGGCTAAGTTGGCCTAAAGCTAATTTATCAAGGCAAGCAACCAAAGCCTGTGGGCCAAGCTCAGCTAATTTGTCATACATTGAAGCGCTGGTATCACTGGCTTCTATCGGTAAGCGAACGATACTCAGCATATCACCGGTATCTAAACCAACATCCATCTGCATGATGGTGACGCCAGTTTCACTGTCACCGGCCCAAATCGAGCGCTGAATCGGCGCTGCGCCACGCCAGCGAGGTAAAATTGAGCCATGAACATTAATACAACCCAATTTAGGGATATCAAGCACAGCTTTCGGTAATAACAAACTGTAAGCCACCACTACCATCACATCGGCATTAAGATCAGCCAAGGTCTGTTTTGCTTCGTCGCTTTTGAAATTCTCTGGCTGATACACAGGGATTTTTTGCTCAAGCGCCATCTGTTTAACTGGGCTGGCGGTGAGTTTTTTACCGCGTCCGGCAGGTCGATCGGGCGGAGTATAAACCGCGATAACCTCATGCTCCGAAGACAACAACGCCGCCAAGTGACGGGCGGCGAAATCCGGAGTTCCTGCAAACACAATACGTAATGATTGGTTCACGCTGACCTCTCTATTGCATTAATTTCGTTTCTCGTTGAAACGCTTAATCTTTTCTAACTTCTCTTTGATACGCTTACGCTTTAATGGCGATAAGTAATCAACAAATAGCTTACCTTCTAAGTGGTCCAGCTCATGCTGAACGCAGATAGCCAATAAATCATCAGCCTCAAAGGTATACTCTTCGCCATCGCGATTAAGCGCTTTTACAGTCACCTCAGCAGCACGAGGCACTAAAGCTCGCGATCCAGGTACCGATAAACAACCTTCTTCGATACCATCTTCACCGCGCTTTTCAATAATTTGCGGGTTAATTAGCACCATGGGTTGATCTCGGCTATCCGAAACATCAATCACCACAATACGTTGATGAATATCGACTTGAGTCGCAGCAAGCCCGATACCCTCTTCGTCGTACATGGTTTCTAGCATGTCATCAACGATTTTTTGGATCTCTGGCGTGACCTTTTCAACCGGCTTGGCAACGGTGCGAAGACGATCATCAGGGAATGTTAATACTTGTAATACAGACATATACACTCGAAAAATTGAACTGTGCCGAAACAGCTTAACGCTGGTTGGGTCAATTCTAGACATTTTATGACCTAAATGACAGCATCCTGCCATATTTCTCACAAACCTTTTCTCATTCATCCAGCAAGGAAGTCAGGTGATGACCGTATTAATGACTCGATATCGCTCTCTGTGGCTACGGTTTAGCGCACTAGGTTTAGCCGCTCTCTGCTTATCCATCAATGCATTAGCCTCTCCGGCTCCGTTAAGCATCAAAGACTCAGCACCACGGACTTATACGGTAGTTAAAGGCGATACACTGTGGGGTATTTCTGCCCTGTATTTAGATAACCCTTGGTTATGGCCACGTCTGTGGCAAGCAAATCCTGAGATAAGTAATCCGCATTTAATTTATCCTGGCGATCAACTGACGTTAATCTGGCGCGACGGTCAACCGACATTAAGCCTTAAACCGATGATCAAACTCAGCCCACAAGCACGAGTACTCAAAAAACCGCCCCTCACAACGGTCGAAGAAGCGTTACTGCTGCCTTACTTACTGGCTGATAGACTGATTCTCTCCCAAGAGTTGAACGACCAGTTACGCATTCTTGGCTCAAATCAAGGCAAGCAATACCTGAGTCAACCGGATGCGCTATACCTTGAAGGTCAACATGAGGCGCAACATTGGGGTATCTATCGTCCCATGAACGAGTTTCAACGTGCCAACCACTCTATGCGAGCTCTACGTCGCTTGGCGACCGCACATCTGGTTGAAAGTACCCCCTCAATGACAACCTTAGCCATTGATGAGCTCAATCAAGAGATCCGTGCAAACGATATCGCTTTGCCAGAAATCAGCTTGGAATCATTACCATTAAGTACAACTTTTTTCCCTCGCCCAGCACCACATAATGCGCGCCCTAGGCTACTCGGCACGTTGGAAGGCAGTCAATACGCAGCGAAGCACCATGTGGTGGTTATCGACCATGGGCGAGAAGAGGGCCTAGAACAAGGCAGCATGTTTGAACTTTATCAAGCCGGCCAAACGGTTTACCAAAAGGGGGAGCAATATACCGACAAAGCACAGCGCGCCAGCCAAGTCATTACGTTACCAGCGAAAAAAGTCGGTACTCTCATGGTCATTCGTCCTTATCCCACCATGAGTCTAGCGCTGATCACCAGTAGCCAAGCCGCGATTGATAATCAGATAGTGATCCTACCTCCCGAGGTATCGGATAGCGCGACATCGACGTTCAGCTCACTTCACCCATAGCACAGTGATGCCAACCGACCAACACGATTTAACCATCTGGCTCGCACTCAGTTTTACGCCTAAGTTAACCCAAAAAAACTTAAGCCGATTACTGAGTCGTGATGCATTGACTAACCTTGCGGGTTACACCGCCCAACAATGGCTGGCTCTGGGATTAACCGCTCAACAAGTGGATTATCTGCTTAACCAAAGTAAGAAGGACGTTGAACAGTGTTTAATCTGGCAGCAACAAGCCACACAGCGTCATATCATCCCTCTCTATGATGAGGTCAATTATCCTCCGTTATTACGTGAAATTCCCTCGCCCCCCAAAGTACTGTTTGTTGAAGGACAACGGCACTGGTTAAAACAACCTCAAATCGCTATTGTCGGCAGTCGTAATGCGACGATTGATAATCAACATATCGCTCAACAATTTGCTGGTGAATTAGCCGCGCACAATATAGTGATCACCAGTGGACTGGCTTTAGGTATTGATGGTTATGCGCATGATGGAGCGCTGAAAGCTGGGGGAGCAACCCTCGCAGTATTAGGCTCTGGACTGAATTGTATTTATCCCACACGGCATAAAACGCTTGCGGAGCGGATCAAAGATAATGGCGCATTAATTTCTGAGTTTCGTCCTAATACACCACCGCGTGCCGAACATTTTCCACGACGCAATCGCATTATCAGTGGCTTATCTCTTGGGGTGTTGGTTGTAGAAGCCGCTGAAAAAAGCGGCTCATTAATCACCGCCCGCTATGCAATAGAACAAGGACGAGACGTTTTTGTGATTCCCGGCCCGATCACGAGTACCAATAGCCAAGGCAGTAATCAGTTGATCCGTCAAGGTGCCTGTCTCGTACAGACTGTTGAGGATATTTTGGCAGAAGTAGAAAACCTGCTCAATTGGTGCAAAGATTCACCCTCTAGCACACAAGGTGAACTTTTTTGTTGCCCAAATGATGAAGAACAATTGCCATTTCCCGAGCTGTTAGCTAACGTAGGAGTAGAAGCGACACCAGTTGATATTCTGGCACAACGGACCCATATCCCCGTGCAAGAAGTCATGATGCAGCTACTAGAGTTAGAGCTTTTAGGCCATGTTGTTGCCGTTTCCGGTGGCTATATTCGTAAGGGGAGAGGCAAGCTATGATGATGGATATTTTGATGTATCTATTTGAGACGTATATCCATAGCGATGCTGAATTGCAGGTGGATCAAGACGAGCTCGAAGATGAATTGTTAAGAGCAGGCTTTCATCAACCAGATATTTACAAAGCACTACATTGGCTCGAAGAGCTGGCAGCGTTGCAACAAACCGATACTCACTCTGCCATCGCCACCAGCGCAACTACGTCGATGCGAATGTTTACCGCCCAAGAAATGGAACGTTTGGACATTGAAGCACGTGGATTCTTACTGTTTTTAGAGCAAATAAAAGTATTAACCTCTGATACCAGAGAAATGGTTATTGATCGAGTCATGGGCTTAGAAACCAACGAATTCGAACTCGATGACCTAAAATGGATCATTTTAATGGTGCTGTTTAATGTTCCTGGCAATGAAAATGCCTACACTTTGATGGAAGAGCTACTGTACAGCAAAGAACAAGGTATTTTACATTAAGCCACCATGAGCAATTCGATCGATCCATCGCTATTTTCGGCTCATGAACAAGCCCTTAACCATCAACCATGCCCCAAGTGTGGCGGAGCCCTACAGCTTCGCCGCGCTAAACTTGGCCCATTCTTAGGCTGTGAGCACTACCCCCAGTGTGACTATATCAAACCCTTGCATCACAACGATGGACACATTGTCAAACCACTCGGTGTCGCTTGCCCAGAGTGTCAACATGAACTGGTGCTACGCCAAGGACGCTACGGCATGTTTATCGGTTGCAGTAACTATCCAATCTGTCACCATATCGAGTCACCAACCGCAAACACACCAAAAAAAAACCATACGAGTCACTTGGTTTGTCCAGAATGTCGCCAAGGCCATCTGATCGAACGTCAATCTCGGTTTGGCAAAGCCTTTTATGCCTGTGATGCCTTCCCAAAATGCAAATTTGCCGTCAATCAACCACCATTAGCAGGACAATGCCAAGTTTGTGGCTTTCAATTACTGGTAGAGAAAAAATTTGCCAGCGGCACTAAACACTTATGCGCAAATCGTAAATGCGCGCACGTTCAATCCGCCGACTAACTTACTTTACAGGTTCAGGTTACTGCGCCACACGCTGAATAAATTCACTTAACCACTCTTCAACTGCATCTTCAGGTACAGGATGGTGCTGAATATCAATCGTTAAACAATCTGCAATCGGTGTTGCGCCAATGTCTTCCAATAAATCATCAGCGTGTTTTCCCGCCGCACAAAAGGTGTCATAACTTGAATCACCAATCGCAACCACCGCGTAAGACAACTGCTGAGTATTCGGTGGCGTTTGCTGAAGATCATTAATAAAAGGCTGAATATTATCAGGATAATCTCCAGCACCATGAGTTGAGGTCACAATAAGCCATGTACCTTGCGCTGGAATATCCGTCAATACGGGCTGGTTATGAATCTGAGTATCAAGCCCCGCTTGCTGCAATACGTCACTAATGTGATCGCCTACGTACTCAGCCCCGCCCAAGGTACTTCCGGTAATAATATGAATCATGTGCATTACTCGATTAACTGATATAAAAAAATGACGTTATTTACCTTAATAGATGAGCTGAATTAAGGCGAATCCCCTACAGATTATGATGGCCGACAACAACTGACTAATCTATTTGCCGATACAGAAAGTGAAGTTTCCCATAATAGCTGGCCTCGCGCGACGTCTTGGGGACCGATTGGGGACCAAATTACAATTTATGGTCAAATTCTTACTTCCCAAGATGACTTCCATCATAGATCAATATGGGAAAAGTGGGAATGGTGGGAAATGGCTTTCCAACTGACAATCTATAGTAAGCAAATCCTGTCCAGAAGAGTAGAGCGAGAATACGAACCCTGTGAATAAGCAGAAGATATCTTTTGATCCAACAAGTGATAGAGAAGGTGATCAACAAAAGTTGCCAAACAGGATCATCAAGAGTCTCAGTAGGTTGATCACAACTCGTTTGATCTCGTCCATATCAATCATTCTTCCAGAAATAACCATTACCAGCTATATCAAAATGCTTATCCTTCATTGGGAGTCCGGTGCTTGGGTTGATGATTGTGCGTTTTGTCTTCGTTGGCTGTGTCATCGGTAGTTCGTACTGACGGTGCAAACTCCAAACGTGCTTAGCAAAATAAGTTAGCGCAGTAGCTATGCCAAGAAGCCAATGAAAGTAGATAAGTACCAACCAAAATAGCACCGCAGCCAAGCGTTTTTTGTGAAAAAAGTTCAGCGGAGTTTGAAACCAGACAACAAGTGGGATGGCCGTTAGCACCAATCCCCATGACTGGTATGTTGCGATTAAACAGCCAAGGGAAAATAAACAAAAGAGCGCAAAATTTATCAATGTCTTCATGCCGTTCTCTCCGCTAACCAAATTTATACTTAGTTATCCTAAGTATACAGATATAATAAAAACTTAGAAAATCTAAGCACCAAAGGTTGATGATGATTCTCACTTGTCTAGAACAAACGTATTCCCGCAGCGCCTTAAACAGGCTAGAAATCGAGTTGGCATCAGCCAAAGAGAGCTCGGTATCCGTTTGGGTATGGACCCAAGTTCTGCGAGTGGCCGAATGAATCATTATGAAAAAGGGCGTCATATGCCCGATATCGGTACGCTACAAAAGCTTGCTCAGGAGCTTGGTGTGCCTGTTGCGTTTTTCTTTTCAGATTCCGACAGCTCAGCAGAACTGGCATGTTTGATTGAAAAGCTCAGTGAAACTAAAAAGCAGGCGCTTATTGAGCAGATCAGGCAGGAACTCGATAACATCGACCAGTAATAAAGCTATCGCTCTCGTCCTGAATACCAAAATACCCCACCGACTGCGGCGACTGTCAGTAATAAACCCCCCAGCCAAAACCAAAGTTCCATATTCATCTCCTGTAAGTATCTTCTATCTTTGTTTAGCTTAGCTTTCCTAAGCATGAATTTCATTGAAAGCATGCGTTACTTGAGAAAAAACCGTCACAACCAACTTGTGTTCCGCTAAGGATGCAATTTGAAAGTAAATATTGCCTGTAGGGTTGGCCCAAATCTCATGTTGCTCGCTTCCGTAACGGAGTAGCTTTTGAAAGCGTGTTCTTGATGACAAAGTCAGTCTTTCTAGATTTGGGTGGGAGAGTTGCTTCTGTAAGCTGTGCCATGGATTGCGAATATCACCTTGCCTGTGCCTTTGTTGGTAGCGTTGCATTGCATGGTTGCTGATGGCGATGGTGCCAAGTTTTGCAACCTCAAACGTCGGATAGGGTGAAGCATAAGGCGTAATAATGTCTTTTGTTTCTGGATGAGTGATATCAACAATCTCGTCAGAATAAAGTTTGATACCGGATAGACGGTTGGACAGAAACAGTGCGGCAGTTTTGAGAGCTTCATTCTTGGCCGCTAAAATGGTTTCTTTGGTTAGGCTGAGTGCGAGACCTTTACCGCTGTTTGGTACGCGCCCGAATACCTGTTTGTCGAGTAGTAAGAACCTTGCCGCCGTTAACTCTGCGATAGCGCACCGGAACTCACTTTGAGCAATTTGAACCGTAACGATACCGTGATTGTTCAACCCCGTGAACCACGCGACTTCGACGCTTTCAGCATTGATGTTTTCAACCTGAACTTTCAATCTCATCACAGCATTTTCTCCTCACTTTACTACCAGCGTATCATCGATTTTGAAAATGCAAACTGTGGGGAGAAGCTTCATTTCACTGCATGAAGCTTCCTGATTGGATAGAACTAAATTTGCAGTTTTTTTATCGCTCGCATCGTTTTTCTCACCTGGCTAGACAGCTCTCTTATTGGATTCACACGCTGTTCCAGTCGGTTGATCTGGTCTAGCAAATGAAGATAGAGAGGGATTTCCCAATCCATTGCATGTGAAAAACGGCGTAACACCCCATTTGAAACTTCTTGGGTTTCAAGCTCAGGATACCAACCTACACGAGCGATCACGCGGTGCCACTTGATTTTAGGTAAGCGCTGTTCACTCGTAACAATGAACTCATAGCGAAATGGGTACTCTACGTTGTACTCTTTTGACAAGGCTTTCTTTAGTTTATCCATTTGTTTCTTCAGTTCTTTTGCTGCTGCCATCAAGTGCTTTGACTCTGTCGCAACGAAATTAGATAAACCATCGATTCTTTCTGGCAAAGGAACTGCCTCAGGCAGCTTCAACTTGAGATTACTTAACTCAATTTCCTTGCTTAGTTGTACGATCCCGACATTGGGTGTGGTTTTCTTCGTCATAGTGCTTCTCCATTTTGGGATTTTTGAAAGTGCTCACGAAGCTTGTTAAGCCGTTTTGTACAGATTTGTGCTTTTTGTTTGATGGTGAGGATTTCATGCCGCACTTCGCGGATCAGTGCGAAGGCATCTTCTGTGTACTCAATAAGATCGGATTCCCATTCCGAGTTTGCTTTTGAAAAGCGACCCGGTGGGTAACGAAAGCCTTTGCCTTTGGCTAAATGCTTTGATCGAACACGCTGTTCTTTGTTGTTTCGCTGTGACATTTGGTTGGCACTGAGATACCAGTTGTAGTACCAAGCCGCTTCAAAGCGATGGTTGCGAACCCGAACACGGCAGCCGTAGCGGCCAGGTGAGGTTTCCTTATGTGTTCGATGGATTCGCCAAAATTGGTTAGCGTAGCAACTGGCTAAAAACTCAAGCAGATAGGGCTCTTGCATTGCAAAGTTCTCGATATCATTAAGAGCTTTTAGCGATTGTGATAGCGCGAGTTCAAAGCACTCTTGTTCACTTTCGGGATGTCGCTGCTGGGCTCGTTGATGCCATTGATAGGCGGCGGAATGTTCATTTAATACAGTCATATTGGCTCCTTGTTTGTTTTGCTTAAGGTAGCGCAAACGTACGGTTACCTACGCATCTGTAATTGCCCTTTTTGAGCGCATAATTTTCCTCTAGTCCCATCGCTGATTGGTAGTCATGGCAGCGATTCCTCTCCTAGGACCTATCCCTGTACTTTCCAGATATCTATCCTTGTGGGACGTTGCTACGGATTATTTTCTTTGCTTTATTGTTTTGGCGGGGATGTAGGGATTTATAGTCCAATCATTGTGGGACCTGGGCGTCGATTATTTTTTTGATGGGATTGCGACGGTAAATTTCTAGATTATTGTGGGATTTGGTCAGTTTGAAGCGCTTGAGGGCTGATGCACTTTCACATGTGAAAGCCCATGGGGCAGCACGCGGTGGGCTGTGAGCAAGAGCGCTTTTGGGTTGCTTTTCGGTTGGTGGGTTTGATACTCGCGTTGGCACTTAAATCCAAAAGCAATCAAAATAATGACTTGTGATGAACTATGTGACTCTAACGAGGTGGTTTGTCTAATGGTTGAAACTAAACAGATCAATGTTATTTAAAGTGGATGAACTAAAGTGTGTTCAGCTTGCTTCCCTAAGTAAAAGCGTATTGCACTAAAAAACGATGGCCAGTCTCCTGCTCGATTTTTCCTAAGTATAGATGTGGCTAATGAACTACGAGCCTGTTCTATCGTTAGCCCACGTCCCACTCTTTCTGTGATTCGACTATTGAGGTCTTCAAGAATCATTTTTCGAGCCCGCATTAAGCGTGGAGAATTTAAATTTAGTTCTTTAATTGTGTGGCGCGCCATTTCAGCGTCTAACCCCTGAACTTCACAAGCTCTCTCATTTACATCCATTTGGCCCGTAGTTCGAGAAAACTTCCAAATGTTGTGGTGAGGTAAATTTAGTGGATTGAAGATAATCGTATCCAGAATTTTGTCATCTTTTGGTACATCACAAGAATAGTTTTTCCGATCAGTATCGAACCTCTGCTCAGGCTCAACAACTTTGCTTTGATTTCCACCACAGCAAACAACTAGTAAGTTAGCCCAATCTAACCCCCAGTTACGTTCTCCCTGCTCGCGTTTCGATTTTGGGTGAAAATGCTCGATGCGGCAGTCATCTAGAGCTCCGCTTGTTCCTGACAATAAATCCTGTTCACAATATGCACATAAATTGCCTTGGTCCGTCCGTAGTTGTTGCTGTGTTTCCTGATATCTTGCACCGCAACAGCGGAAAGTTTCGCCAATTAATTCATTGTCTTTTTTATCCCACAAAGCGTCAGGGTTTGCTGCTCTGAATACACCCAGTCGGTTTGGTTCCACTCCTTTATTGATGGTTTTCATTGTCTCGCTCAAACTCACGAATACGAATATCAGTTTCTAATTTTTGAAGTTCAGCTTCTGTCTGCCCACCCCATCGATATAGAACAGTTTTAAGCTCTAACGCTTCATCTGTATCCCATTGGTCAGCTTCTACCAATTCCGTATAACGATTTAGCTTTTTGACAATATCAATGTGTTGAGGTCGAATATTGCCTCCCAAGACGTCTTCCAACATTCTTGTACTTTCAGAGCCATAAGTACTAGTTCCTGTTAATAGTTTTGCTTCACTTTCATCGGCAGAAATAATTCGGATTGATTCTGCATGAACAGTGGTAAGTACTTGAGGACTATGCGTAGTAACAATAAATTGGACGTTCTTAAACAAGCTTGTAAGATCATTTAGAACTTTCTGCTGCCATCTTGGGTGTAGGTGAAGCTCAATTTCATCGATTAGAACAATCCCATTCACTGCTAGTGGGTTATTACTGGCAGGGTTAAGTAAATAGGCACGTCTTACTAAGTCGATTGTTAAAGCGACCATATTTCTATAGCCTTCGCTTAGCTGCTCTAAGGTAAGCTGTACACACTCATCCTTCTCATTTTTCCAATGCACCACAACATCATTGCTGTTTTTATCAAATTCTATGCTCGTTGCTCGCTCTACAATCTGATAAACAGCTTCAGAGACAAGTCTCTTTGCCGGGTGGATAAACTTGTGTTGTTTTAGCTCATCACGCTTTCGAAGCTCATCTACTTCAATTTTCGAGAACCAGTTTTTTATAATGCCGTAGTTCACCTTAGCATCTAGAGCAGAGTCATAACCTTCGCCACGAATATCTTTTTCGAAGGGGTTTATTGCTACTTTAGAACTTGTTGGGGTGAGGGCACGACTTGTTCCATAGTAGGCGATCAATGGAAATTCAGATTGGCTATCAACTAACTGACTGGCATAGCCAGTTAATGCTGCGGTTCCTATCTTCGGAGGCTCTGAAGTCCCCGCACCTTTAGCTACAAGGTCCCAACTCAAACTTGATGTTGTCTCAATCGCTATACGAGCATGGCTCGCAACCCCGTTTGAACTAACATGAATATCCGATTTTTTTATCAGCTTTCCCTTTGCATCAGGCATAGCGGTAAGAAAAGGACCAAGACCACAAGCCACCGCTTCTAAAATTGAAGTTTTACCGGCACCATTTTCACCAACCAAGACATTCAGAGAAGAATGCATTGGCACTTTAAAATCCGTGTATCCCCTAAAGTTGCTTACAGAAACTTCACTAACTTTGAGGTCTTTGCGTACGTAAAGAGAAGGATCTAAGTTAAATTGTCTTTCTGCTATCTGCCGAGGGGGCAAGCTAACACTAAATCGGCCCTCATTGTCACAAGCCTCAACAATCGCATTTATATTGTCGTGTGAGAGAACATTTCGACCTCGAGCTGGTTCATAAAACAACGAAGCATCGACAAATTTGACGCTTCTATTGTTTTTATTCTCTAACCCTGAATTGAGAACAATAAGCACTGTCGGAATTGACGTCGAGTAATGGATGTTTTTAGGTAATAAAATGACCTGTTCGATAACTCCTTGAGACACTAAATACTCGCGAACTTTGGCTTCAGAGCCTGTTCTCGTTAAGGCCCCTAGAGACATACCAACTAACAACTTACCTCTCTCAGTAAGAGCTGACAGCATTGATAGCGTTATAAACCAATCACTTCTACTTTCAGGCAGAATGCTGGCTACGTCTAGCCACTTATTACCCATTGAATAGTAAATATCTTCCCGAGATGATTTGGGGATTTTCATTCCAAAAGGTGGAAAGGAAACAATTAGGTCGTATTCATTTTTCTGATAGATGGGATTCGATAAGGAGTCTCCAAAAAAGTCTCTACCTTTTATCCCCCTGATTACTCGGCTTATTATTAGTTGAAAATAAGCGTCCTTGTTGACTTCTTGAGTATCTATATAAACTCTTTCTTTGCTTACATTGGAAAAAGAAAATGCTGTGTTTCCAGCCCCTGCAAATGGGTCGCACACTGACTTTGGTTGATAGCGCAAACCTAGCGCTGTGACCAAGTGGTTTACATCTTTGGGAGTGTAAAATTCCCCCCCTGATTTGCCTTCATTCTCAGCAAAGAGCAAATTTAATTCAGATAGAGAAAGTGACGCTATGGAAGCGCTTCTATTTAATAGCCCATCTCTGATTGCATTACGAACAAAAGACTCATTAATGTTGTCGAATGAACGAAATGTATTTTCTAAGTAATCACACAGAAAATTGGACACATCGCGATGAATTAATCCTAGATGAACAGCATGCTCAACCAACTCATAAGAGTAACGAGCAATAACATTAAAAGAATCGAACCTTGGTGCCTCAAAATGCTGACCGGTATTGGATTGGAGATAACGTATAAAGAAAATTGAATAGGCTAATGAACGATAGTTCGATATAGGAGATGCCCCTCGAACATAATCAAGTATCTTCCATATTTCTCTTGCCTGAGATCTAGCCAGTTTCAGGTCTTCATCGCGATAGGTCATTTCTTATCTCATTACTTAACGTTTTACGTATAGAGCCCTTAGTTACCCAAGCGTTCTCTATTCATTCATGCTGCTATTTTGCTTCATCATGTCAAAAATCAGCTCAACATAACTTGCTATTACCTGTGAGGCGCTATATCGCCCTTTTGACAACCGCAAGGTGTCTGATTCAAAGCGGCACTCTACACGGGTTTGACTGTCAGCACTTGTAAAGAGAACAAGCTCCCCTTGAGAGGCTGTGGGCTGTTATCTGCCATAAGTTCAGCCTCGTACGTTACTAGTTATGAATACTGAGTCAGTACCCCAGATCATACAGTTTCCACCTCAACTGCCTCACCAACGCTTTTCATCAATGAAGTAAATTGGTCGCTATCTTGCTTGAGTCGTTCAATGATTTGTCTGGCGGCTGTTTGCATTTCTGGTACATCTATAGGTATCGAACCACTTTCGAAGCACCCCTTTAAATGTGAAAATTCGTTATTGATTCTATCTACTAACACCGCTGGGATTTTTTCATCACCAAAAAACAGCTTTAACTTATCTTCATCAGATGTTTGATCAGGGTACTTATAGTAAAGATAAATCTCGAAAAATTTTCGCGCATTATTCGCAAAGTTATAAAACGAGTTGAAGTTTGCATCATCAACACTTTCGACATTGGCGCACTTGTAGATTTGATGAAAAAGATAATTGAACTCTGTGATGTATTTTTTTAGGTAATCAGGCATAGACTGAATTGTAGAAAATTTACCTTGCCTAATCACAACAAAGAAATCTTTCTGGTAGCTTTTTAACTTTCCAGAGCCTGCTGGATCGATATACTTGCCATTCAGCATTCTCAGATACTTCAAAAAATCAAGGTTGTGTGTTGAAACAAACAGTTGTGCAAATTTGCCCTTTTCGACCACTTCCGCATTCAACAAGCTATAAATAAAGAAAATATGGTTGCCATCGAGCGACGAGATAGGATCATCAATCCAAATAATGGGTTTTGAGTCTTTGGTTGCGACATCATCTAACTTGGCCAAAAAGTAGCAAAATGCCAGCAAGCTGCATTCCCCTTCACTAAGATGATAAGCTTTTTTACCATCACGGATCACTTCAAACCGAATACGTTTTGCCTCTTGCGTTAGCCCTTCATCCTTTTTAGCCTCCAACGTCAAAAACTGATGCCCGAAAAAATTATTCAGATATTCATTTACCTTTTTAGCCCCTTTTTCTTCGTCATTCAGTTCACGTTTCTTAGCCGTAACCTGTGCTTGTTTTTCGGTAATATTCGCATTGATAGTCTCCTGTGCTTGTTGAGCCTCGTATCTTTTTTGCCGTAAGGTTTCAATTGAATTGAGCTGTGTTTGGTAATCAATCGTAAGCAAGTACTCAGCGACCTCTTTCAATCGCAAGTCGGCTTTGGCCTTGGTTTGTTCGCCAGCTAATGAGCTGCTAAATAACTCTGATTGAGCGCAAAGGTCACTATATTCCTGCCAGATTTGCGTTAGTTTCGCGGTACCATCAGCGGGGCTCTCAAAGTCTTTAACGTTTAAAATATCACCTTTTCGCGCCTTCAGTTGCTTGGTTAGATTACCTAAAGCAAGCTGATAGTCTTTGGTTGCAGCTTTTAACCTTAAATTTAAGGCAGTTAGTTGTGAGTGAAACTTGGAATAAAAAGCAGATTGATCTATGGTGAGTGCGGATTGAATTGTTTGGTTTTCGGTTTCTATCTTAGCAAGTAACGCATCAATCGACTTTTCTAATTGCTCAGATTCTTCATCAAAGTGCTTTTCAAGCTCTGCCCACCGCTCAGTCGAAATTTCATTGTCACAAAATGCGCATTTTTCATGCTTATTTCGATGATGAGAACGACCTTCATTGACCCAGCGGTTAAGTACAGCATCTTTTACTAACGCCTGAATTTTATCAGACTCACTGATGGGCTTGGTTATCAACGTTTCAACTTGTAGTGCCAAGCTTAAAAAACTTAGCTGAGGTGAAGAAAATTTAGGTATTGCAGGCAAAACCTTTTCATCAATCAGCTTTTCGTGCTCGCTCACTTGCTCTGATGTTAACGGCTGAAAATCAGGGCTACTAACAGTTGTGATATCGGCCTTTAATTTGGTAATGGTGTAGTTTTGGTCACCAAAACGCTCAGGCTTGTATTTAATGCCGATGTCTTTATTAGTCGCTTTATCACCCAGTTGTTTTTCTAGACTTTCATTCGATTGTTTATGAGAGGCAAAGGCCTCGCTGTATGCAACTGCAGCCTGCTTTTTGCCGGCAAACAAACCGGTTTCTTGCCCTTCAATACTAGAACCGAGCTCTTCCTCAAGAGCTTCAATCTCTTTTTCGATCTTATTATTGTCATCGCCTAAAATGGCAAATGGCTCAATGCTGTCGTCAGGATTAGTGATAAATCGAAGGTTATCTCTAATAAAGTCTTCATTGAAAACACGAATGTTCTTGTCGTGGGTGGTTAAGGCCGCGAGTGTTACATCTGAGTTGTCAGTAAAATTTAGCTGGAACGATGGCGATCCATATTTTTCAGATAAATAGCCAGTCTCTAGGGCACGCGCAATACGTGATAGTGTGGTTTTACCGGAGTAGTTGCGACCATAGATGATGTTGATATCAACAAAGTTCTGAACAGCACCACCTTTGTTTTTAACTTCACTATCCCAACTGAAGTCTTTGAAGACACCAAGCTTCTTAATGTGTTGTATTTTCTTAAGCATTATCGCTCTCCTTATTGTGCTAGGTGGCCCATCTTTAATTTGGTGCTTGGTTGTTATTTTGATGAGTTATTACGCTCCATTGCTAAAAATGGCTTGCCAACGACAAAACGCATTGCGGTGCCTGTCTGTCCATTGGGTGCAAATCACGTAGGTTTTTCCATCTCGCTGGGCCACTTTAGTGGTGGAGTAGCGGTTTCGCTCTTTGGCATCTTTTGCTGCACTGCGAATGTCTTCTGGCCGTGGTGATTTAGCCAGTTTTAGCACCGGGAATGACAACCCGAAGGTGTTGCGACAATAGGTTAGCTGCGTGAGGTTTTCTATTTCACTCAGTGGTAGAGCGTGTTCAACCAAGCCTTGGATAGCTTCGGTTATTTCGGCATTGCTGATTTTGTTTTGTGTTTGGCTGTGTAAGGATCCTTGTGCCTCAGCTTCATTTTCAAGGGCAACCGAAAACGGAAAGCCTTTGGCTTGAACGGACTTTGCTAAAAACACGTTGATGGCCTGTTCAATCGGTAAACCTAACTCAGCAAAGATACTCGTCGCTTTTTCAAGTAGTTGAGGGTCTATCTTGGTTGATTTCATGTGGCTTACAAACCTACAAATTGTAATTTTTGTATCTTAGCGGGTTTTATGTGTAGTGGTGAGTACTTGGGTCAAAAAAGCGAGAAGAAATTGGCGTAGTGATTGCTTGGGATGAGAGAGGTGTACCGTTTTCGTCAAATCGGTACAGTTTGGTAACGTTGTAGTGATTAAAAGTTAATTTATAACAATGTTTTAATTGGTTGGTCAGTTTAACTGTACCGTTTTAGGTGTACCGAACAAAAGCGGTACACTTAGTTGTTTTGTCCGTTCAAAGCATCATGTTTTGCTACTTTCACATGTGAAAGTGTGTCTCTAATCACTATGCGTTAACTATGGTGAGCAACTTAACGCATTAGCGGGTTACTTAACGCATAGCGCTTTGTGGCTTGATGAATAACGCTGAAGTAACGCCTAATCACATTACCGCACCATTATCTGCTTCTGTAACCCTAAATAAAGCATTTTACAGGCATATTTTCTGCTCCATCTGCCCATTTTGGGCCTGAGCACCGCGCGCCTTTGTATTGCTCATTCTGCAAACTACTCCTTGATTATCCATTAACTATTAGGAGTAGTTATGACTGAACAAAATCAATCAAATCAGCTATTAAGCTATCAAGGAGTTTGTCAGTTAACTCAGTTGTCTCAGGCAACCATTCGCCGTTATGTGAAAAATGGTTCTTTTCCTTCTCCAGTGAATTTATCGCCTGGTGCTCGAAGTGTGAGATTTCGTGTTGAAGACGTGCAGAAGTGGCTGCTGAGCCTGTGACGGTGAGGTGTGTATGTATCGAAACAAAAATAACGCACTGGAATACTGTGACAAAGAAGAAGGTTGGATGGCTATTAGCTCTGAACTTTCTGTCGTAGCGAGAGTAAGGGCACAAGATAAAAAATCGGCTTACGGTGCCTGCATTGAGTTTGTAAATATGGATCTTGTTCCTGTCCGGTTGGTTGTGCCTGCAAATCGAATTTTAGGTAGCGCAAGTAATGTACTACGTGAGGAGCTATTTGATCGCGGCTTTTGGCTAGAAGATGAGAAGTATAACTGGAGCCTTGTATTACGCTACTTACGTCAACATATAAAACAAGCGCCAACTGGCATCAGTGCATTTAATACAGGCTGGCATGACGATGTATTCGTGACAACTGAAACCAGTTTTGGCGTATCTGAGGAGCCATATTTTTACGCTGGAGCAATTGTTGATAGCAATTTTCAAGTCAAAGGTAGCCTAGATCATTGGCAACAGGAGATAGGCTGTCTTTTGAGCGGAAATCCAACCTTGATATTTTGTGTTGGAGTCGCACTTGCAGCACCACTACTAGCACCATCGGGAGGAGAAAGCTCAGTCTTTCATTTAATGGGTTCATCAAGCCAAGGTAAGTCTGGCGCTATTTATGTTGGATCGTCAGTTTACGGCTCTCATTCGTATAAGAAGACTTGGTACAGCACGAACAATGGCATCGAATCTGTATCAGCCAATTACAACGATGTCATGTTGCCTCTGGATGAGATTGGCATGGCGAGAAGTGAAAATTTGGATACTGCGGCTTACCAAATTGTGAATGGCGATGGAAAGTTAAGATCGTTAATTACAGGGGCTTTAGGCAAACAAGCAAAGTGGCGAACCTTAGTGCTTAGCACTGGTGAAGTTGGTTTGATCGATTTGCTGGAAGAAATAGGCAAAAAGCCCGCCGCAGGCCAATTGGTCAGAATTGTGGAGATACCGCTGACGGAAAAATATGGCTGTTTTTCTAGTGTTCACCGATTTAATGATTCTCATGAATTTGCCAAACATTTGGAGGAGGCAACGAAAAAGTACCATGGTTCGCTATTTCCAGCTTGGATGTGCTTGATAGTAAAGCAACCAGATCTGGAACTACTATTGAGATCGGAAATGGATAGACTGATGCAACGCTGGAAAGAAAGCTGTATGTCAGCTCAAGTCCTCAGAGTTCTACATCGCTTTTGCTTGGTTGCCGTTGCACTCTCGCTGGCTTCTCGACACAAATTAGTACCTTGGAGCGAAGAAGAGTCTTTCTTCTCCATACATAGTATTTTTCAGCGCTGGATTGCAGCCCGAGGACATACTCAAAATCATGAAGAGTTTGAAGTGCTTTTGGCATTGAAGCAGGCACTCTCCAAATGGGAAAAGCAGTTAAGTGAGATATCCAGCGGCAGAGCATCAAGTACGGGGTACTACCGACAAGACGGAGAGGAAGTACAGTGGCTGATTCATAAAAATGTGTTTATTCGTGATCTCCAGCTGCGCAAGCAATACATCAGCCAGCTGACTCCTTTGGTTCAAAGGCGGTGGTTTGAATCAAACGAGGGGGCTAGAGGGACGCTACGAGTAAAAGTGAACGGCAAATTGGAAAGGTTCTTTGCCTTTACACCTTCTCAAATTATCGAAGAACTAGAGGAGCTGACAGCCGATGCGTAATCCGTTTCCCAGTTTTCCCATATTTCCCATATTTCCCAACGCAGCGACATGGAGGGGGAGTTATGACAAGCAATGAACAGGTCCTTCTCCAGTCCATTTTGGCTAAAATCGATCATGTCGAGCGGGTTGTGTTAGAGCAGCGTTTGCAGCAACAAAAGGTGGAACTCCTTGGAAAGGATATTCTAACGGTTGATGAATGTGCAGCCTTGTTGGGCTTATCAACCAACCAGCTTTATAAGCTGACCAGCTCTGCGGAAATACCATTTTTCAAGCTTGGTAAGCACCTCCGATTTGAGCGGCAAGCCATCATGAAATGGGTTGAGGAGCAGCGTGTTTCATCTCATTATGAGATCGAAAAAAGGGCAGCAAACTATATCGCCACCACATCTCGTAAATAATACTTTCATAGCAGCGGCCTTAGGCCGCTGGATCCTTTCCAGAAGCAAAAATATCAGGGAATGTCAGCATGGCTTCCATCCTGCGCTGTTCTATGATGTCAGCGTAGATCTCGGTTGTCTTGAGTTCGCTATGGCCGAGCAGTTTCGATACTGCATATATATCAATTCCTCGACTCAACTGAATTACAGCAAAGGTGTGACGACCGCTATGGAATGTAACATGTTTACTGATCCCTGCAGCCATACACCATCTGAGCAACTCGACATTCATGTATGCGGAGTACTTTAATCCCTTAAATACTCGCTCATGTGCCGCTTTGACTGGGCCTAAGAGTGATTCTGCAGACTTAGACATATCCAAATACTGAAGGCTTTTAGCATCGCCGTGAGAGAGTTTGGCTTGGTCGAAGATAATGCGTTTGTGATTATTGAATGTCTCTATTTCTGACCAAGTAAGTCTGTGGATATCGCACCACCGCATCCCGGTTGAACACGAGAACAAAAATGCACGTTTAAGTACAGAATAGCGACATTCTGTGTGGGCTAATGCGTTGACTTCATCCAGTGTTAGATAAACCCTTTTAGTTGTTTTCGCTTTGATACTGGTTACTTGTGAAAGCGGGTTATCGCGAATAATACCTTCTCGATATGCTTGGTTGATCGCCGCTCGAACTTTATTGAAGTAGGAGCTTTGTGTGTTGCGAGATAACGCTGTGTCACTTTTGGTTTTCGCTTCATTGGTTAGGTAATACTTAAACCCGTCTAACCAGTCTTTATCCAGTTCATCAAAACTAAGATCATTTTTCCCGCAGTAGAACAACAGGTGCTTACGAGCTGAAAGCCAGATCGAATGGTTCGAGGTTGAAGTGGTTTGTTCTTTGATATCAACTTGCCGTTGAAAGTAATCAATGAAGCTAGCTGAACGCTTGGTTCGATCCTCAAATCCATGCTTCTGAGATTGCCACTCAACCAGTCGTTTACTCTTAATGGTTTCGGCGAGAAGCATATGTTCTTTATTGTGTTGGCGCTGAGCTGGCGTTTTGGGTTTGTCATAGATAAACAGATCTAGTATTTCGTGTTCACGTTTTCGCTGACGAGATCCGTTTGATTTAGTGGTATAACCGTGGTCATAAATGAGACGCAATGTTCGCGTTCCATCTGCTTTAAGTGCCCGTTTTTCAATGAAAATTTTCATGTTTGTCCCCAATTGGTCCCCAATACGGCATTTATAATGTCATTGGGGACCAACTGGGGACTAGATTTGGCAATTAACGGCAACGGATAGAAACAAACGGCAAATGACGATCTAATAAAATCAGTATGTTATCTACCGTTGCTTGCTGTTGTTTTCCGTTATTTGCCCACTTTACTTCCCGATACAAAACGAAGAGAAAATGCGTCCAAGGAGATCATCAGAGCTGAACTCGCCGGTGATCTCATTTAAGTGTTGCTGAGCTATGCGTAACTCTTCGGCAAGAATCTCACCGGCCATGTAGCCTTCGAGTTGCTGTTGACCAATCGCTAAGTGTTCTGCGGCACGCTCTAACGCATCAAGATGGCGACGACGCGCCATAAAACCGCCCTCTTGGTTACCGGTAAAGCCCATGCACTCTTTCAAATGCGTGCGTAGTGCTTCGACGCCTTGACCGGTTTTGGCAGAAAGACGAATCAAAGTCGGTTGGCTAGCGTGACAGATACCCAGTGTTTCACCGGTTTGATCGACTTTATTACGGATCACCGTCATCCCCATTTGATCGGGTAGACGGTCAACAAAGTCCGGCCAAATATCCTTTGGATCGGTTGCTTCAGTCGTCGTGCCATCGACCATAAATAGCACTCGGTCAGCTTGTTTGATCTCTTCCCACGCACGCTCGATACCAATTTTTTCTACTTCATCAGAGGCATCTCGTAGCCCTGCGGTATCAATGATGTGCAGCGGCATACCATCAATATGAATGTGTTCACGCAATACATCACGCGTGGTACCAGCAATGTCGGTCACAATCGCCGAGTCTTTACCCGATAACGCATTTAACAGGCTCGATTTACCGGCATTAGGGCGACCGGCTATCACTACCTTCATCCCTTCACGCATAATCGCGCCTTGGTTGGCTTCTTGACGAACCGCAGCCAGATTATCAATGATGGCTTGTAAATCAGCAGCAACTTTACCATCCGCCAGAAAATCAATTTCTTCTTCCGGGAAATCAATTGCCGCTTCAACGTAAATGCGTAAGTAGATCAAAGACTCAACTAAGGTATTAATTCGTTTAGAAAATTGCCCTTGCAGCGATTGAAGAGCAGATTTTGCCGCCTGCTCTGAGCTGGCGTCAATTAAGTCCGCAATCGCTTCCGCTTGGGTTAAATCTAACTTATCGTTCAAAAACGCTCGCTCAGAAAACTCGCCAGGCCGCGCTGGACGAAGACCAGGAATCGCTAAGATACGCTTGATCAACATGTCCATTACCACGGGTCCGCCATGACCTTGTAGCTCAAGGACATCTTCACCGGTAAAGGAGTGAGGATTTGGAAAATACAGCGCGATGCCTTGGTCTAGTTCAGCACCATCAGCATCTTTAAAAGGCAGATACTGCGCATAACGAGGCTTAAGGTCCATTCCGGTTACTTGCTTGGCCACGAAAGCGGCTTGTGGGCCAGAAACACGAATGATGCCAACGCCGCCTCGCCCAGGAGCGGTAGCTTGCGCGACAATGGTATCGGTGGTCATACTATTACCTACTTAACGATCGATGAGTGATTATTGTAATCAGCAGCGAACAAAAAGGCGACCAAAAGGTCGCCTTCATTAACTCAATCGCCTATTACTTAGAGTGCAAACCGCGCTTCTCTAATGAACGGTAAATCAACGTTTGTTGAATTAACGTTACGATGTTCGATACCAACCAGTAAAGCACTAAGCCTGATGGGAAGAACAAGAAGAAGAAGGTAAACATCACCGGCATGAAGGTCATGATCTTCTGCTGCATAGGGTCAGTAATGGTGTTCGGACTCATTTTCTGAATCAGGAACATACTGGCACCCATCAGCAATGGCAAGATGTAGTATGGGTCTTGCGCTGATAAGTCATGAATCCAACCAAAGAATGGTGAATGACGCAGTTCAACTGATTCCATCAATGCCCAGTATAAAGCAATGAAGATCGGCATCTGTAGCAAGATAGGTAGACAGCCACCCAGAGGGTTAACTTTCTCTTTCTTGTACAATTCCATCATTTCTTGGCTCATACGCTGACGATCATCGCCAATACGCTCACGCATCGCTTGCAGCTTAGGCTGTAGCATACGCATTTTGGCCATTGACGTGTATTGCGCTTTGGTCAGTGGGTACATGGCACCACGGACGATAAAGGTCAAACAGATAATCGCAACACCCCAGTTGCCGACAAAGCTCTGAATAAATGACAGCAAAGTATGCAGCGGCTTAGCAATAAACCATAACCAACCGTAGTCGACCACTAAATCTAGATTCGGAGCGGTAGCGGCCATGTCATTTTGCAATTTAGGGCCAACCCATAAGGTCGCCGTAAACTGAGTCGCATCACCATCAGCAATAGTTTTGTTTGGCATGCGCACACCAATATCACCAACGTTACCAATCACACGAGAATACAGATTGGTACCAGGTTCATTGCGAGGAATCCATGCGCTAGCAAAGTAATGCTGGATCATCGCTGCCCATCCCTGACCATTAGGTAAAGGTAGTGACAAGTTACGATCTTGCATATCTTTGAAACTGAATTTTTTATAACGTGTATCTTCGGTAGAGTAAGCGCCACCACGATAAGTCGGCATCGCTAAACTGCCGCCTGAATCAAGTAAGGTTTGACGCAAATGCGCATACATACCTAACGTCGCGTTATTACCAGAACGGTTGATCACATCAAACGTAACATCAACGGCATAATCACCACGTCTAACAATGAAGGTTTTCACGTACTCAATGCCATTCGCTTGATAGGTCATAGGAATACGCAATTCCTGCTCACCATCCGCTAACGCAAAATGATCACCATCAACGTGATAAACCGGACGATGATTGCTACTCAAATCGATACCTTGCGGACCAATCAAACCACTTTGAGCGATAAACAAGTGATTAGGGTCATTTCTTAACAAAGTAAATGGCGTCGATGAATTAAGTTCATCAGCGTACTGATTGAGCAAAGCATGAATAATATCCCCACCAACGGTATCAATTGACAGAGTCAAAACATCCGTGGTGACCGTCACGGTTTGTGCAGCAGCACGATGTTGCTCAGGAGCAGGATCAAATTCATCTGCAAATGAAGGTGCTGGGGCCGTGGTGCTGGTTTGAGCCTGCTCAATCACTTGTGGGGCTGGGTTCTTTGCTGCTTGCCATTGCTGGAAAAGTAAAAAAGAAACAAGCGCCAAAGCAATTAACAGGATATTACGTTGAGAATCCATCGTTATTTGTCTCTGTCTGGTTTTTTGACTGGTGGAATGGGGTCATATCCCCCTTCGTTCAAAGGGTGGCATTTTAATAGACGTTTGCCAGATAACCAACACCCTTTTATAAAACCGTGAGCTCTCAATGCTTCTATCGCATAATTTGAGCAAGTCGGCGTAAACCGGCAACGAGGGCCGATAAGCGGACTGATGATCCATTGGTAAAGTTTAACTAAACCAATAGTCAACCACGTGAAGGGCGAGATAGGCGATGCCATAACTTGTCGAATAAAGTAAACAGTTCTTCATTGCTTAAATCTTGCGCGGTTTTCTTCGCGATCACAACAAAATCTTTGTTAGCAAGTTTATGTTGATGGAGACGAAAACTTTCACGAGCAATACGTTTAAAGCGATTACGACCCACAGCCGTTTTAATTTGCTTCTTTGGGACAGCTAATCCTAAACGAGGATGAGAAAGGTTATTATCGCGAGCAATGATGGTAAAGTGAGGAGAGCCAGCACGATGCGCTTGCTGGAAGACTTTTTGATAATGCTCGGGAGTTAACAGACGTAACTCCCGATTGAACGCGTACGTATTCAAAATAATTCAGTGATTATTTTGACAGGCGCTTACGGCCTTTTGCACGACGTGCATTGATTACTTTACGACCGTTCGCAGTCGCCATGCGTGCACGGAAACCGTGGCTACGCTTGCGCTTTAGAACTGAAGGTTGAAAAGTGCGTTTAGACATTATTATTACCTTTACTGATCAGTAGTGTTAGGTTCTTAAGTTAACCCGGCGTGGGATATGTGTCTTCGTAAAGACGCCGACGCCTCTCAACAAAGAGGCGGAATTGTAATCACAGTCACAAAAAGTGTCAATGACTTGGGGTGGCGAAGTGTTACTCATTTTTCAATAAGCCATTTACCTCCCCATTCTTTCCGGTCGGGCGATTATACGGAGTATCAATGAAATCTCAAGGATCCTCGCTCGATCTTCACGCTTTTTTACTTAATCTGGCTTTTTCCACAGACTCAACGACGGATCAATATCTCATCTGATGCACATCTTATACCGAGTTAACCATAGCTTATCGGCGATTAATACAAAATAAGATAGTAAAAATCACTATTGGGGATAACTTAGCAAGATCTTAGTATATGTGGATCATAATGGGGGTAATTAGCTTGATCCCTGTGAGGATCTTCGTAAATATCCCCTGAACCTTGTGCATAAGTTCGATCTTATTCAAGAGTTTATCGATCAATCACTGGCGATCTAAGTTATCAACAGGTAGAATCACCTTCTTTATTAGCCATTAATTTTAGAGTGAGGGAACCGTGTCATCTTCGCTTTGGTTGCAGTGTTTGCAACAGCTTCAAGAAGAGCTACCAGCCACAGAATTCAGTATGTGGGTTCGTCCGTTACAAGCGGAGCTCAATGACAATACTCTCACTTTGTTCGCCCCAAACCGCTTTGTGCTCGATTGGGTACGTGATAAATACATAAACAATATCAATAGGTTACTTAGAGAACATTGCGGGCACAATGCACCCAGTTTACGGTTTGAAGTCGGCAGTCGACGAGTAATTGCGTCCGCTCCAGCCGCCCCCATCCGAACCGCAGCGGATGTTGCTGCCGAATCCTCTGCCCCAGCGCAATTAGCTCAGCGCCGACCGGTTCATAAAACATGGGATGACGATTCTGCCGCTAGCGATATCAATCATCGCTCTAATGTAAACCCTAAGCATAAGTTTAATAATTTTGTTGAAGGTAAATCGAACCAACTCGGTCTTGCCGCCGCGCGTCAAGTGGCCGATAACCCAGGTGCAGCTTATAACCCATTGTTTTTATATGGGGGAACCGGCTTAGGTAAAACTCACCTATTGCACGCGGTGGGTAATGCGATTGTCGATAAAAAACCCAATGCGAAAGTGGTCTACATGCACTCTGAGCGTTTTGTGCAAGATATGGTTAAAGCGCTGCAAAATAACGCGATTGAAGAATTTAAACGTTATTATCGTAGCGTCGATGCTTTATTGATCGATGACATTCAATTTTTCGCCAACAAAGAACGTTCTCAAGAAGAGTTTTTCCACACCTTCAACGCATTACTTGAAGGGAATCAACAGATCATTTTAACATCGGATCGTTATCCCAAAGAGATCAACGGGGTAGAAGATCGTCTGAAGTCTCGTTTCGGGTGGGGATTAACCGTTGCGATTGAGCCTCCGGAATTGGAAACTCGCGTAGCCATATTAATGACCAAAGCGGAAGATCATCAAATTCATCTTCCTGATGAAGTGGCATTCTTTATTGCTAAACGCTTACGTTCTAATGTGCGTGAATTGGAAGGAGCACTTAACCGAGTGATCGCCAATGCCAATTTTACCGGTCGACCGATCACGATTGATTTTGTTCGTGAAGCACTCCGCGATCTGCTTGCTTTACAAGAGAAGCTGGTCACGATTGATAACATTCAAAAAACCGTTGCTGAATACTACAAAATCAAAGTTGCTGATTTGTTATCTAAACGCCGCTCTCGTTCGGTGGCTCGTCCTCGCCAGCTAGCCATGGCGCTTTCGAAAGAGTTGACCAACCATAGCCTACCAGAAATTGGCGATGCATTTGGTGGTAGAGACCATACTACGGTGCTGCATGCTTGCCGAAAAATCGAACAATTGCGTGAAGAAAGTCACGACATAAAAGAAGATTATTCCAATTTAATTCGTACCCTTTCTTCATAAGTTTTTACGCTATATTGAACGCTTATTAGGTACCGTTTTATTCCATATTGTTAGGTTAAGATCTCACTATGAAATTTACCATTGAACGTAGTCACTTTATTAAACCCCTGCAACAGGTCTCCGGTACATTAGGTGGGCGAGCTGCGTTACCCATTCTAAGTCATTTATTATTAAAGATTGAAGATAACCAACTATCGATCACCGCAACCGACTTAGAAGTGGAATTGATCAGTCGAGTTACCCTAGAAGGGGACTTTGAAGCAGGCAGTATTACCGTTCCAGCGCGTAAATTTTTGGATATCTGTCGAGGTTTACCAGACAGTGCGGTGATCACCGTGCTGCTTGAAGGAGACCGCATTTCGATTCGCTCAGGTCGCAGCCGTTTTTCACTGGCAACCCTACCAGCCAATGACTTCCCAAATATTGAAGATTGGCAGAGCGATATCGATATTACAGTCACTCAAGCCGAATTACGGGGCCTGATTGAGAAAACTCAGTTTTCTATGGCTAACCAAGATGTGCGTTATTATCTGAATGGAATGATGTTTGAAATCGATGCTTCGACCTTACGTGCCGTAGCAACAGATGGCCATCGTATGGCTGTCGCTCAAACGACCGTCTCTCAAGCGTTGGCAAACAAACAAATTATCGTCCCTCGTAAAGGCATTTTAGAGCTCGTAAAACTACTTGATGCACCAGAACAACCGGTTGTGTTACAAATTGGTGCGTCAAATCTACGTGCAGAAGTCAACCAATTTGTCTTTACATCCAAGCTCGTTGACGGCCGTTTCCCTGATTATCGCCGAGTTTTACCGCAAAATACTAATAAGACGCTAATCACTGGCTGTGATGAATTACGCCAAGCTTTCTCGCGCGCGGCGATTTTATCTAATGAAAAGTTTCGTGGCGTGCGCGTCAACCTTGCTGAAGGAACGATGCGCATTACCGCCAATAACCCAGAGCAAGAAGAAGCCGAAGAGATGCTCGATGTGAGCTTTACTGGTGAGGCAATTGAGATTGGTTTTAACGTCAGTTACGTGATTGATGTGCTCAATACCTTGCGCTGTGACCAAGTCCGCATCTCAATGTCAGATGCGAATGCCAGTGCATTAATCGAAAACGTTGAGGACGACAGTGCCATGTATGTGGTGATGCCAATCCGTCTTTAATTGACAGATAAAGAACATAGCATGCCATTAACGCGCTTAGTCGTTCAGCAGTTTCGTAACATTAAAGCCTGTGATATGACCCTGTCATCAGGCTTTAATTTTCTTATTGGTCCAAATGGCAGCGGTAAAACCAGTGTACTAGAAGCTATCTATTTATTGGGTCATGGCCGCTCATTTAAGAGCTCATTAACTGGCAGAGTGATCCAAAATGAGTGCTCAGAACTGTTTGTTCATGGCCGTTTTTTGAACTCGGATCAATTTGAGCTACCGATTGGCATTAATAAGCAGCGAGATGGCTCAACAGAGGTTAAAATAGGCGGTCAATCAGGACAAAAGTTAGCTCAGCTGGCGCAAGTCCTACCATTGCAGTTAATTCATCCTGAAGGATTTGAACTACTAACCGATGGACCGAAACAGCGTCGAGCCTTTATTGATTGGGGGGTTTTTCATTCTCAACCCGCTTTTTTTGATGCTTGGGGACGATTTAAACGCTTAAATAAACAGCGTAATGCGTTGCTTAAAACCGCCAAAAGCTATCGCGAGATCAGCTACTGGGATCAAGAATTAGCTCAGCTTGCCGAGCAAATAGATCAATGGCGTCAGATCTATGTCGAGCACATGAAAAAAGTCGCCGAAGCATTGTGCCAAAGCTTCTTACCCGAATTTTCGATCAGCTTAACCTACTATCGAGGTTGGGATAAACAAACGCCTTATAAAGAGATATTGCAAAACAACTTTGCCCGTGACCAATTGTTGGGTTACACCTTCAGCGGTCCAAACAAAGCGGATTTGAAAATAAAAGTGAATGGAACACCTGTAGAAGATGTTCTATCACGCGGCCAGCTTAAGTTGATGGTCTGCGCCCTGCGCGTAGCACAAGGTCAACATTTAACCGAGCTGACCGGGAAGCAATGCATTTATCTGATTGATGATTTTGCTTCCGAACTCGATAGCCAACGTCGTCAGCGTCTAGCAGACTGCTTAAAAGCGACGGGGGCTCAAGTTTTTGTAAGTTCTATTACTGAAAGCCAAGTCACCGACATGATCGAGCCGAATAGCAAGATGTTTCATGTCGAACATGGCACAATAGAGCAAGGATAACTACTGAGAGAGTCACTCATGTCGAATAATTACGATTCATCGAGTATTAAGGTACTGAAGGGTCTAGACGCGGTACGTAAGCGTCCAGGAATGTACATCGGCGACACCGATGATGGCACCGGTCTTCACCACATGGTTTTTGAGGTGGTGGATAACTCAATAGATGAAGCGTTAGCGGGTCACTGTAAAGATATCGTCGTGACAATTCATGAAGATAATTCGGTATCGGTCAGCGATGATGGCCGTGGTATCCCAACGGAATTACATACCGAAGAAAACGTCTCTGCTGCAGAAGTTATCATGACCGTATTGCACGCTGGGGGTAAGTTTGATGATAACTCCTACAAAGTATCCGGTGGCTTGCACGGCGTTGGGGTTTCTGTCGTCAACGCGTTATCTGAAAAAGTCGTGTTAACCATTTATCGTGGTGGCAAAGTTCACACTCAAACCTATCGTCATGGCGTACCTCAAGCCCCCTTAGCGGTGGTTGGTGATACCGAACGTACTGGTACTACACTGCGCTTTTGGCCAAGTGCCGAGACGTTTACCAACATTGAATTCCATTATGAGATTCTAGCTAAACGCCTGCGTGAGCTGTCTTTTTTAAACTCAGGTGTCTCTATTCGTCTACAAGATGAGCGTGAAGCGGATAAACACGATCACTTTATGTATGAAGGGGGAATTCGAGCGTTCGTTACCCACCTCAATCGCAATAAAACGCCTATTCATGACAAAGTATTCCACTTCAATCATGACCGTGAAGATGGCACCAGCGTTGAAGTCGCTATGCAATGGAATGATGGTTTCCAAGAAAACATCTACTGCTTTACCAATAATATTCCACAGCGTGATGGCGGGACTCACTTAGCCGGATTCCGTGCTGCACTGACTCGAACGCTTAACACCTATATGGAAAAAGAAGGCTACAGCAAAAAAGCCAAAACCGCGACCTCTGGCGATGATGCTCGTGAAGGCTTAACAGCGGTCGTTTCTGTTAAAGTTCCCGATCCTAAGTTCTCCAGCCAAACCAAAGACAAATTGGTCTCTTCTGAAGTGAAGGCAGCGGTTGAGTCAGCGATGGGTGAAAAGCTCAATGAGTTTTTAGCAGAGCATCCTTCTGAAGCGAAAATGGTGTGCAGTAAAATTATTGATGCCGCTCGAGCTCGCGAAGCGGCACGTAAAGCGCGTGAAATGACGCGTCGTAAAGGCGCACTCGACCTTGCAGGCTTGCCAGGCAAACTTGCTGATTGCCAAGAGAAAGATCCAGCACTGTCTGAACTGTATATTGTCGAGGGAGATTCAGCGGGCGGCTCTGCAAAGCAGGGACGCAACCGTAAGAATCAAGCCATTTTGCCGCTCAAAGGTAAAATCCTTAACGTAGAAAAAGCGCGTTTTGATAAAATGCTCTCGTCACAAGAGGTGGCGACGCTGATCACCGCACTGGGCTGTGGTATTGGCCGCGATGAATACAACCCAGACAAACTGCGTTATCATAATATCATCATCATGACCGATGCTGACGTCGATGGTTCGCACATCCGAACACTATTATTGACCTTCTTCTATCGTCAAATGCCAGAATTGATCGAACGTGGCTACATCTATATTGCTCAGCCACCACTGTATAAAGTCAAAAAAGGCAAACAAGAGCAGTACATCAAAGATGAAGATGCCATGACGCAATATCAAATTGCTTTAGCGCTCGATAATGCCTCTTTGCATGTGAATGCCGATGCGCCAGCGTTAGCGGGTGAACCACTCGAGAAACTGGTGCTGCAATACAATGCAGCGATGAAATTAGTGGAAAGAATGAGCCGCCGTTATCCACTGGCGATGCTCAATGAATTTACCTATATGCCACGTTTAACCGAGCAACAATGCCAAGATAGCAGTGCGGTAGAAGCATGGACCGAACGTTTGGTCACTCAATTGAACGCCAAAGAAGTCGGTGCAAGTCAGTATCACTTTGCGATTGAGCATAATCCAGAGCTCGGTGTTTATTCACCGAAAATTATCGTCCGTACCCATGGAGTTACGTACGATTACCTACTCAGTGTTGATCTACTTAATTCTAAAGAATACAACCGATTAGCGGATCTTTTTGACTCGCTCGATGGGCTTCTAGAAGAGGGGGCATACATTCAACGTGGCGAGCGTACCCAAGTGGTTTCCAGTTTCACCGCCGCCCTTGACTGGCTCATTAAAGAATCACGTCGTGGTTTAGCAATCCAACGTTATAAAGGTTTGGGAGAAATGAACCCAGATCAACTTTGGGAAACCACCATGGATCCTGAGTCACGTCGCATGATGCAAGTCACCATTGAAGATGCCGTCGGTGCTGATGAACTATTTACCACATTGATGGGCGATCAAGTAGAACCTCGTCGGGCCTTTATTGAGAACAACGCATTAAGAGTAGCAAACTTAGATGTGTAGTTTTTCATAACATCGTGTTCTCTCACGCAGTGCTTCGGCACTGCGTTTTTGTTTATATAAACAGCGAAAATAACCATTTTATTCTCTTATTTCGATAAAACTGGCCTTTAGTCCTAGTATCAATCTTACCCTTACCATTTTCTGTCCTTTAATGACTAAAAACGCCATTTTCTCTGGTCGAGCACTTTTGCTTTCTTTTTTTAACTCGCTATAGTCAACAGACTTCATGATATAGCCCAATCGTCACTAGCCGTGACAGGGAATCACACAACGTTTGCAGGAGGAATAGTGATGGCATTTCTGGTTTAGACCGAGAGCAAACTTGCTCTCGGGAGACACTTAACGGCTGTCTTGTTATCAGGAGTGAGGAGAAATCACTATGCTTTACCGCTTTTATCGATCATGGCTACAAACGCTACGCATGTGGTGGCTAACCAGTGGGTTTATCACCTACCAATCCCCTTTGCTCCTCATTCAATTGTTCGAGCGACAAGAGCAGCAAAATACCCCGCATTGCCCTCGAGCCACCAGCATTCGCTTAGGTGATACCGTACACCTATTGGATGTAGCCACTAACAGTCCTTTTAAAATCAAGCTGGTTGCAGATCATCGTTGTGATCATACCGTGGGCTATATTGCGGTCGATTCCTACTTAGGAGCCGCACTGTTTGGCCGAACTGAGCAAGAAGTGATTAGTCTGCTACTGCTCGGCCAACGACACTCTTTTGTTATCACCCAAGTTACCCGTCAGTCATACCAACCTCGACGTACATCTGTACCATGTGGTTGTTTACTTTGTCAGTAAATGAAGGAGATCTCACTCATGAGTAAAAAAGACCTGAAGAAACCTCAATTAAGCTTAAAGGAAAAGCGTAAATTGAAACAAGAAAAAGCCTCAGAAAACGGAGTAGAAAAAGCACGTAAAAGTCGCGCCAAGTAACGTTTTCTTAGCTAATCGATTCTCCCTGAGCCTAATCATCCGATTAGGCTTTTTTTTAAAAAAAATCGATACGCGACTCTTGAAAGTCCAACGACTGACCTTATATAAAGTAGTGAAGAGGATGCCGCAAGGGCCTCAACTTGGATTGGCGTTACGCTCACTGAGGTAAGCCCGTCCATCAACATTAATCTTGATGAGCTTAGTTGTTAACAATAAGCCTCATCCTTAACGAAACTCGTTAAGACTATTGCTTACTAAGAGGATAGCATTATGAGAACTGTCGATTTTACTCCTTTATACCGCAACGCGATTGGCTTTGACCGTCTATTAAATATGATGGAAGCAAACAGTAACAAAAATACTCAAGGGGGTTATCCTCCTTACAATATCGAGCAACAAGAAGACAATAAATACCGTATCACAATGGCGGTTGCTGGCTTTGCCGAGCAAGAACTCGATATTACTCAACAAGAAAATACCTTAATTGTTCGCGGTGAGCGTCAGCAAGAAGACAACCGCAACTATATCTATCAAGGTATTGCTGAACGTAATTTTGAACGTAAATTCCAATTAGCGGACTACGTAAAAGTGATGGGAGCAGGGCTTGAAAACGGTTTATTGCATATCGACTTAGAACGAGAAATACCACAAGCTATGCAACCGCGTAAGATTGCCATTAATCAGCATCATCTATTAGAAAATCAGTAATCCCTACTCTCAGAAACAACAAAAAAGCGGCTTCGGCCGCTTTTTTACGTTTTTCACTCTTCATACCCATCACTTTTTATCCCTATTCACTTGGTTGACTCTCCGAACACTTGTGGATAAGTATGTCTTTATACGGTGATTAACCTATAGTTATTCTTTTTAAACTGAAGATCTTTTTTATGCCTGTGCATAAAACCTTTTTTTGATCCCAGCTAATACGCGATTTGATCAGTGTCTGAACACATGATCTGATCGCTAACATGATCATGATCTTGTTGATCATTTCCCGCTTATCCACAGAGATCATCTTGCGTAATAATAGATCTAATAAAAGATCTCTCTATAGATCTTTCTTTATATTATTAAATAACGCGTGAAGTAAAAAACTCGAAAACCGATTTTCTCTGCTTAGGAAAGAAGGTAGAATACGTCTCTTTTGTTTATCCCTATCTCAATAAATACCTGAGGTCGTTCATGCTTTATCACGAAACATTTGACGTCATTGTGGTTGGTGGCGGTCACGCAGGAACGGAAGCCGCACTCGCAGCCGCTCGTACAGGACAGCGTACGTTACTTCTGACTCATAATATCGATACTTTAGGCCAGATGTCCTGCAATCCCGCGATCGGCGGAATTGGTAAAGGCCATTTAGTCAAAGAAGTGGATGCGATGGGTGGTTTAATGGCACAAGCCATTGACCATGCAGGTATTCAATTTAGAACTTTAAATGCTTCTAAAGGTCCAGCGGTTCGTGCAACTCGAGCTCAGGCAGATCGTGCACTTTATAAAGCTTATGTTCGTCATGCATTAGAAAATACGCCGAATTTAACCCTGTTTCAGCAGGCAGCCGACGACTTGATCGTTGAACAAGATCATGTGCGTGGTGTTGTCACGCAAATGGGCCTTAAGTTTCACGCTAAATCGGTGGTATTGACGGTAGGGACTTTCCTTGGTGGCAAGATCCACATAGGATTAGAAAACTTTTCAGGCGGTCGAGCTGGGGATCCTCCTTCGATCGCTTTGGCTCATCGTTTACGTGAACTGCCATTCCGTGTCGATCGTTTAAAAACGGGTACTCCGCCACGAATTGATGCACGTAGTGTTGATTTCTCCCAGCTAGAAGCACAACACGGCGATAATCCAACGCCAGTTTTTTCATTCATGGGTAATCGTGAGCAACATCCACGTCAAATTCCTTGTTTTATTACCCACACTAATGAAAAAACCCATGATGTGATTCGTAATAACTTGGATCGTAGCCCGATGTATGCCGGAGTTATCGAAGGGATTGGTCCGCGTTATTGCCCATCCATTGAAGATAAAGTGATGCGCTTTGCAGATAAGAACAGCCACCAAATTTTTATTGAGCCTGAAGGACTAACAACAACCGAGCTTTACCCTAATGGTATCTCGACCAGTTTGCCGTTTGATGTCCAAGTACAAATTGTGCGCTCGATGCAGGGCTTCGAAAATGCGCATATTGTTCGACCTGGTTATGCGATTGAATATGACTTCTTTGACCCAAGAGATCTAAAACAGACTTACGAGACCAAGTTTATTAACGGCCTGTTCTTTGCTGGACAAATCAATGGTACCACCGGCTATGAAGAAGCGGCCGCTCAAGGCTTGATGGCAGGTTTGAATGCCAGCTTGTATAGCCAAGATAAAGAAGGTTGGAGCCCGCGCCGCGATCAAGCTTATATGGGCGTATTGATCGATGATCTTTCAACCATGGGCACCAAAGAACCTTATCGTATGTTCACTTCTCGCGCTGAATACCGTTTGTTGCTGCGCGAAGATAACGCCGATCTCCGTCTCACAGAAAAAGCTTATCAACTGGGTTTAGTTTGTGAACAACGTTGGGCTCGTTTTAATCAAAAAGTCGAGCATATGCAGCAAGAACGCCAGCGTTTAAAAGAAACCTGGATTAATCCAACGTCTACAGATGCTGAGGCGTTGAACGCATTATTGAAAACCCCTATTTCGCGAGAAGCCAATGGGGAAGATTTGTTGCGTCGTCCAGAAATGAGCTATCAACAGGTGACGTCTATCGCGACGTTTTCTCCAGCGATTGAAGATAGTGAAGCGGCGGAACAAGTTGAGATTCAAGTTAAATACGAAGGTTATATTCAGCGTCAGCGAGATGAAATAGAAAAATCATTGCGCTATGAGCATACCAAATTGCCTGCAGATTTAGATTATAAGCAAGTCAAAGGCTTATCGAATGAAGTTGTACTTAAATTAAACGCGGCGAAGCCAGAAACATTAGGGATTGCATCGCGTATCTCGGGGATAACTCCTGCCGCTATCTCGATTTTATTAGTACACCTGAAAAAGCAAGGTCTCTTGAAAAAAGGAGAGGCTGCGTAATGAACCCATTACGAAGTAAACTCGATGCATTGATTGCACAAACGGATTTGGTCGTTTCCGATCAGCAGCGTGAGCAACTGGTCGGTTACGTAGAGTTACTCAATAAGTGGAATAAAGCGTATAATCTAACTTCTGTACGCGATCCACAGGAAATGTTGGTTAAGCATATTCTCGATAGTATTGTGGTCAGCCCGTATTTACAGGGGCAACGCTTTATTGATGTAGGTACGGGGCCTGGATTGCCTGGAATTCCTTTGGCGATCATGAACCCAGATAGACAGTTTGTGTTACTCGATAGCTTAGGCAAGCGGATCCGATTTATTAAGCAAGTTTTGCATGAGCTGAGAATCGATAATGTCACCGCACTGCAAAGTCGAGTAGAAGAGTTTAAGCCAGAGCACGGTTTTGATGGCGTACTCAGTCGTGCCTTTGCTTCCATGTTAGATATGGTAGAGTGGTGTCATCACTTACCTTGTGCTAAACAGGGGATGTTTTTAGCCTTAAAGGGGCAACGTCCGCAAGAAGAGCTAAACTCTCTTCCTGAATGGTGCAGTGTGATCGACATCAAAGCTTTGAAAGTTCCGGAGTTGGAAGGTGAGCGTCATCTTGTAATCTTATCGCGCAAGGGATAATAGCGAGGCATACCGTGGGCAAAATCGTAGCGATCGCCAACCAGAAAGGTGGCGTAGGTAAAACAACAACGTGCATTAATTTAGCGGCTTCAATGGCGGCCACAAAACGTAAAGTTTTGGTGGTTGATCTTGACCCGCAAGGCAACGCAACGATGGCCAGTGGCGTGGATAAATACCAAGTCGATGCCACCGCTTATGAATTACTTGTCGAAGAAGCACCATTTGAACAAGTGGTGTGTAGAAAAACGTCGGGTTACTATGATTTGATTGCCGCGAATGGCGATGTCACCGCGGCCGAAATTAAGCTGATGGAAGTGTTTGCTCGAGAAGTACGTTTGAAAAATGCGTTGGCATTAGTTCGCGATAACTATGATTTCATCTTTATTGATTGCCCCCCTTCTTTAAACCTACTTACAATCAATGCGATGGCTGCCGCCGATTCGGTGTTGGTGCCCATGCAGTGTGAGTATTTTGCGTTAGAAGGGTTAACGGCTTTGATGGACACCATCAGTAAACTTGCCGCCGTCGTCAATGAGAATCTAAAGATCGAAGGATTATTACGAACCATGTATGATCCACGTAATCGACTCGCGAATGAAGTGTCTGATCAACTGAAAAAGCATTTTGGCAATAAAGTGTATCGCACGGTTATTCCACGTAACGTTCGGCTCGCTGAAGCCCCAAGTCATGGTAAACCAGCCATGTATTATGATAAGCATTCCGCGGGTTCTAAAGCTTACCTCGCTTTAGCGGGCGAAATGCTGCGTCGCGAAGAAATCCCTGCATAATACCGAAAAGGAACGCTCTGAGATGTCGAAACGTGGTTTAGGAAAAGGCTTAGATGCTTTACTGGCAACCAGCTCTATGGCGAGGGAAAAGCAACAAACCGCTTCACACAGCCAAGCGATGTCAACCGATGGTGAGTTAATCGAGTTATCGATTACTAGCCTGAAACCAGGCATTTATCAGCCTCGTAAGGATATGTCATCAGAAGCACTGGAAGAGCTTGCTCTTTCTATTCAGTCACAAGGCATTATTCAACCCATCGTGGTTAGGCCGCTTGAGTTTGGTGGTTTTGAGATCATCGCGGGTGAGCGCCGTTGGCGTGCCGCTAAGCAGGCGGGTTTAAAACAAGTGCCTTGCTTGATCAAGCGGGTCGATGATCGTGCCGCGATCGCGATGGCGTTGATCGAAAATATCCAGCGTGAAGATCTTAATGCGATCGAAGAAGCTCAGGCACTAGAACGATTACAAGATGAATTTAAGTTAACCCATCAGCAAGTAGCGGATGTGATCGGCAAATCGCGCACCACAGTAAGTAACTTACTGCGTTTAAATCAGTTGGATGATGCCGTTAAGCGTCTCGTTGAAAGTAAACAACTGGAAATGGGCCATGCTCGTAGCCTACTGGTTTTACCTGTAGATCAACAGCAGCCTTGTGCACAAGTAATGGTCGACAAGCAACTAACGGTACGTCAGGCTGAATCTTTAGTTAAACGTTGGTCTAGTGAGGCTCCTGCGGCTCCTGTTTCACCCGTCTTGGCTACGGAGGTTGAGCAGCAGTTATCTGCACTGGCTGAGCGATTACAAAAAAAGATGGCGGTAAAGTTACAAGTCAATGGCAAAGGACGTTTAACCATTGATTTTACAAATCAAGAACAATTGATCGAGCTATTGAAACAATTAGATACGATTGCATCATAAAAATCGGTCATAGAATATATTTTCTGCGGCTTGGCTCACCCGCTTTCAGTTGAGTTTTTACGATACCTATATATAATTTCGAAGCTTTTTTCACCGAGTTGCAATGTTTTATTAACGTACTGTAACTTGGCGAATAATACAGAAAACAGGTGCTTTTGATGTTTATAGCAACACAGAGTCAGCAAGCTAAGGCGGCATTTCGAGTTGTTCACCTTCAGCTGGTTTTTTTGTTGCTGATCGGAGGCGTGACGTATATGTACTGGGGACCCGATGAAGCGCGTTTTATCTTAAAAGGTGGAGCGATTGCCCTCATCGGTAACTATGTCTATACACTGTTTGCCTTTCTCCCAAAACCAGATGCTGACGGTACGGTTATGCTCGGGTTTATTATGATGGGGTGGGCTTTAAAGCTGGTGTTAACCGTTATCATGTTTGTGCTGATTTTTAATCTCACTGATGTGCATCATCCTGGTGCCATGATGTCAGGTTATAAACTGACCATCTTGATGTTTTGGTTTGCACCTATACTACTTACCGCAAAAAATGGGAACCACCATGGCTGATACTCCGAAGGAATATATTCAGCACCACCTCACAAGCGCTCAAGTTTGTTTGGTTGATGGCAACATCACCACAAACTACGGCTGTGCGGATGCTGGATTTTGGACGTTAAACTGGGATGCGTTATTGTTCTCAGTGGGTCTAGGCGTGCTGTTTTTGTGGTTGTTTTATCGTGTTGGGAAAAATGCAACCACGGGAGTTCCTGGTAAATGGCAATGCTTTGTTGAAATGCTCGTTGAGCAGGTTGACGGCTTAGTCAAAGGAACTTTTCATGGCAAGGATAAGTTGGTCGCACCATTAGCATTAACCATTTTCGTCTGGATTTTCTTGATGAACTTAATGGACTTAGTGCCAGTGGATTATGTCCCTACAGCAATGACATTGGCTGGTGTCGAATATTTCAAGATTCTCCCTACGGTTAACTTGAATATCACCTTGGCAATGGCTATTGGGGTCATGATATTGGTAATTGCTTATTACATCAAATACCAAGGATTTAAGGGGTTTGTTAAGGCATTTACCCTACATCCAATTAACCATTGGGCGTTGATTCCTTTCAACTTAGTTCTTGAGACGGTGTCATTTTTGGCAAAACCGGTATCCCTTTCGCTACGTCTGTACGGTAACATGTACGCGGGTGAGCTGATCTTTGTTTTGATCGCAATCACTTACGGTGCTGGTTTCGTACTCGGTGGCTTAGGCGTTGTCGCGCATGTCATTTGGGCCATCTTCCATGTACTGGTTATTACTCTGCAAGCCTTTATTTTTATGATGTTGACGATAGTTTATCTCAGCATGGCAAGTAATGACTCTCATTAAACTCTTAATTTAAACAACCCAAGAAAACTGGAGACTTTTATTATGGAAACTTATTTCGTTGTTGCTCTACTACTAGGTATGTGTGCTCTAGCGACTGCTTTTGGCTTTGCTATCCTTGGTGGTAAATTCCTTGAATCTGTTGCTCGTCAACCAGAAATGGCCCCTGTACTACAAACTAACATGTTTATTATTGCTGGTCTGCTTGATGCGGTACCTATGATTGGTGTTGGTATCTCTATGTACATGCTGTTTGCATAACTTGTCCTTTTTGTGTCACCCAAACGCACAGATGATTGGGTAAACAGAAGCAAAATAAAGGAGAGTTAGTGTGAATATCAATGCAACTCTGTTGGGCCAAACCATCGCATTTTTAATCTTTGTTTGGTTCTGCATGAAGTATGTATGGCCTCCTTTGATGAGTGCCATAGAAGAGCGTCAGAAAACGATCGCTGATGGTTTAGCTTCTGCTGAGCGTGCTGATAAAGCCCTTAATCTGGCTAAAAGCAATGCTGCAGACCAGCTTAAAATTGCTAAAAAAGAGGCGCTAGTCATTATTGAGCAAGCGAACAAACGCAAAGCTCAAATTTTAGACGAAGCTCGTCAAGAAGCAGCGCACGAGCGTGAGCATATCTTGGCTCAAGGCCAAGCAGAACTAGAAGCGCAAATTTTGCGAGCTCGTAATGAGCTACAAAAAGAAGTGTCTACTCTTGCTTTACTTGCCGCTGAGAAGATTGTTCAACGAACTGTCGATAAGGCAGCTAACCAAGACATACTTGATAGTATTTCTGCGAAGCTATAAAGGAGTGCATTTGTATGTCGGATTTGACAACGATTGCTCGTCCATACGCTAAGGCTGCATTCAGTTATGCCAGTGAACACAGTATGGTTGAACAGTGGTCAGCTATGCTCGAATTGGCAAAAACAATGTCGTTGGTGCCTGAATTATCATCGGCCGCTTTTAGCTTACAATCACAACAATTGTTGCAGGTGTACGCTGATGTTGCGGGTGAGCAGTTTGATCAACCCATGCTTAATTTTTTATTGGTGTTGATGGAAAATCGTCGCATAGCGGCGCTCGGTGATATATGTCAGCAGTTTCAAAAGTTTGCTACAGAATCTTCTGGTACTAAAGAAGTTCAAGTGGTGAGCTCTTATGAGTTAAGCGATGAACAGGTTGAAACTTTAACCAGTAACTTAGAAAAACGCTATGACTGTAAAGTAAAGCTGAATTGCCAAATTGACAGCAATCTTATTGGCGGAGCCGTTATTCGAGTAGAGGATAATATCCTTGATAACTCGTTACTGGGTCGTATTAATCGTCTGAAAGACGTGATGAAGTCTTAATTAGGGGAATTGGAGCAATGCAACTTAATTCCACGGAAATCAGCGAAATCATCAGAAAGCGAATTGAAGGTTTCAACGTTGTTTCTGATGCTCGCAATGAAGGTACTATCGTATCAGTAAGCGATGGTATCATCCGTATTCACGGCCTAGCGGACGTGATGCAAGGTGAAATGATTGAACTGCCGGGCGGCAATTTTGCTCTCGCACTTAACCTTGAACGTGATTCGGTAGGTGCTGTTGTCATGGGCCCTTACACTGATCTCAGTGAGGGTATGAAAGTGACCAGTACTGGGCGTATTCTTGAAGTCCCAGTAGGTCCAGAGCTTTTGGGTCGAGTGGTGAACACGTTAGGTGTGCCAATTGATGGTAAAGGTCCGATTGAAGCAAAATTAACTTCTCCAGTAGAAGTGATTGCCCCTGGGGTTATTGATCGTAAATCGGTCGATCAGCCTGTACAAACGGGTTATAAATCTGTTGATGCGATGATTCCTATCGGTCGTGGTCAGCGTGAGCTGATTATCGGTGACCGTCAGACGGGTAAAACCGCTTTGGCGATTGATGCGATCATTAACCAGAAAGATTCAGGTATCTATTCTATCTACGTAGCGATTGGCCAAAAAGCGTCAACCATTGCTAACGTTGTACGTAAACTGGAAGAGCATGGTGCATTGAAAAACACCATCGTTGTGGTCGCTTCTGCTTCTGAATCAGCAGCACTACAATATCTAGCGCCTTATTCTGGCTGTGCCATGGGTGAATACTTCCGTGACCGTGGTGAAGATGCGCTGATTGTTTATGATGACTTATCAAAGCAAGCGGTGGCGTATCGTCAAATCTCGCTATTGTTGCGTCGTCCACCGGGTCGTGAAGCTTTCCCTGGTGACGTTTTTTACCTCCACTCTCGTCTCTTAGAGCGTGCGGCTCGTGTGAGTGAAGTGTATGTAGAACGTTTCACTAACGGTGAAGTGAAAGGTAAAACCGGTTCTTTAACGGCATTACCGATCATTGAAACCCAAGCCGGTGACGTTTCTGCTTTCGTACCAACCAACGTAATTTCGATTACCGATGGTCAGATCTTCCTACAAACTGAGTTATTTAATGCTGGTGTTCGTCCTGCGGTCGATCCCGGTATCTCTGTATCTCGGGTAGGTGGTGCTGCACAGACAAAAATCATCAAAAAGCTCTCTGGTGGTATCCGTACTGCTCTGGCGGCTTATCGTGAACTTGCGGCATTTGCTCAGTTTGCTTCTGATCTGGATGAGGCGACGAAACGTCAGCTTAACCATGGTCAAAAAGTGACTGAATTGATGAAGCAAAAGCAGTATGCACCAATGTCAGTTTTTGATCAGGCGTTGGTTATTTTTGCTGCTGAGCGCGGTTACTTAAGCGATGTCGAATTGAATAAAGTGTTGGATTTTGAATCTGCACTTCTGTCGTATGCTCATTCTCAATATGCCGATTTAAAAACGGAAATTGACAAGACGGGTGCTTACAACGATGAAATTGAAGCTAAGTTGAAAAAGTTAGTGGAAGATTTTAAAGCAACTCAGACTTGGTAATTACAAGCCACATTGTAATTAACGGAGAGTAACGATGGCCAATACAAAAGAGATTCGCAGTAAGATTGGGAGTGTCAAAAGCACTCAAAAAATTACTAAAGCAATGGAAATGGTTGCGGCTTCTAAAATGCGTCGAACTCAAGATGCGATGGAAGGGCCTCGTCCATATTCAAAAACAATTCGTAAAGTCATTGGTCATTTAGCAAACGGTACTTTGGAGTTTACTCATCCTTACTTAGAAGAACGTGAAGCTAAACGTGTTGGGTATATCGTCGTATCCACCGATCGCGGTTTGTGTGGTGGTTTAAACATTAATATGTTTAAAAAAGCCGTTGCGCATATGAATGAATATTCTAGCCGTGGCACTGCGATTGAAATCGCGATGATTGGAAGTAAAGGTAGTTCTTATTTCCGAGGCATAGGGGCAAAAATTGTCGCTCAGAAAACCGGTATCGGTGATGAGCCACAATTAGATGATTTGATCGGTTCTATCAGCGTTATGCTGACTAAGTACAAAGAAGGTGAAATCGATCGTTTGTTCCTAGTGTACAACGAGTTTGTTAACTCGATGACTCAACAACCAAAGATGGAACAATTGTTACCTTTGCCGAAAGCGCAAGAAGATGATTCAGGTCGCAAGCATGCTTGGAGTTACATGTTTGAATCTGATCAGAACAAACTACTGAATACTTTGATGACTCGTTATATCGAAGCACAAGTATATCAATCCGTAGTGGAAAACTTAGCGTGTGAAATGTCTGCCCGAATGGTTGCGATGAGAGCAGCATCGGATAACGCAGGTAATCTGATTGATGATTTACAACTGGTGTATAACAAGGCTCGCCAAGCAGCCATCACCCAAGAATTGTCAGAGATTGTTAGCGGCGCAGCAGCGGTTTAACAAAGGTAATTAACAGACTAGAGGATTAACGATGGCTACAGGTAAGATCGTACAGATCATCGGTGCGGTAGTCGACGTAGAGTTTCCACAGAGCTCAGTGCCTAGCGTTTATGATGCACTTAACGTTCAAGACTCAAAAGAGCGTCTTGTTCTTGAGGTTCAACAACAGTTAGGCGGTGGTATCATTCGCTGTATTGTAATGGGCAGCTCAGATGGTTTACGTCGTGGAATGACAGTTGAAAATACTGGCGGTCCAATATCAGTACCAGTAGGGGTTAAAACCCTTGGTCGTATCATGAACGTACTCGGTGATGCGATTGACGAGCGCGGAGAAATTGGTGCAGAAGAGACTTACTCTATTCACCGTTTAGCGCCAAGTTATGAAGAGCAATCTAACTCGACAGAGCTACTTGAAACTGGTGTAAAAGTAATTGATTTGATTTGTCCGTTTGCTAAAGGCGGTAAAATCGGTCTCTTTGGTGGTGCTGGTGTAGGTAAGACCGTTAACATGATGGAGCTTATCAATAACATCGCACTACAACACTCAGGTCTTTCTGTATTTGCTGGGGTGGGAGAGCGTACTCGTGAGGGTAACGATTTCTACCATGAAATGCAGGAAGCGGGTGTTGTTAACATCGAAAAGCCAGAAGAATCAAAAGTAGCGATGGTTTATGGCCAGATGAACGAGCCACCAGGTAACCGTCTACGTGTTGCTTTGACTGGCTTGACCATGGCGGAGAAATTCCGTGATGAAGGTCGTGACGTATTGCTGTTTATCGATAACATTTATCGTTATACCCTGGCGGGAACAGAAGTGTCGGCACTGCTTGGTCGTATGCCTTCTGCGGTAGGTTATCAACCAACGCTTGCTGAAGAGATGGGTGTACTGCAAGAGCGTATCACGTCAACGAAGACGGGTTCTATCACTTCAGTACAAGCGGTTTATGTACCTGCGGATGACTTAACTGACCCGTCACCAGCGACGACGTTTGCTCACTTGGATGCAACGGTAGTACTTAACCGTAACATCGCGGCAATGGGTCTTTACCCTGCGATTGACCCGCTTGATTCAACGTCTCGTCAGTTGGATCCATTGGTGGTTGGCCAAGAGCATTACGATGTCGCTCGTGGTGTTCAGTCAACGCTACAGCGCTATAAAGAACTTAAAGATATCATTGCGATTTTGGGTATGGACGAGTTGTCTGAATCTGATAAGCAAGTGGTTGCTCGCGCGCGTAAGATTGAGCGTTTCTTAACTCAGCCTTATCACGTAGCGGAAGTCTTTACTGGTGACCCAGGTGTTTACGTATCGCTGAAAGAGACGTTGCGTGGCTTTAAAGGTTTATTAGCTGGCGATTATGATGACATTCCAGAGCAAGCGTTCATGTACTGCGGTACGATTGACGATGCACTTGAGAATGCCAAGAAGCTATAACGCTCAAATCTCCAAGGAGGCTTTATGACAGCATCAGTAACCTTTAACTTAGATGTAGTCAGTGCTGAAAAGCGGATTTTTTCCGGTTGGGCGCGGTCTATTCAAGTCTCGGGTGAAAGCGGAGATTTAGGCGTTTTAGCAGGACACGTCCCTTTACTGACTTACATCAGACCGGGGATGGTGCGTATTGTGACCATAAAAGGTAAAGAAGAAATTATTTATCTTTCTGGTGGCATACTCGAAGTTCAACCGAATGATGTAACGATTTTAGCAGATACTGCGATTCGTGCTGAAGAGCTTGATGAAGCAAAAGCGGCTGAAGCGAAACGCTCAGCAGAAGAGTTGCTAAATGACAATCATGGTGATGTGAACTTTGCGCAGGCATCGAGTGAACTGGCTAAAGCGATTGCTCAGTTACGAGTCATTGATCTAATAAGAAAGCGTCGCTGATCTCTTTTCAGTACGTAATCATAAAAGGCGACCTTCTGGTCGCCTTTTTGTTTAACAAATTCCCTCACATAAGAAAGAAGCTCTGGGGGAATCATTTTTGGGCAAGAGGTTACTTTGTTGATACGGTTGGCGTAAATGAAGAAATCATCAGACGGTACGTCAGACACCAAGACAAGAAAGATCAAGAATATGAGGCGCTGTTAGAGTTGAAGATGAACTAACAGCGCGAGTATGCCCCCTTTCAGGGGGCTGTAAACCAAAGCCTCCTTCTAAGAAGGCGGATTTTTACTGGTTTTTTATCAAAAACTTGCACTAGAAAATTAACACGTCTCGTGTTACCCGCTAAAATGCGAGCCATATTTTATATAACGTCATAGGTATCCGATGAAATTTAGCGCTGTGATCCTTGCTGCAGGCAAAGGCACCCGTATGCACTCCCATATTCCTAAAGTGCTGCACACTTTGGCAGGAAAGCCCATGGTCAAACATGTGATTAGCACCTGCCATAATCTTGGAGCACACAATATCCATTTGGTGTATGGGCATGGTGGAGAGCAAATGCAACACGTTCTGGCCGATGAGCCCGTTAACTGGGTTTTGCAAGCAGAGCAACTCGGCACTGGACACGCGGTGGATCAGGCGTCGGATCAGTTTAGAGACGATGAGAAAATCTTGGTTTTGTATGGTGATGTTCCATTGATCTCGGAACAAACCATAGAAAGCTTACTTGAAGCTCAACCAACAGGTGGTATTGCGCTGTTGACGGTGGTTCTCGATAACCCAACGGGCTATGGACGTATTGTCCGTAAGAACGGCCCAGTGGTGGCGATTGTTGAGCAGAAAGATGCCAGTGAAGAGCAAAAACAAATTAAAGAGATCAACACGGGTGTTATGGTTGCCACTGGTGGAGATTTAAAACGCTGGTTAAAAGGGCTTAATAAGAATAACGCTCAGGGTGAGTATTATTTAACGGATGTGATTGCCGCTGCTCATGATGAAGGGCGGGCGGTTGAAGCGGTACATCCAGTCAGTTCAATTGAAGTGGAAGGTGTCAATGATCGCATTCAACTTGCTCGTTTAGAGCGTGCTTTCCAAGCTCGCCAAGCTAATAAGTTGCTTGAGCAAGGCGTGATGTTGCGCGATCCTGCACGATTTGATCTGCGCGGTGAGTTGCAATGTGGGGTTGATGTCGAAATTGACGTTAATGTCGTGATCGAAGGTCAGGTATCGATAGGCAATAACGTTGTGATTGGTGCCGGTTCAATCCTTATTGATTGTGAGATTGATGATAATACAGTAATTCGTCCCTATAGCATTATTGAAGGTGCAACGGTCGGTGAAGATTGTACCGTCGGTCCATTCAGCCGTTTACGCCCCGGCGCTGAACTGCGTGATGATGCCCATGTCGGTAACTTTGTCGAGATGAAAAATGCTCGCTTGGGTGAAGGCTCAAAGGCCAATCATCTTACTTACCTAGGGGATGCCGAGGTTGGGCAGCGGGTTAATATTGGGGCAGGGGTAATTACTTGTAATTACGATGGGGCTAATAAACATAAAACGATTATTGGCAATGACGTATTTATCGGTTCAGATAGCCAATTGATTGCACCGGTTACGATAGCGGATGGAGCAACGATTGGTGCGGGAACCACGCTGACTAAGCCTGTGGCCGCTGGTGAGTTAGTGATTACTCGCGCTAAAGAAAAGAAAATTTCTGGGTGGTCACGGCCTGTGAAAAAATAAACCGTGTTCTAAACACCATCGCCCGCATTATGCGGGCGATGGTGTTTTTGCACTTCGTTTACGTCGCTATTTATCGCGCACAACGCGAGAGTTATCCGGCGTGGTAAACTGTTGGCTTAAGTGTCGGTTAGCAATGATGTATCCGACCCAAAGACCAAACATACAAATAATAATTGCGACGCCAGTAACCACTTGAGCTTGACTTGCTAATGTAGCGACTAAAGCGCTGGCTAAACTTGCGGCACAAATTTGCAGGCTATTTTGCATACCCGCGGCAGTAGCTGGGCTATGTTTTGCGCTCGATAGTGCACGATTAACTACTATTGGGTAAAGTGCACCATTCGCTACAGCGATCAAACAGAAAGGCGCTAAGATTGGCCAAATAGAGGTGAGTGTCCACTGCGATGCAACAAATATCAGTACCGATGATAAGGTAAATAGGGCGAGTAGTTGCTTAAGGACTTTCTCATCCCCATATTTGTTGACGGATTTTTTACCAATATAACCCCCAACCATGAACGCGATAGTTTGTGGGATAAAGCTCATCCCAATGTCTTTGGCTTCATAACCTAGCTGTGCCATGATTTCTGGCATTCCGGTTAGATAGGCAAAAAAAGCCGCAGAAGCACAAGCAAACATCATCACATTACCGATATAAGCCCGACTTTGGAAAAGATATTTGATATCTTCGGCAATCGATGTTGTTTTCGGATCACCTTTGACGTTGTCTTGTAAACCCGTACAGATGACCAGAGCAATCCCCATCAGAGTGAGCGTAAAGAAAATACTATGCCAGCCGAAGGTATTGGCGAGCAGCACTCCCAATTGTGGTGCTAGCGCAGGGGATAATGCGACTAGTGGCATTATCGTTGCAAAAAGTTGTTGGCTAACTTGACTCGGGTAACGCTTAATCACCATCGCTTGCCAAATAACCGCTGGTGCACAAACCCCAATCGCTTGGACAAAACGTAAACTCAGCAATTGCCATACTTCTTCGCTATAAGCTAAGCCGCAAGAAGCAATGGTAAAAATCACCAGTCCGACAATTAAGGTATTACGATGTCCAAACTTATCGGAGGCTAAGCCCCATAAAAGTTGACCGATCGCCATCCCCATTAAAAATACCGTCAAAGACAGCGCGATCTGCTCTGGACCTGTCGCAAAATCATGTTCCATGATTTTAAAGGCAGGTAAATACATATCGGTAGCAATAAAGCCGAGCATCGATAGCGCTGATAAGTAAAACAGTTGTAAAGGTGAGACTTTCATTTTTATTCCTATCAAAAAAATTAATTCATTTTTTCTTGTTGTTTGCTATTGATAGCTATGTTCTCTATGGTTATTTATTGTATTGATTATTTTGTATTAAATAAAACGCGAAATTTATTGGTTATCGTTCAAAAAAATTGATTGGTGGGTTGGCTATGTTCTCTAAATCATCTCTGGAAATGCTTGATACCGTTGCCAGATTAGGCAGTTTTACTGCGGCAGCAGAGGTCTTGCATAAAGTTCCCTCGGCGATCAGCTATGGGGTTCGTCAAGTCGAAACGGAGTTGGGGGTGATTTTATTTCGTCGTTTACCGCGAAAAGTGGAATTAACCAGTGCTGGTGAGCTTTTTATGGTCGAAGCTCGCCATTTGTTGCGGCAAATGGAAGAGATTAAATCTCAAACCAGAAGAGCAGCACACGGATGGCAAAAAACCCTTAAATTGACGCTAGATAATGTCGTCAAGCTTGATTGCATCAAACCTATGGTTGAGAACTTTTATCAAACGTTTGAATTTGCCGAGCTACAAATCAATATGGAAGTGTTTAATGGATCGTGGGAGGCGATTTCTCAAGGCCGGGCAGATATTGTGATTGGGGCGACCTCCGCAATACCTGTTGGTGGGGATTTTGAAGTGCGCGATATGGGATTATTAGATTGGGTGTTCGTGCTATCCCCAGATCATCCTTGTGCAGATGTCGATATGTTAACTGAAGAACTGGTGAGCCAATATCCTGCGATTTGTTTGGATGATACTTCCAGTCTATTACCTAAGCGTCATACAGGGCATTATCCAAAGCAGCGACGTCTTTTACTACCCAATTGGTATAGTGCGAAGGAGTGTTTAAAAAAAGGATTAGGGGTAGGTTTTATGCCCAGTCATATGGCTCAACCTTTGCTGTCTTCTGGTCAGTTAATTGCTAAAGATCTCCCTGATAATAAGCCATTAAGTCAATGTTGCTTAGTGTGGCGTAAAGATGAGAACCATCAATTAATTGAATGGATGGTAGATTATTTAGGTGATAGTGAGCAGTTACATCGCGATTGGTTAAAAACTGACGCTTAAAAAAGAAGAGCCAGTGATTAAACTGGCTCTTCAAACATAAATCAACGTGTTATGGACGTTCAAAAATCGTTGCTATACCTTGACCTAGGCCAATACACATCGTAGCCAGACCATATTTAGCATCTTTCTCTTCCATGAGGTTGATCAATGTCGTCGAAATACGGGTTCCTGAACAGCCTAAAGGATGGCCTAAAGCAATCGCACCACCGTTTAAGTTGACTTTCTCATCGACTAAATCCATCAAACCAAGATCTTTCGCACAAGGCAGAGATTGGGCGGCAAAGGCTTCATTTAACTCGACGAGATCGATATCAGCCATTGTTAGTCCAGCGCGTTGCAGCGCTTTTTTGGTCGCGGGTACTGGTCCATAACCCATAATCGATGGGTCGCAACCGGCAATCGCCATTGATTTGACTTTAGCGCGAATGGTCAGTCCTAAGGCTTTAGCTTTGGCTTCACTCATGATCAGCATAGCCGATGCGCCATCAGAAAGAGCAGATGAAGAGCCAGCAGTCACAGTTCCATTGGCGGGATCAAAAACTGGACGCAGTTCTGCTAAACCTTCAACCGTCGTTTCTGGGCGGATGACTTCATCATAATCTAGCGTAAATAAGGTTCCATCTGCGCTATGACCTTCGGTTGGTAAAATCTCATTTTTAAAACGGCCTTCGACGGTTGCGGCTTGAGCGCGTTGATGAGAACGAGCCGCGAAAGCATCTTGTTGCTCACGGCTTATGCCATGCAGCTTGCCAAGCATTTCTGCGGTTAAGCCCATCATACCGGCGGCTTTGGCTACGTTCTTTGATAAACCAGGGTGGAAGTCAACACCATGATTCATCGGTACATGACCCATATGCTCAACACCACCAACCAAACAGATCTCCGCATCACCAACCATAATTGCTCGTGCTGCGTCGTGTAAAGCTTGCATCGATGAACCGCATAAACGGTTGACGGTAACCGCGCCAATATCTATCGGTAGGCCAGCAAGTAAGGCGGCATTACGAGCGACATTAAACCCTTGTTCTAAGGTTTGTTGTACACAGCCCCAATAAATGTCTTCGATCTCTTGCGGATTGACTTGTGGGTTACGAGCCAATATTCCCTTCATCAGATGAGCCGAGAGATCTTCAGCGCGCTGGTGGCGAAATGCTCCGCCTTTCGAACGTCCCATTGGCGTACGAAGGCAATCAACAATCACTACAGTATTCATTTTGTTATTCCTTTTCCAAATCACTGTTTATAAAGAAGCCGGAGCAGGGATGGGGTAAAAGCGCTGCCCTTTTTCTGCCATATCCAGTAACAGTTGTGGTAGGTGATACATCGCGCCTAAATGCTGATGCTGTCTGGCCATCGCAATGTATTGCTCTAAACCGATGGTATCGAGGTAGCGGAAAACCCCACCACGGAATGGAGGGAATCCTAAACCGTAGACCAAGGCCATATCGGCTTCTTGAGGAGAAGCAATAATTCCCTCTTCTAGACATAGCACGACTTCGTTGATCATCGGAATCATCATGCGTTCAATGATCGTTTGAGCTTCAAAAGGCTGTGGGTTGGCACAGACGTCAGCAAGAAGAGGTAAAATTTCATCCGAGAAGTTTTTCTTCGGTTTGCCTTTTTTATCTATCGAGTAGCTATAGAAGCCATGACCATTTTTTTGGCCATATTTATTGGCTTCATAAAGAACATCGATCGCATCACGGCCTTGTTTACCCATTCGTTCAGGAAAACCTTCTGCCATGACCGCTTGTGCGTGATGGGCGGTATCAAGACCAACCACGTCGAGTAAATACGCGGGTCCCATTGGCCAGCCAAACTGACGTTCCATAACTTTATCGATTTGGGTGAAATCAGCACCATCACGTAATAGCAAGCTGAAACCACCGAAGTAAGGGAACAGAACACGGTTAACGAAAAAGCCCGGACAATCATTAACGACAATTGGCGATTTACCCATTTTGGCCGCATAAGCGACAACGCGATTAATGGTATCGTCAGAGGTTTTCTCGCCACGAATGATCTCAACTAATGGCATACGATGCACAGGATTAAAAAAGTGCATACCACAGAAGTTTTCTGGGCGTTTCAGTGATTTGGCGAGCAAATTAATCGGAATAGTTGACGTATTGGACGTAATGATCGTGTTATCCGAAACTTGGCTTTCAACTTCACTCAATACCGCTGCTTTAACTTTAGGATTTTCGACTACTGCTTCAACAATCACATCGGCCTGTTCTATACCCGCATAATGTAAGCTTGGGGTGATGGAAGCAAGAATGCCCGCCATTTTAAAGCCATCAATTTTACCGCGTTCTAGTTGCTTATTGAGTAGTTTAGAAGCCTCGGTCATGCCTAGGTCGAGTGAAGGCTGAGCGATATCTTTCATCAAGACTGGCACACCTTTACTGGCAGATTGGTAAGCGATACCGCCTCCCATAATGCCGGCACCCAATACAGCTGCACGTTGGGTGTCTTGGCTGGCTGATTTAGCCGATTGTTTCGCTAATCCTTTAATGTGTTGATCATTTAAAAAGAGCCCCACTAACGCTTGAGCTTCGGTTGATTTCGCCAATTTGATGAAGTGCTGACGTTCAATATCCAGTGCTTCATCGCGTGAGCTACGCGCGGCTTGTTCAATAGTAACTACTGCGGTCATTGGCGCGGGATAATGTTTACCAGCGACTTGAGCAACAACACCTTTTGCCATGGTAAAGCTCATCATGCTTTCCATTTTGCTTAAGGTTAACGGTGACGTTTTTTGTTGGCGTCGTCCTACCCAGTCAATTTTCTCATTAATCGCTTGAGTGATGGTATTGAGTGCGGATTCAAGTAGCTTATCGCTGTCGACAATCGCATCAAGTAAGCCTAACTTAAGCGCTTCCTCAGCTCGGCAGGCTTTACCTTGAGTGATGATTTCCATTGCGCTGTCAGCGCCAATCAAACGTGGTAGGCGAACGGTTCCACCAAATCCAGGCATGATCCCGAGCTTGGTTTCTGGTAGTCCAATGCTGGTTGTCTTATCGCCGATTCTAAAGTCAGTAGCAAGTACACACTCACAGCCACCACCTAAAGTGAAACCTGTTAAGGCAGATAAGGTTGGGACTGGTAGGTCTTCTAATTTGTTAAAGATAGTGTTAGCAAACACTAACCACTGATCAAGCTCAGCATCAGGCATCGCAAATAAACCTAAAAACTCAGTAATATCAGCACCGACGATAAAAGCAGGTTTATTTGAAGTCAGGATCAGTCCTTTTAATCCAGAGTGCTGGTGTAAAGCATCTAGAGCTTCATTAAGTGCGGTAAGGGTTGCTAGATCAAGTTTATTGACGGATTCAGGAGAGCAAAAGTTCAGCTCTGCGATACCATCTTGCAATTCCTTTACCTGTAGGGTTTTGGCTTGGTAAATCATTGTCTATCTCCGTGACATACAATCCGGCGATTGCGTGTGAGAGTGTTGTGGTATTAATGTTCTGGTTTGACCAGTTTTTTCAGTTTGAACGGGAGATAGATTAATTTCAATACATTTTTTAAACAAGTGTTTAACATTGTGCGCTTGTTACCAATCCGAGCCGACTTTTGTTACGTTCGTGATACACTAAGTCACCTTTTTACGATCGACTATTGAGTTATGAACGTTCAGTCTTATCCTATTCCAGCAGAGGCCTGCTTGTTTGAGGAAGAGATAAAAAAAAGCCGCTTTCTTACTTATCTTACTCATACCTCTGGAGTTGAAGAAGCTAAGGCATTTATTGCTTCTATTAAGCAACAGCATCCCGATGCGCGACATCATTGCTCAGCATTTATCGCAGGACGGCCTGAAAACTCAACGTTATGGGGCTTTAGTGATGATGGTGAACCTTCTGGTACGGCGGGTAAGCCGATGCTTGCACAATTATCAGGTTCTGGAATTGGAGAAATTACCGCTGTCGTCACACGTTATTATGGTGGTATTTTGCTTGGTACAGGAGGGTTAGTAAAAGCCTACGGTGGCGGGGTACAGCAAGCGCTTAAGCAGCTTCAAATAAATGAGAAAAAAATCACCACAAAAGTATTGCTAACGTTAGACTACAGTTTTATTGCCTTAGCTCAATCGATCATGAATGAGTATGAAGCCAAACAGGTTGAAGCTCAGTACCATGATAATGTTCAGATTATCATGGAGTTACCTTGGGGTAATCTGAATGATTTTACACAAAATATTATTAACAAGAGTGGTGCTAAAATTCTTGTTACTCACATAGAACATACTTAGGAAGTCAGAAGCAGAGCTTCGTCATTTTTTATGCAATTTCGTTCAATTATTCGAATCGTCGGGCTATTGCTCGCTTTGTTTAGTGTGTCTATGTTGATACCGGCTTCTGTTGCCTTAATCTATGGTGATGGTGCCGGGGTGCCTTTTGTCTCTACTTTTTTCGTGCTTTTTATTTTAGGGAGCTTGCTATGGCTGCCTAATCGCCACCATCGCCATGAGTTAAAAGCACGAGATGGATTTTTGATTGTTGTTTTATTCTGGACCGTTATTGGTAGTGCTGGAGCACTGCCGTTTTTATTAGCGGACAACCCAAATGTGTCTGTAACCGATGCCTTTTTTGAATCGTTCTCTGCCTTAACGACCACGGGAGCAACGGTGATTGTTGGCCTTGACGATTTGCCTAAAGCGATTCTTTTTTATCGTCAGTTTTTACAATGGTTTGGTGGAATGGGGATCATCGTTCTCGCTGTGGCTATCTTACCAGTGTTGGGGATTGGGGGAATGCAGCTCTATCGTGCAGAAATTCCTGGCCCAGTTAAAGACAATAAAGTTACCCCCCGAATAGCTGAAACGGCGAAAGCCTTATGGTATATCTATTTAAGCCTAACTATTGCTTGCGCGGCAGCGTATTGGTTTGCTGGTATGACGCTGTTTGATGCAATATGTCATAGCTTCTCAACCATTGCGATTGGTGGTTTTTCAACCCATGATGCGAGTATCGGATACTTTGACAGTTATGCGATTAATCTGATCACCGTAATTTTCTTACTCATTTCTGCTTGTAACTTTACTCTTCACTATGCCGCCTTTGCTACAGGAGGCGTTCATCCTAAATATTATTGGGCTGATAGGGAGTTTCGAGCTTTTATCCTGATCCAAGTGATTTTATTTATCATCTGTTTTCTGGTCATTCTTAAGCATCATAGTTATGACTCGCTATACCATGCTTTTGATCAAACGCTGTTTCAAACGGTTTCTATATCCACTACCGCTGGCTTTACGACGACGGGTTTTTCTGAGTGGCCGCTCTTTTTACCGGTTTTATTATTATTTTCTTCTTTTATCGGTGGCTGCGCTGGTTCGACAGGCGGCGGGATGAAAGTGATCCGAGTGTTCTTATTAACATTACAAGGTGCACGTGAAATGAAGCGTTTGGTGCACCCAAGGGCTATTTATCCGATCAAGTTAGGTGATAGCGCTCTACCACAACGGGTTGTTGATGCCGTTTGGGGTTTTTTTTCTGCGTACGCTTTAGTATTTGTGGTCTGTATGTTGGCGTTAATCTTTACTGGAATCGATGAATTAACCGCCTTTTCTGCGGTAGCCGCGACGTTAAATAATCTTGGTCCAGGACTTGGCGAGGTTGCGTCTCATTTTGCGGATATTAACGATGCGGCTAAATGGATTCTGATCGTATCTATGCTATTTGGTCGACTAGAGATATTCACATTACTTATTTTACTCACGCCTACTTTTTGGCGTAGCTAAGGGGATTTCGTGAAAATATTGATGTTATATTCGTCCCGTGAAGGACAAACTAAGAAAATCATCCAGTTTATCGCTAATAAGCTTGTTGGTAGCCAATGTGAGATTCAGGACTTACAAGACTACACTGCAGAAGACTTATCAACTTACGATAAAGTTCTTATTGGCGCATCCATTCGTTATGGTCGATTGAATCCTCAGCTTTATTCATTCATAGCAGCGAACCAGAGTTATTTACAGCAAAACAAGTGCGCTTTTTTTTGCGTTAATCTTACGGCTCGCAAAGAACAACAAGGTAAAGATACTCCTGAAGGGAGTGTTTATATTCAAACCTTCTTAAAAAAATCGCCTTGGAAGCCGAGTTTGATCGGTGTTTTTGCTGGTGCTTTATATTATCCGCGTTATGGTCTGTTCGATAAGATGATGATTCGCTTTATTATGAGTTTAACTGGTGGAGAAACGGATACTACGAAAGAGGTGGAGTACACAAATTGGCAAAAGGTGACTAATTTCGCTAATCAGTTTAATCAGATGTAACGAAATATGGTTGGTTTTGTTCTGTTTGCTTTGTTTTTGTACGCTTGTTTATTGATTGGCAAAAAAGTTCAAAAAAGTGCTTGCCAATGTGATGTTGATCTCTATAATTCCGCCTCGCTGACAAGGTAAAGCTTAAATTATTAAGCCAGTCAGTAAGTTGTTTTAAAAAGGTTTTTACCTTGAAAAGATAAATGAAAAAAAGTGTTTGACACGAAAGTTTATCTCGCTAAAATAGCTGCCTCTTCCGAGTTGACTAAGTTAACTATGAAGCGTTCTTTAACAATTTAAACCAATCAATCTGTGTGGGCACTCGTTGATGATAATCAAAATGCTTAGCAATAAGCACTTCGGTTTCAATGAACTGAGTGACCAAATTGATAGCGCTTTTAGCACTATCGGCACAGTCAATTCATTATCGTTCTGTTGGAGCGATAATAGCTTTGAATTACGCTTCTATTTATAGGAGCTAGGTAATTTAGAGTCAGTAT
>NZ_VHSI01000014.1:0-85187 GCF_013048705.1 Vibrio sp. A11 | reverse complement strand
TGTTAAAGAGCTGGCTTGCGAATCTCTCGTTGAGCTTCGAAGCGGAGGTGAATTCTAGCGAGTTAATTTGAAGAGTCAAACACTTTTTCAAATTTTCTTTTTTAGAAGCTTTCCCTCAACCAACACTACCTGAAGCCTTGCGGCGTCTGCCGTGTCAGTGAGGGCGCATTATAGGGAGTTCGATAAACTTGGCAAGCGTAAATTTTAAATTTTCCCGAAAAAAACACTGTTTGCGCAAATAACCAGCAAGCCATTATTTACCTACCACTTATCATCATATAGCCAACATATTACCCACACCTTCCTGTGGATAACTAATCATCACTGTCAAAGAAATAGGAAATACGAGCTCTTGGGTTTAAGTAATCACGAATGTTATCAGGAAGCTTATGTGGCAAAATTGCACTCAGGATTTTTATTTCCTTATCGGCGAGATCGATAATCGGCGCTTGTGTTCTAGGAACCGAAGGATCATAAATCAATACATTCGGCGATAATAGCTGCTTAGCATTGACGGATATCACCAAGCCAATAGCATGATTCGACAATTGCACTACTGTACCTGGTGGATATACCCCCATAAATTTCACTAAAATACTTAAGTTTTCCTGGTTATAAAGATGCTTGGCATTTTTATATAGATAAGAAAGTGCGATATAAGGAATTTTTTGCTCGCTGGCAATCGCTGGATGACACAGATTATCAAATGCATTCGCAACCGAAATGACTTGAGCTAATTCATCAATATCGGCTTCTTTAAGACCTTTAGGGTATCCAGAACCATCGCTTAACTCATGGTGCTGCTCAATAACAATTTTTGCGCTTTCTGGAAAAGCTTCAAAACTACTCACCATTTCTAAGCCATATTTTGTGTGTAGCTTAAGATAATTTTTCTCTGGTTCAGTGAGCGGAGTGGTTTTACGTACAATCGCACTCGGTACTCTTATTTTACCAATGTCATGAAATAGTGCTGCAAAAGCAATTTGTTTGATTTGTTGCTCTGTGAGCCCTTTAGCTTTAGCGATCATCATTGAGATCACCGAAACATTCAGTGAATGGAAATAGATATCTTCAAATTCACTTTTACTATTCATTAAGTGCAAAGTAACATTCTCATCACTCAATAACTTGTCGACGATCTCTTCAACTAAGGCACTGGCTTCATCAATAGCATCAGCCGGGCGACTACGAATTTTATTCATAATTGCTCGCATACGCGCCAAAGAACGTTCGAACTCTTTTTCACACTCTAATACTTGGCGACGATAACGATTGAGTTTCTCTATCCGCTGTTCTTTCTCCTGCCAGAGTTTATCCGCCTGTTCATCAAGATCCGTCGGTTCTGCTACTGTTTGAGACTCACTATCGAGAGGTAAAGGCGAAGTATCACTTTGTGCGGGATTTAAAAAGACATGCTGTATGCCCAAGTGCTTGATCAACTGAATTTGTTCAATGGACTGAATTTTAAAACTATTAAATAAGAAAGGATGCTCATTCCATTTAACTGGTAAGCGAATATGTAAACCTGGCTGCAATCTATCGACGGTGATTTTTATGCTTGTACTTGCCACGATCAGGACCAACAAAATAGAATTTTTTCTAGTGTAGGAGATACGCAGGGCAAGATCACCCTCAGAGGTCGCTAACTGTGCTTGCGGTTAACATATTAGCGGCATGAAATTGAAAATATCGATGTGGTTGCTTCAGAAACAACAAAGCCCCGACTTTCGTCGAGGCTTTGTTGTATAAATAATGGTACCGATGGGCGGACTTGAACCGCCACTCCCGAAGGAAACGGATTTTGAATCCGTCGTGTCTACCAATTTCACCACATCGGCATCTTGGCTATTGCCATCTGATGTTCGGCATTATACGTAAGAACGACGCTAGCGCAATAAAAAAATATTGAAAAACAAATCGTTTGCTGAATATTTCGCCACAACACCTCTTGTTTTTATAACTCTCTTTCCAGAGCGACAAACTACCGATATGCTGATGGTCATTTATCGCACTTTACACAGACGACTATGAATAAAACTTCAACCTTACTGTCAGCCGGATTTTTCCGCCGATTGACCGCTCTACTCTATGATTCATTGATTGTTGTTTCTTTATTGATCGTCGCGGGCGGTATGATAATGGTTATTTTAGAAACCTTAGTCGCCATTGGTGTCCTAAGTTATGGCCCTTATCAAAATGTCAGCCAATTTTTAACTCGTCATCCCACTTTCAGTCCAGCCTATACCTTGTATTTGGCTACCATTTGGATTTACTTTTTTGTTTATTGTTGGACCAAGTATGGGCAAACCTTAGGCATGAAAGCATCAAAGATCTTGGTCCGTAATCAAGACGGTAGCTTAATTACGACCACACAAGCTCTTATTCGGCTTGCAACTGCAGGGCTAGGATTAGGGAATCTAACGGTGCTGATTGATCCACAAAAACGCAGTTTTCAAGATATATGGGCGAAGACAGAAGTGGTTGTAGTCAATCAATCTCGTTGAAACGTATAACCAAGCGGCGTTGAGCTGTAAAAAGAAAGGTATCTTGCTCGAAAAGAATAAGGGGGAGATAAATTATCTCCCCTTCTTTGTTTCATTCTACAACTTACGACGTAATAACATAACGGCAATCGTGAGAAAGACCAAGCTAGGGGCAATAGCACCAAAAGCTGGGGGGAAACCGTAAACTAAGCTTAATGGACCAAAAAACTCACTGGAAATGTAAAAAGTGAAACCCGCAATCACCCCAGAAAGAATTCTCGCTCCCATGGTTACGCTGCGCAGTGGACCAAAAATAAATGACAATGCCATCAACATCATCACACCAATCGAGAATGGTTGAGTCAATTTACGCCACAAGGCTAATTCATAACGAGAGGCGTCTTGCTCAGAGGCTTTCAAGTAATGAACATAATCATACAGACCACTTAAGGCGAGCTCTTCAGGTTTAACCGTCACAACCGCTAATTTATCGGGTGCTAAGGCCGTACGCCATTGGTAGACATCTAAATATTGTTTGGTCAGAACCACATTATCTTGTAAATCAGTTATCTGTACTTGTTTCATTAACCAATGATTATCACCTAAATAATCCACCTGTTCAGCAAATACCACATGACGAAGCTGTTTCTGCTCATCAAAACGCCACATATTCAGACCATAGAGGCGTTCATTATCAATCTTCGCAACAAAGATAAAATCATTGGCGTCTCTGGCCCATACACCTGTCCTTACGGAAAGGATATTACCACCAGAGGTTGCGAAGGCGCGCATATCACGCGCCATTTTTTGAGCTTGAGGAGCGCCCCATTCACCCAGTAACGTAACAATAATCATTAAGGGAATCGCGGTTTTGAGCACCGATAAACCGATATCTAATTTAGAAAAGCCAGAGGCTTGCATCACCACTAATTCTGAACTGGCGGCTAAGGCTCCTAAACCGATGAGCGCACCCAGTAGCGCTGCCATAGGAAAAAACATTTCCACATCACGCGGCACACTTAACAGCACAAAAAACAAGGCTTGCAAAAGATCATAGCTGCCATCGCCAACTTTTCTTAACTGTTCAACATATTTAATAATGCCGGACAAGCCCACGAAGGTCACCAGTACAAGAGTTGTGGTTGCAATAATGGTTCGCCCGATATACCAATCTAAAATTTTAAACACGAATTAGGCCACCTTGCGCTTTGGTCTGAATTTGTCTTTTATCTTTCTTACCCATACGCTATCCAAGGTATTTGCAATAATCGCTGCAAATAACAAGGCGGCGTTGATGGGCCACATACCGATTTCAATCGGAATCGTTCCATCTTCTAAAGCCGATTTCATGGCACTGATGGTTAAGAAATAGGTTAAATAAATCAAAATGGCAGGGCCCATTTTGGCGAATCGTCCCTGTCTCGGATTGACTGCCGACAGTGGCACCACCAACATTGTTAATAGTGGAATACACAATACCAATGAAATACGCCATTGCAGCTCTGCTTGCGCACGCGGATCCGGATTCCGAATCAAAGCTAAAGTCGGCGTCTCTTGCCAATCACGTCCTTTAGCCTTGACCGAGCGTTGACCAATGAGACCTTCGTATTGATCAAAACGCGTGATCATATAGTCTAATCGCGTCGGAACCCCTTCATAACGAACGCCATTATGCATAGTGATCATCTGCCGGCCATCACTCAATTCTTTGACTTCGCCAGAATCAGAAAACATCACGCTAGGTAAAATCGATTGACGGGGGGCAAGCTGTGCGACAAAAACATTCTGTAACTTTCTATTTTCGATGTTATCAATAAAAACCACTGATGAACCATCTGGCGAGCGCTGAAATTGACCTTTTTGTAATAAATCAACGCTACTTTCCGCCGCTAACTGTTCAATGAGTTGAGCTTCTTTATCTTGGCTCCATGGCGATAACCAAAAAGCATTAAAAGCCGCGGCACTTGAGGTAATGATCGCTAAGTAAAGCGCGGCGCGGATCAGAAACTTATTTCCGATACCCGTTGCGTTCATTACGGTGATTTCGCTTTCTGCGTACAAGCGACCAAAGGTCAGCAGAATACCGATGTATAAGCTCAGCGGCAGCATGAGCAATCCCATCGCTGGCATATTTAACGCGACGATTGATAGGATCATTCGCGCAGGAATTTCACCATCCGAAGCATCAGCGAGAACACGAATGAATTTTTGGCTCAAAAACACTAAAAACAGCACGAAAAAGATCGCAAACTGGCTCTTTAATGTCTCTCGGATCAAATATCTAACAATAATCACGCTGAAATAACCTATGCAAAACTTGTTTTTTTGATTGAATCACTATAATTTCCCGTTGAACCTTTTATTTTTTTAAAATTTCGCTATCTGTTAGAACACCTAAACTATAGGTTGATCCATTAACGGATTCATCAAGTAAGAATGCATTATCTAACATTTAGTTCTATTTGTCTTTAGGATGTAGGAGTACGCATGGAGTTCAGTGTTAAAAGTGGTAGCCCAGAAAAACAACGCAGTGCATGCATTGTGGTGGGGGTTTTTGAACCACGCCGACTTTCTCCAGTAGCAGAACAGCTTGATAAAATCAGTGATGGCTACATCAGTTCACTATTGCGTCGCGGTGATCTAGAAGGAAAACCGGGCCAGATGTTGCTGTTGCATCAAGTTCCGGGAGTCTTGTCTGAACGAGTATTACTGGTAGGTTGTGGTAAAGAGCGTGAACTGGGTGAACGTCAATATAAAGAGATCATCCAAAAAACCATTAGCACTCTTAACGAAACTGGCTCAATGGAAGCAGTATGCTTCTTAACTGAGTTACACGTTAAAGGCCGCGACACCTACTGGAAAGTTCGTCAAGCCGTAGAAGCAACCAAAGATGGTTTGTATACCTTTGATCAATTTAAAAGTGTTAAGCCAGAAACTCGTCGCCCACTGCGTAAGCTGGTATTTAATGTTCCAACTCGCCGAGAATTAAGCTTAGGTGAACGAGCCATCAACCATGGTTTAGCCATTGCTTCTGGTGTGAAAGCCAGTAAAGATCTTGGTAATATGCCACCGAATATCGCCAACCCAGCCTATTTGGCTTCTCAAGCCCGTCGTTTAGCGGACGATTATCCGACCATCACCACCAAAATCATTGGTGAAGAAGAGATGGAAAAACTCGGTATGACGTCTTATTTAGCGGTAGGCCGAGGTTCGAAAAATGAATCCATGATGTCGGTGATCGAATATAAAGGACACGCAGACCCAACAGCAAAACCGATTGTGCTGGTTGGTAAAGGCTTAACCTTTGATTCAGGCGGTATCTCACTCAAACCAGGCGAAGCCATGGATGAGATGAAATACGACATGTGTGGCGCAGCTTCAGTGTTTGGTGCCATGAAGGCACTGGCAAAGCTGAATCTACCCATTAATGTGGTGGGTATTTTGGCTGGTTGTGAAAATATGCCTGGCAGTAATGCCTATCGCCCAGGCGATATCCTGACTACCATGTCAGGCCAAACCGTTGAAGTATTGAATACCGATGCTGAAGGGCGATTAGTACTGTGTGATGCGCTAACTTATGTTGAGCGTTTTGAACCCGATTGCGTCATTGATGTCGCAACCTTAACGGGAGCTTGCGTCATTGCTCTTGGTCATCACATCAGTGCCGTTATGTCGAACCATAACCCTCTGGCTCATGAGTTGATCAACGCCTCTGAGCAATCGAGTGATCGTGCTTGGCGTTTACCGCTAGCAGATGAATATCATGAACAATTAAAAAGCCCGTTTGCTGATATGGCTAATATCGGCGGTCGTCCAGGTGGTGCCATCACCGCAGGATGTTTCTTATCGAAGTTTACCAAGAAATATAACTGGGCACATATTGATGTGGCTGGTACAGCTTGGAAATCGGGTGCAGCCAAAGGTTCGACTGGACGTCCAGTCTCGATGTTAGTGCAATTTCTCCTCAATCGTAGTGGCCACGATAGCGAGGAATAAACCTCAAAAAAGGGCCAAACGGCCCTTTTTTATTGCAATCAATGTGAGGTAACCAATGGCAACCGCAACCTTTTATTTAATTGCTAATGATAGCCCTCAAGCGACCATTACAGGATTTGAGCACTATATTGTTTATCTAGCGCACCATTTTGCTCGGCAAGGTGCCAAGGTGTACGTACATTGCCAAGACCAGCTTCACGCAGAACAGTTAGCGGAACGCTTTTGGCAAGTTGAGCCCACCCAGTTTATCGCTCATAACCTGATCGGTGAAGGTCCCAAATATGGCACTCCGATTGAAATTGGCTATCACGGAGTGAAGCCAAGCTACAACCGCCAATTGGTAATAAATCTGGCCGATAATCATACAACCTTTGCGAACGCCTTTAGAGAGGTGGTAGACTTCGTCCCCTGCGAAGAAAAAACCAAGCAGCTGGCACGTGAACGATATAAAATCTATCGTCAAGCAGGCTATCAGTTACAAACTGTCGAGCTACAGCATCCGTAGGTCAAACCTTATAGTTAAGGCGATCTTGACCAAGATCCTTCACTTATGAAGTTTGACTAAGATTAACCATTCACAGTATCCATTTAAGAGCACTATGGAAAAGACATATAACCCAACAGCAATCGAACAAGCTCTCTATCAGACTTGGGAAGAGAACGGCTACTTTAAGCCACACGGTGACACTTCAAAGCCAGCGTACAGCATTATGATCCCGCCACCTAACGTCACTGGTAGCCTTCATATGGGTCACGCCTTCCAAGATACCATCATGGATACTTTGATCCGTTGCGAGCGCATGAAGGGTAAAAATACCTTATGGCAAGTTGGAACGGATCACGCCGGTATCGCTACCCAAATGGTCGTTGAACGCAAAATTGCTGCAGAAGAAGGCAAAACGAAGCATGATTATGGTCGTGAAGCGTTTATCGACAAGATTTGGGAGTGGAAGGCTGAATCTGGCGGTACGATTACTCAACAGCTACGTCGTCTAGGGGCTTCCGTCGATTGGGAGCGTGAACGCTTTACCATGGACGACGGCCTATCAAATGCCGTGCAAGAAGTGTTTGTTCGTTTGTATGAAGATGATTTGATCTATCGTGGCAAACGTCTTGTTAACTGGGATCCAAAACTGCACACCGCGATTTCCGATCTTGAAGTTGAAAATAAAGATATCAAAGGCCACATGTGGCATTTCCGCTATCCGTTAGCCGATGGCATTAAAACTGCGGACGGTAAAGATTATATCGTCGTCGCCACCACTCGTCCTGAAACCATGCTCGGTGATACTGGTGTCGCGGTTAACCCTGAAGATCCTCGTTACCAAGCATTGATCGGTAAAGAAATTTTACTCCCTATCGTCAATCGCCGCATTCCTATCGTTGCCGATGAGCACGCCGATATGGAAAAAGGCACGGGTTGTGTAAAAATCACTCCAGCTCACGACTTCAATGACTATGAAGTGGGTAAACGCCATCAATTACCGATGATCAACATTCTCACCTTTGATGCCAACATTCGTGATGCTGCCGAAGTGTTTAATAGTAATGGTGAAGCAAGTGATGTGTACAGCAGTGAGCTTCCAGAAAAATACCACGGTATGGAGCGTTTTGCCGCACGCAAAGCAATCGTTGCTGAATTTGCCGAACTGGGCTTACTGGATGAAATCAAAGATCATGATCTAACCGTACCGTACGGTGATCGTGGTGGTGTCGTAATTGAACCGATGCTGACCGATCAATGGTATGTGCGCACAGCTCCGTTAGCAAAAACAGCCGTCGAAGCCGTCGAAAACGGTGACATCCAGTTTGTGCCTAAGCAGTACGAAAACATGTACTTCTCTTGGATGCGCGACGTACAAGATTGGTGTATTTCTCGTCAGCTATGGTGGGGACATCGTATTCCGGCTTGGTATGATAATGATGGCAACGTTTATGTCGGTCGTGATGAACAAGAAGTCCGTGCTAAACATAACCTTGCACCAGTCGTAGTGCTTAAGCAAGATAACGATGTGTTAGATACGTGGTTCTCCTCTGCCCTCTGGACGTTTGGTACACAAGGATGGCCAGAGAATACCGATGCACTAAAAACCTTCCATCCATCAGATGTATTGGTGACAGGCTTTGACATTATTTTCTTCTGGGTAGCACGGATGATCATGATGACCATGCATTTCTGTAAAGATGAACATGGCAAACCTCAAGTCCCATTTAAAACCGTTTATGTCACCGGCCTTATCCGTGATGAAAATGGCGATAAAATGTCAAAATCGAAAGGTAACGTCCTTGATCCTATCGATATGATCGATGGTATTGATCTAGAGTCATTAGTTGAGAAACGTTGTGGCAACATGATGCAGCCTCAACTTGCCGCTAAAATCGAGAAAAACACGCGTAAAACGTTTGAAAACGGTATCGAACCTTATGGAACCGACGCACTGCGCTTCACGCTAGCAGCCATGGCTTCAACCGGTCGTGATATTAACTGGGATATGAAACGCTTAGAGGGCTACCGTAACTTCTGTAATAAGTTGTGGAATGCCAGCCGTTACGTGTTAATGAATACCGAAGCGCAAGACTGTGGCTTTACTGCTGGTGAGATCGAGTACTCACTGGCCGACAAGTGGATTGAATCCCAGTTTGAGCTAGCAGCCAAAGAGTTTAATAACCATATCAATAACTTCCGATTAGATATGGCTGCAAATACCTTATACGAGTTTATCTGGAACCAATTCTGTGACTGGTATCTAGAGCTAACCAAACCCATTCTTTGGAAAGGGTCTGAAGCTCAGCAACGCGGTACGCGTCGCACCCTTATTACCGTTCTCGAAAAAACACTGCGTTTGGCTCACCCGGTGATCCCTTATATTACCGAAACCATCTGGCAAAGCATCAAGCCTCTGGTTGACGGGGTTGAGGGCGAGACCATCATGCTCCAAGCACTACCTCAATATAATCCAGAGAACTTTAATCAACAGGCACTGGATGATATTGAATGGGTAAAAGCCTTTATTACCAGCATTCGTAACCTACGTGCTGAATATGACATTAATCCGGGCAAACCTTTATCGGTAATGTTAAAAGTTGCTAGCGAAGAAGATGCCTCACGCGTTGAAGCCAATAAACCTGTGCTGATTTCTCTCGCCAAACTTGAGTCCGTACGAGTGATTGAAAGCAATGAAGTAACGCCAGCTTGTGCTACCGCACTGGTCGGCAAATCGGAATTGATGATCCCGATGGCAGGATTGATTGATAAACAAGCTGAACTTGAGCGTCTAGCGAAAGAAATCGCCAAAACCGAAGGCGAGATCAAACGCATCGAAGGCAAACTGAGCAATCAAGGGTTTGTCGCTAAAGCCCCAGAAGCAGTGGTTGCTGTCGAGCGTGACAAACTCAATAGCTATCAAGAAACCCTAGTGAAGTTAATCGAACAAAAAGCCACTATCAGCGCTTTATAAATATCATCTTTACTTAACAAGAAAGGCAGCAATAACGCTGCCTTTCTCTTTATACCCCGTGACTAAACCAACCTATTTTGCGACTTTCCAGCAATAAATGCCTCGATATTAGCGATTAGTATCGTCACCAGACGTTGAATGGCACTATCACTTCCCCAAGCAACATGTGGAGTGAGTAATAAATTCGGTAAGTCCATATTGGCAATCAGTGGATTCCCGATGTCAGCGGGCTCTTGAGTAAACACATCCACCCCAGCTCCAGCAATACGACGTTGCTTTAACGCATCCACCAGAGCCACTTCATCAATTAATCCCCCTCGACCGGTATTAATAACCAGCGCATTCGGTTTCATTAACGCCAACTCTGGCTGACTGATTAAATGGGTGGTCGCTGCCGTTAAAGGACAATGCAGTGTTAATACATCAGCCGTCGTTAATACCTGCTCAAAACGAACATACCCTTCACGGCAAGACTCAGCACCTTTGTGTTCTGCAAACATCACTTGCATCCCTAATGCTTGAGCTAGGGCTGCCGTTGCTTTACCGAGCGATCCACCACCAATAATACCCATCACACTACCGGCAATATCACCAATCGGATGAGTAAAGAAACAGAACTGCTTATTGCGTTGCCACTCTCCGGCAGCAATATCTTGATGATACCCAAAGAGATTGCGCCTTAAAGCAAACATCATCGCAATAACATGTTCAGGGACCGATTGAGTCGCGTACCCCTGCACATTACACACCGCAATATTTAGCTCACGACACGCCGGTAAATCAACATTATTCGTGCCCGTTGCAGAAATCGCGACCAACTTGAGTTTCGGCAGTTGAGCCAGTATCTCGCGAGTGAGTACCACTTTATTAGTGATCACGATATCAGCGTCACCGATGCGCTCAAGCACCTGCTCAGGCGTCGTAAAATCATACTCTCGCCACTGGTGAGCAACGCTCAGATCGGGAAGATCAATATGACGAGGGATCGTCGCTCGATCCAAAAACACCATGTTAAGTAATGACATAAACCACTCCCTCAAATCACTTTAATCGCACATTGATTACTTCACTTCGTCTCGTTCAATCACATTAAGGACGAGGTAGAGTTTTATAATCCGGTAGTTTTCTTTCTGGATCAAAATGATCCAAGATCACCGCCTCAGCTTCGGGATAGAAATCACACGGTACAAAAATGGTTCGCAGCCAATGACTGCGTGGATGATAAAAACTGAGTTCTGCAGCGTGCAGGGCTAATCGATCAGAAAAAGCTAATGCGTCAGGAGAAGCATAAAACTCGTCACCGACTATCGGATGCCCAATCGCTAACATATGTACCCGTAACTGATGAGAACGCCCCGTGACAGGAAACAAACGAACAATCGTTGTCTGCTCCTCTTGCTTAACCACCTGATACAAGGTTTTCGATGCTTTACCATGCTCAAAACAGACTTTTTGTCGCGGACGATTCGGCCAATCGCAAATTAATGGTAAATCAACTTCACCTTGCTGCTGCTCAAGTTTGCCCCATACTCGCGCATAGTAGACTTTATGGGTTAATCGATACTGAAACTGCTTTTTCAGCGCCGCTTCCATGTATTTATTCTTAGCAAACAGCATTAAACCTGACGTCGACATATCTAAACGATGCACGACTTGGATTTCCGAATGCTCAGCCACCAAGCGACTCCACATACTGTCATAGTGCTCAATATGTTTGCCGGGCACAGAGAGTAATCCTGACGGTTTATTGACCGCCAAAATATACTCATCTTCATACACCACATCTATCCACGGATCGGTGGGGGGATGGTATTCAATCATCGCCATTATTATTGTCTCATCAGGAAAAAACGCCGCATTATATACTTAAATAGGGTCAAGTTGCAGATTGATGGTAAGAGGGATGATCGGCACTTTATGCATCGCTTGAGCTTAGTAACTCCACCGAAAACGTAACTAAAAGTTGACAGAATATTAACCTATGATATTGATACGATATATTGACATAAGATCAATAATTCATATACCCAAATCACTTGGAGTTGCAGGTAGGCGGCAAGTGAGTTCATCCCCATGAGCATAGGCAGACGATGCGATCGGTGTGAACCAACGTAGCCAACACCGCTGTAGCTTCAAGTAGGAAGGGGATAGTGACCATAACAATAAATCAAACACAACTATCAATCATACCTCTGGCACTGAAGATTGCTGAATCATGGCCTAAAACCAAGTGACCGCAAACGCAAGTCAAAGGTAGAAAAAGGATCGAGAATGGAAAACAGTGTCCCTTATTCAAACACCGAAAAACTCAGGTTAAAACAATTAGTTCGCTCACTTGGTCCGGGGATCATGATGGCCGCAGCGGCAGTAGGAGGCTCCCATCTTGTCGCTTCCACTCAAGCTGGCGCAATTTATGGCTGGCAATTAGCGGCATTGATTTTACTGGTGAATTTATTCAAATACCCTTTCTTTAAAGCTGGTGTTCAATACACCATGGGAACCGGAGAAAGCCTCGTTGAAGGTTACGCTAAGCTAGGAAAAACCTACCTGTGGGGATTCACTCTATTAAGTATTTTCTCCGCAATAGTTAATACGGCTGCGTTACTGTTATTCAGTGCCAGTTTACTGGGTTACTTCATCCCATTTGAAATAGCGACCAGCGTACTTAGCGGCTTCATTTTAGTAACTTGTTTGATTATTTTGATCGCAGGGCACTACAAAGCTTTGGATGTTCTCTCCAAAACCATCATGGCAGTGCTCACCCTAGCGACTCTCACCGCGGTCTTTATTGCCGCAACTGGACCTGCCCCATTAACCGTGGTCAGCGAAACGCCCTCACCTTGGACATTCGCTGCGATCGGTTTTATCGTCGTGACGATGGGCTGGATGCCGGCACCGATTGAAATTTCGAGCTTAACCTCAATGTGGCTAAAAAGTCAGCGCCGCCAACAAAATGTGACTGCACAGTCAGCACTGTTTGATTTTAATGTCGGCTACATTGGTACTGCCGTGCTCGCTATCGTGTTTCTTGCCCTAGGCAGTTTGGTGCTACACGGTACAGGGGTTGAACTGGCACAATCAGGGATTGGATTTTCTCATCAACTGGTTGGTTTGTACGCTTCCACCATTGGTGAATGGTCGCGCTATTTGATTGCTGTTATCGCCTTTTTCTGTATTTTTGGCAGCACGATTACCGTGATTGATGGCTATTCGCGTGTAATTGCCGAAGCACAGCGTTTACTGCAACATAAAACTCACGCTTCGCCTCGTTTGTTTCAAACATGGCTATTTATCGTTTCAGCGCTGGCGTTAGCCATCATTGTCTTTTGGGCGTTTGCCTTGATGCCGATGCTCAACTTTGCCATGGTAATGGCATTTATGACCACGCCATTTTTTGCCCTACTTAATTACATCTTAGTCACTAAGACCCCTTTACCAGCCGAATTAGCGCTCGGTAAAAAAACGCGAGCGTTATCGATCGTCGGATTGATTTATCTATTCGGTTTCTTAGCGCTGTTTATTTGGTGGAAATGGCTAATCTAATCGTAAAAGCGGGGGCTCTATTTCACATCCGATTCGAACGGATCAAAAAAGGCTTTGTCATTTGACAAAGCCTTTTAACATTAAAGCGTACGAGATATAACGTTAGTTATGTGAAACCACAATCAAACGCAGTGAATCAAGTTGATATTGCGCTTGAGAAATATACCCACTTAATGCGCTCATCTGCTGCTCTAATGCGCTGATCTCTTCATCACGGATATTCGGGTTAACCGCTTTCAGTGCCAATAAACGCGCTAACTCTGCGTGCAAGTTATGCTCCATCTCCTGCTTGGCCTGCTCACGAATCGCCTCTACTTTCGCGCTAACCGCAGGATCGCTGGCAACGATCAAGCGATGAATCTCAGCCTGTACAGAAGCGACTAATTTACTGGCTAAATGACGATTCACCGGGCTTAACTGGCGATTAAAGCTTTCAAAATCGACTTGCGCCGATAAATCATTGCCGCGGCCATCCATCAGAATGCGGATAGGGGTTGCGGGTAAGAAACGGCTGATACCGCTGCTCTTAGGCGCTTGAGCATCCACCAGATAGACCATCTCTAATAGAATCGTCCCCACTGGCAGCGCTTTATTTTTCAACAATGATACCGCACAAACGCCAACCCCTTCACTCATTAGAAGATCAATCCCACCTTGAATCATCGGGTGCTCCCAACTGATAAAGTGCATATCTTCACGAGAGAGCGCTGTATTACGGTCAAAAGTAATCGTCGCCCCTTCATAAGGCAAACCGGGATAACTCGAAACCATCATATGTTCAGAAGGCGTAACCACTAAAGCATTGTCACCACGGTCATCTTGATTTAACCCAACGGCATCAAACAAACTTAATGCGAAAGAAACCAGATTGGTATCGCCATCGGTTTCTGCAATCGACTGAGCGATCTGCAACGCTTTTTCTCCACCATTCGAGTGCATTTCCAATAAACGGTCACGCCCTTGTTCCAATTGGCTTTTTAGGGTTTGATTAAGCTTAGCTGAAGCGTCGATCACGCTCTCCAATTCACTGCTGTCTGCCGTGGCTAGCATTGCGATCAAAGCTTCGGAGAATTGATCGTAGACCGCACGCCCAGTTGGACACGTTTCAGCAAAAGCATTCAATCCTTCATTAAACCAGCGAGCCAGAATCCCTTGTGACGACCCTTGCAAATAAGGTACATAAATATCGATGTCATTTTCTTGACCAATACGATCTAAGCGACCAATCCGCTGCTCAAGCAAATCAGGGTTAAACGGCAGATCAAACATAACCAGTTGGTGAGCAAACTGGAAGTTACGTCCTTCAGAGCCAATTTCACTACAAATCAGTACCTGAGCTCCGCCCTCTTCTTGAGCAAAATAAGCCGCCGCTTTATCACGATCAATGATCGACATTCCTTCATGGAACACCGTCGCGCGGATCCCTTCTCGCTCACGAAGAGCTTGCTCTAATTGCAACGCGGTACTTGAGCGAGATGCAATGACTAAAATCTTTTCGCTACGTTTGGCTTTAACCTTATCAATCAACCAATTGACTCGTGAATCAAACTGCCACCAGCTCGCATCATCGCCTTCAAACTCTTGGAAGATTTCTTCTGGATAGAGCATTTTCATCGCTCGCGCTTGTGGACTCAGCTTACCACCAATCATCCCCGCGACGCGCATTGAAGTACTGTACTGCGCTGGAATCTCCATCGGCAATAAATGCACGTTCCGCTTAGGGAAGCCTTTAATCGCAGCGCGCGTATTTCTAAATAGAACGCGTCCTGTACCGTGGCGATCCATAAGATTGCTGATCAACTCATCACGGGCAGCGGCTTTTTCCTGTTCGTCAGCTTGACTGTCTAGTACCCGCAGTAAGGGCTCGACGTCCTGCTCAGATAATAATTCCGCGATTTGATTTTTTGCGGTATCAGTCAATACAAGACCAGATAACAGCGCACTCACGGCATCAGCGACAGGCGCATATTGCTCTTCTTCTTTAACAAACGCGTCATAGTCATAAAAACGATCCGCATCCAACAAGCGTAAACGAGCAAAATGACTTTCGCGTCCCAATTGCTCTGGTGTCGCGGTTAACAATAATACCGCGGGTGTGCGTTCTGCTAATCCTTCGATGACTTGATATTCACGACTCGGTTTATCTTGGCTCCATTGTAAATGGTGCGCCTCATCAACCACTAACAGATCCCATTCCGCTTCGAGCGCTTGTTCAAAACGTTGCCGGCTTTTACGTAAGAAATCTAATGAACATAAAACATATTGCTGGGTTTCAAACGGATTATCCGCTTCGGCATAGGCCTCAACACAGCGCTCTTCATCAAATACCGAAAAGTGCAAGTTAAAGCGGCGCAGCATTTCTACCAGCCACTGATGCTGCAATGTTTCAGGCACCACAATTAAAATCCGCTCTGCACGTCCAGCCAACACTTGCTGATGAATGATCATCCCCGCTTCGATGGTTTTACCAAGACCTACTTCATCGGCTAACAAGACACGAGGGGCATAACGGCGACCCACTTCATGGGCAATGTATAATTGATGAGGAATTAACCCCGCACGCATACCACATAGGCCGCGCATTGGGCTTTTATGCTGCTGGTATTGATTGGTCAACGCACGATAACGCAACACAAAGTTATCCATCCGATCAATTTGCCCAGCAAACAACTTATCTTGTGGCTTATTGAAGCGGATTTGGTTACTCAGAAAAATCTCTCGCAATGCAATGCCTGCTTGTTGAGTATCTTCACGAGTCCCTAAATAGGTGAGTACGCCCTGATCTTCCACCACTTGTTCAACATTGAGTGACCAACCTTCTTGACTATCAACCGTATCACCGACATTAAAAGCCACTCGTGTGACTGGCGCATCATGACGCGCATACACTCGGTTCTCTTCGGATGCGGCAAACATTAACGTCACTGTACGAGCGTCCATCGCGACCACTGTACCCAACCCTAAATCACTTTCTGTATCACTTATCCAGCGTTGCCCTAAAGCAAAAGTCATCAAGACTACCTCATCTATTGGGATTAAACATTATCCGTTACCGTGACTGCACCGGCGTCAAGAAAAAGTCTACTTGTCCTACCGTTACGGTGCAGAAAAAGGTCGCTAATCTTACTTGATGGCGTGATACAGGTCACGCCCATTCCACGCTTTTTTTCTTGAGTGGCTGGCTGACATCAAAGTGTCACATTTTAATGGCAATGCTAATTCAATAGGTTGCTATACTGAAAAAGACCAGCAGGTTGCCAAACGATACCAAACTGGTATCAGCTTACGTCGACGTAAGGTTTGTTGGCATACGATATGCTTGTTCAAACAGAGAGTATCCATACCAGTTTGCCTTCTATCCGCAGTGATCGACAACCTGGCGACAGCGTAGAATCGATCGTAAGCACAAGAATGCAGACCTTCATTATACCCGCTATCACATAGCAAGGAGACGCTTATGGGCGATACTGACCGGAAACTGTTTGTCCTAGACACCAACATACTATTGCATGAACCTCTTGCAATTTACTCCTTCCAAGAACACGACGTCGTCATCCCGATGACCGTCCTCGAAGAACTCGACAGAATTAAAGACAGCAAACGCGATGTAGCCCGAGACGCACGAGTTGCCATCCGTGCCTTGGAAAACATTTTCCACGATGCAACACCGGATGAGATCTCTGAAGGTATCCCCTTAAAAAATTCAGGTGGCAATAAAGGAACGATTGCCATTTTGGCCGATTACGAAGTGCATGAAACGGTTAAAGCGTTTACCGACAAGGAGGGAGACAACCGGATCTTGAATGCCGTATTGCACCTACAAAATAAGCGCGCACCGCGTTCGGTGGTATTAATCACCAAAGACATCAACATGCGTTTACGTGCGAAGGGAGCGGGAGTACGCTTTGTTGAAGATTACCGAACTGACCAATTAATTGACGATGTACAATACCTAACAAAAGGCTTTCAGACCCGTCCCGGTAATTTTTGGGATAATGTCGATAGTGTGGACAGTTATACTCTGGGAGGCAAAACTTTCCATAAATTGGATCGCAAACCCTTCGAACCCACCTACATTAATCAATATGTATTGGATGAAGAAAGTGACTTCACCGCTCGAGTCGAAACCCTCAGCGATGACTCAATAACCCTACGTGATCTTGGACGTGAACGGCTCATGCACCGCAAAGTCTGGGACATTATGCCAAAAAACATTTATCAAGCCATGGCATTAGATGCCTTGCTCGATCCTGAGATTGATCTAGTCATTCTCACCGGCGCGGCCGGTAGTGGTAAAACGTTACTGGCTATGGCGGCCGCCTTAGACCAAACCATCGAACGCAAAATGTTCGATAAAATCATTGTGACTCGCAACACACCCGACATTGGTGAGTCGATTGGCTTTTTACCGGGTAGTGAAGAAGAGAAAATGATGCCGTGGTTAGCCGCCATCACCGATACTTTAGAAGCGCTGCACAAGCACGATCACTGTACCGAGGGCTCGCTCAAATACATCTGTGATAAAGCCAATATTCAATTTAAGTCGATCAACTTTATGCGTGGCCGCTCAATACAAAATGCCTTTGTCTTATTGGATGAGTGCCAAAACTTAACCGCATCACAAATTAAAACCATCATTACTCGTTGTGGAGAAGGAACCAAAATTGTCTGTTCAGGTAACTTGGCACAAATTGATTCCCACTACCTCACACCAGTAACTTCAGGGCTTACCTATATGGTTGAGCGTTTCAAAAACTTCGAAGGCAGTGCCAACATCCATCTCAATGGTGTCGTCCGCAGCCGCTTAGCCGAATTTGCGGAAGAAAACTTGTAATCCAATGCGGTGAGTTATTTCACATAACTCACCGCCCAACAAAAAATAATTATTCACTTTTATAGCATTTATATGTTTAACTGGTCCTATTCTTTTTTATGGTTAAGGACTCGATATGGCTTTTAATTTGCGTCAGCGTAATTTTCTAAAATTACTTGACTTCACTCCCCAAGAAATTCAATTTTTGTTGAGTCTAGCGGCGGACTTAAAGCGAGCCAAATACTCAGGCACCGAGCAAAAAACCTTGCTGGGCAAAAACATCGCGCTTATTTTTGAGAAAGCCTCCACACGTACTCGCTGCGCTTTTGAAGTTGCCGCCTTTGATCAAGGCGCTCAAGTCACCTATATTGGCCCTTCCGGATCGCAAATTGGCCATAAAGAATCGATGAAAGATACCGCACGAGTATTGGGCCGTATGTACGATGGCATCCAATATCGCGGTTATGGTCAATCGATCGTCGAAGAACTTGGCCAATATGCTGGGGTTCCAGTATGGAATGGCCTGACTGATGAGTTTCATCCAACGCAAATTCTGGCTGATTTCCTAACCATGCAAGAGTTTTCTCATGGTAAAGCTCTAGATCAAATCCGCTTTGCTTATCTTGGTGATGCGCGCAATAACATGGGTAATTCACTCATGGTCGGCGCGGTAAAAATGGGCATGGATATTCGCTTAGTCGCTCCTAAAGCTTTCTGGCCAGATCGTCAATTAGTCGATATTTGTCAAAGTATTGCCCAACAAACAGGGGCAAGTATTACCTTGACCGAAGATGTCGCAGAAGGCGTCAAAGGCTGCGATTTCCTCTACACCGATGTTTGGGTCTCAATGGGAGAAGAACCCGAAGCGTGGGACGAACGCGTGGCGATCATGACGCCTTATCAAGTTAATATGGCGGCTATTCGTGCCACGGGGAATCCTCGCGTTAAATTCATGCACTGCTTACCCGCCTTTCATAATGATCAAACCACCGTTGGTAAACAAGTAGCCGAAAAATATGGTATGCAAGGCTTAGAGGTTACTGAAGAAGTGTTTGAGTCCGAACACGCGATCGTGTTTGATCAAGCGGAAAACCGACTCCATACCATCAAGGCCGTAATGGTCGCCACCTTAGGTGGATAACCATGCATTTAATGGTTAATAAGTAAACGAGAAACTCACTAAGCAAACGCTTGCCTTGAGAAAAGTTCGGCGTATAATGCCCAGCAATTTGTCTAAGGGGTGGCTTGTGAACAGAAACGATATCAACCATGTTTCTATGCTTCATTGCGGTGAGCAATTTTGCTTACTAGTCAATGCGTTGTTACCCTTTATTGATAATAAATAGCCTCCCAGATCGGGGGGCTTTTTTATGGCCGAAACACCAAGCAAGGGAAGACATTATGACCAATTCGCTTTACCAAAAGCACATCATCTCCATTTCTGAGCTATCACGAGCAGAACTGGAATTGATTGTCCACACCGCAGGTCAGCTAAAAGCAGAACCGAAACCGACTCTGATTAAAGATAAGGTTATTGCCAGTTGTTTTTTCGAACCCTCAACTCGAACGCGACTCTCTTTTGAAACGGCGGTACAACGTATCGGTGGCAGCGTGATTGGTTTTGATAATGGTGGTAATACGTCACTGGCTAAAAAAGGCGAAACCTTAGCCGATTCAGTTCAGGTGATAGCCTCTTACGTTGATGCATTTGTTATGCGTCATCCTCAAGAGGGAGCCGCTCGTCTTGCTTCTGAATTTTCCAATGGCATACCGGTGATTAATGCTGGTGATGGTTCGAATCAACATCCGACACAAACCCTGCTCGACTTATTCTCCATTTTTGAAACTCAAGGCCGTTTAAATAACTTAAACATCGCCTTTGTCGGTGATTTGAAATATGGCCGTACCGTTCACTCTTTAACTCAAGCATTGGCGAAGTTTGACAACAACCGCTTCTTCTTTGTCGCTCCAGAAGCACTGGCAATGCCCGATTACATTTGTGAAGAACTTGATGATGCCGGGCTGCAATACAGCCTACATAGCGATATGGAAAGCGTGATCCCTGAACTCGACATTTTATACATGACACGAGTCCAAAAAGAACGTTTCGATGAATCAGAATACGCGCATATTAAATCCGCCTTCGTGTTAACGGCGACGATGCTGCAAGACGCTCGCTCAAACATGAAAGTCCTCCATCCGTTGCCACGGGTTGATGAAATCACAACGGATGTCGATAAAACCTCGCACGCCTACTTCTTTCAACAAGCCGAGAATGGGGTCTATGCCCGTGAAGCACTGCTCGCCCTTGTGTTAAATGAGTCACTGTAATGGAGCCGAACATGAATAAAGAGACTAAACTGCAAGTTGAAGCGATTAAAAACGGGACGGTTATTGATCACATCCCAGCCAAGGTTGGGATCAAAGTCTTGCGTTTATTTGATATGCACAACTCTCACCAACGCGTCACTATCGGACTCAATCTTCCCTCTTCTGCACTTGGCCATAAAGATCTCCTGAAGATAGAGAATGTCTTTATCAACGAAGATCAAGCCAATAAACTCGCACTTTATGCCCCCCATGCAACGGTTAACCAAATAGAAGATTATCAAGTCGTTAAAAAATTAGCCTTAACGCTGCCAGAAAAGATCAATAACGTTTTTGCTTGCCCAAACAGCAACTGTATCTCACACAATGAACCCGTTGAGAGTAGCTTCCGCATTTTTGAGAAAGCCAATGAAATTCGTCTTAAATGTAAATACTGTGAGAAAGTCTTTTCACGCGAAGTGGTCACCGAACGCGAAGCCTAAACAGAGTTCATTCGTACTAACGACGTAACATCCATAAACGAAGTGCAAACCGCCAAGGTTCTGCCGATTGCCTCTTTACCTCTACTAGGTTTAGAGGCACACTAAAAACTCATTTTTAATCAAGATTATGGAATAACTCGCATGACTAAAGTTCTGCATACCGAATCGGCTCCAGCGGCAATCGGTCCTTATATTCAGGGAATTGATTTAGGTAACATGGTGTTGACTTCAGGCCAAATCCCTGTAAACCCAGTGACAGGTGAAGTCCCTGCTGATATCGCTGCTCAAGCAAAACAATCTTTAGATAACGTTAAAGCGGTGGTTGAATCGGCAGGATTAACGGTAGGTGATATCGTTAAAATGACCGTTTTCGTCAAAGATCTCAATGATTTTGCGACCGTAAATCAAGTATACGGTCAATTTTTTGATGATCACAACGTCGCCAATTACCCAGCCCGTTCTTGCGTTGAGGTGGCTCGTTTACCGAAAGATGTTGGGATTGAAATTGAAGCGATCGCTGTTCGTCGATAAGCGTTCTCGCGAGAAAAAAGGTTGCTTGATAAGCAACCTTTTTTCTTTTCTCTGATGTATTAGCGAGACTTCAACGGCTCAGTAATTCTATAAAAGGCAATTATCCACGAGCTGGTTGAGCATCTAATCGCGCCACTTCGGCATCAAGTTCAGCCAATTTGATTTGCATATCATGGTGACACTGCTTAGATAATTCACGGACTTGTTCTCGAGTTAACCCTTCCGTACTAACGGGCGGCAGCATTTCGACAATCACATGACCATTATTCCAACGATTTAAACGTAAATGATTGGTAGAACTGCACACTATCGGAATAATCGGCACTTTCGCACCTATCGCAGCATGAAAAGCACCCGCTTTAAAAGGCAGTAACCCCCGGCCACGGGAACGCGTTCCTTCTGGGAACATCCAGACCGAAACGTCACTGTTATTCATACTATCCACCACTTGATCAATCGTGCCTTTGGCTTTGGCCTTATTGCTGCGATCAATCAAAATATTGCCGGTTAGCCAATACAACTGACCAAACAACGGCGTCCATAATAGGCTTTTTTTGCCTACCGTGACCACTTTGGGCGTCACCGCCGCAGAGACGGTAAAAAGATCCCAAGTATTTTGATGGTTAGCAATATAAATCGCCTGACCACGCTGATAAGCATCATCAGGAATACGCAGCTCTAAAGTAATACCAAATACCCGAGACATTTTGGCAAACAGACGGCCAAAGGTGAAAACGTGTTTTGGATTGCGCGGACTGAGCAAACAATAGCCACATCCAAAAACAAACATCACAACAGCAAATAGAGCTAATGCCAAAAGACGCAAGACAGCAATCATGCAGATTCTCCAATGGAGCTTAAATAAAAAAGCCGAAATCCTAAAATTTCGGCTCATTAACCCTTGAGCCCGTTAGTTTGGCTCACTGACACGTTCGATATGAGCCCCTAACGCCGACAATTTATCTTCGATGCGTTCATAGCCACGATCGATATGATAAATCCGATCAACGATGGTTTCACCTTTAGCAATACAACCCGCGATCACTAAGCTCGCGGAAGCTCGTAGATCCGTTGCCATCACTTGAGCTCCACTCAATGATTCGACATCACCACAAATCACCGTGTTCCCCTCAACTTCGGCTTTGGCTCCCATACGCATCAATTCAGGTACGTGCATAAAACGGTTTTCAAAGATGGTTTCGGTAATTTTACCGCCACCTTTGGCCATCATATTCAGGAGAGTAAATTGGGCTTGCATATCAGTCGGAAAACCAGGATGGGGAGCGGTGCGAATTGACACGGCTTTCAGCTCTCGCCCAGTCATGTCCAAACTTATCCAATCATCGCCAGTTTCAATTTCTGCGCCAGCTTCTTCTAATTTAGCGAGTACCGCTTCCAGTAAACTGGCTTTGGTATTGCGACAGAGGATCTTGCCATGAGAGACTGCCGCAGCAACTAAAAAGGTGCCCGTTTCAATGCGATCAGCAACCACAGCATGACGACCACCACCAAGACGTTCAACACCCTCGATAGTGATACTGTCTGTACCTGCACCGGTAATTTTAGCGCCGAGTTTATTTAAAAAGGCAGCAGTATCAACAATTTCCGGCTCTCGAGCAGCGTTATCTAATACCGTTTTACCTTCTGCCAATGTCGCGGCACACATGATGGTAATCGTGGCACCGACACTGACTTTGTCCATAACAATATGCGCACCTTGTAAGCGCCCATCAACGCTCGCTTTGACATAACCGTCTTCTAACGTAATCGTCGCACCCAATTGCTCGAGGCCATGAATATGCAAATCGACGGGACGTGCACCAATCGCACACCCACCGGGTAGCGAAACTTGGCCTTGACCAAAGCGCGCAACCAGTGGACCCAATGCCCAAATAGAGGCACGCATGGTTTTTACGAGGTCGTATGGCGCGCAATATTGGTTAATTTGGCTAGCGTCAACATGAACCGAACCATTACGTTCCACTTTTGCGCCTAAGCGTTTGAGCAGTTCCATCGTGGTGTTAATGTCACGTAAGTGAGGGACGTTAGCGACTTCAATTGGTTCTTCGGCCAAAATGGACGCAAATAAAATAGGCAGTGCAGCATTTTTTGCACCGGAAATGGTCACTTCACCTTGCAGCGGCTTATCTGACCCAATAACTCGAAATTTTTCCATTAAAAAACCTTACAGCGACATCAACTTTTTATTGCGAGCCCACTCTTGTGGGGTGAACGTTTTGATTGATACCGCGTGAATATCATTACGCTGAATGTACGCCATTAATGGAGCATAAATCAGTTGCTGTTTTTTCACTCGACTCATCGTCTCGAAGCTCGCATCAATCGCGATCACTTCATAATGGCTACCCTCACCTTTGACATGTAGCTCTTCAAGGTTGAGTGCTTGTTGTAATAATTGTTGTACTTGTGTGCTATCCACAATTCACCCCTGCTAATGGTTGAATATGTTGAGCCATCATCGCTTCGATGTTGCTCAACTGAAATAATGTGCGCAGTTGTTGTGGCACAAAACTCAGCATTATATGACAGTTTTGTGTTTTTGCATGCTCTATTAAGTGAATGAGCATTACCATCCCCGCAGAATCGATACGTTGTACCTCTGCTAAAGAAATCTCGCATTGCAAAGCCGTCGGTTGCCAGGTTTGTAAATGACGCCACAAGTTAGGAACGGTTTCTCTATCCAGCGCGCCTTTTAATAAGGCGTGTTCAGGATTGGTCATTTGCCATTGCTCACTCATTGTGACTCACTCTCAAAACGGATCGGTTGCTCTGATAAACGTTGCAACTCTTTCGCGACCGCTAAGATCCCGTCTTGACGGATTTTACCGCTCCACTCAGATTGCTTACTTGATAACAAACTGATCCCTTCTGCAATCATATCAAATCCTTTCCATTCTCCATTTCTCTCCTGACGCAGACGGAACTCAATTTTCACATTCGGTCTTGGTGGGTCGATCAGTTCCACCTGTACGCCAGTAATCCGTCGCCCTTCTGGGACTGGAACTTCAGGAGCAAACTCAACGCGCTGATCGTTATATTGAGTTAAGGCTTGTGCATAGCTTGTCACCATATAAGCGCGAAACGCCGTAATGAACTGGCCAACCTCTTCACGATTAGCCCCTTGTAAATGTGTGCCAAGTAGTTTCAACGCTGCATACTGCTCATTGATGTAAGGCATCAGCTCTTCTTCAACAATGACTTTAAGATACTCAGGATTGTCGCGAATCTTAGGTTGTTCCGCTTTTAAACGAGCAAATGACTTTTCTGCCACTTGTTTCATCATCTGATAAGGCTGCGTTTTATCAATCACTTCGGCTTGAATTGCCAATGAAAAAAACAGGCCTAGTACTAAAACCCAATACCGTTTCAACATGATTTACTCCTGTTTTTTACTGTCTGAACTGCCTACGCTATACAACACTTGGCCGATTAAATCTTCCAATACCAGCGCTGATTTGGTGTCTTCAATATGGTCACCATCTTTGAGCATTTGCTCATCATCAAAGACAAATCCGGGCACTAAACCTATGTATTGCTCACCAATTAATCCTGAAGTGAGTATTTTTACACTGGAGTTTTCAGAAAACTGATCATATCGACTATCGATTGCCATGGTCACAACCGGCAATAAACGATGACGATCCAACTGAATATCGGATACGCGCCCCACGACTACACCACCCACTTTGACTGGTGAGCGAACTTTCAAATTGCCGATATTATCGAACTCAGCGGTTAATGAGTAAGTATCGTTTGAACCTAACCCTTTCACGTCAGCTACGTGAAAAATCATAATAAGAATTGCGCAAATTCCTGCTAGCACAAAACTCCCTACCCAAAATTCTACTTTTCGTGTTTGCTGCATGTTTAATTCCCAAACATCAATGCGGTCAGAACAAAATCCAGTGCTAACACCGCCAAAGACGAGTGTACCACGGTACGTGTTGTCGCTCGGCTAATCCCTTCTGAAGTAGGAATAGCGTCATAACCGTTAAACAGCGCGATCCAAGTTACTGTGATCGCAAAGACCACACATTTGATCACGCTGTTACCAATATCTCTACCTAATTCAACCGACGATTGCATTACCGACCAAAAACTACCTTGATCAATACCTTTCCAATCAACGCCGACTAAATGCCCACCCCAAATGCCTACTGCCATAAAGATCATCGCCAGTAAAGGCATCGAAATCAGTCCAGCCCACAAACGTGGGGCAATGATTCGCTTAAGCGGATCCACGGCCATCATTTCTAAACTGGAGATTTGTTCGGTAGCTTTCATTAAGCCAATTTCCGCCGTCAACGCCGAACCGGCTCGTCCCGCGAACAGCAATGCCGTGACAACAGGGCCAAGCTCACGCAATAACGACAAGGCCACCATTTGCCCTAAGCTGGTTTCAGCCCCAAAATCCACTAGGATTACATAACCTTGCAAGCTGAGAACCATGCCAATAAACAGGCCTGAGACGATAATAATCGCCAGAGACTGTACGCCAACGCTGTACAATTGTTTAATCAGCAGAGGTAAATGTTGGATCGGTCTTGGTCTTCCCACCAGAGCCCCAAACAACATCAAGCTCGCTCGCCCAAAAGATTCGCCAACGCCTAAACAGCGCCGACCAAAGCGACTGATTGCTTGCTCCCAATTATTGGCCATCAAACAAGTCCTTCTCTATCGACTGCGCAGGAAAACGAAAAGGAACAGGCCCATCCGCTTCACCGCGTAAAAATTGTTGCACGCGTGGATCTGGGTTATTTTCCAGTTCCTGCGGCGTACCAAAAGCAATCACCTTGCCATCCGCCAATAAATAAACCCAATCAGCAATACTCATCACTTCAGGCACATCATGAGACACCACCACCGACGTTAAACCTAATGCTTGATTTAAGTTACGGATCAGCTCAACCAGAACCCCCATGGTGATAGGATCTTGGCCAACAAACGGTTCATCGTACATGATCAGTTCCGGATCAAGCGCGATGGCTCGCGCCAAGGCGGCTCGACGTGCCATACCACCAGACAGCTCGCTTGGCATTAAATGGGCAGCTCCGCGTAAACCCACCGCTTCAAGCTTAAGAAGGACCAGTGTTTTTATCAACGCCTCGTTTAATTTCGTATGTTCGCGAAGTGGAAAGGCGACATTATCAAACACATTAAGATCGGTAAATAGAGCACCTGATTGGAAAAGCATGCTCATTTTTTTACGGGCTTGATAAAGCTGTTTACGTGATAAATGGGGAATATTATCGCCATCAAACCAAATATCACCGGCTTCAGGCAGGAGTTGACCACCAATCAAACGTAACAAGGTCGTCTTGCCTATTCCAGAAGGCCCCATAATGGCGGTGATTTTCCCTTTCGGTACCTGCAGACTCACCTGATCAAAGATGAGACGATTGGCTCGGGAAAAGGTTAACTTATTGATGGTCACTAGATCAGTTTCGGACATACTCTCGATTCGCTGTTGTGGTTTTCCATCCAGATGATGCGCAATCATAAGCAGATTAGGCCTAAATTAAAAGCGCTGTTCAATTAGTCATTCGACAAGCCCTCTCTCCGGCCAGTGATATTTTGCTCTAATAACCTTACATCACTGACGATAAGAAGAGTGATGAAAACGTCATCGAACTTTTGACTATCCGGAAAAATCGGTAACAAAGTGTAAGTAAAGCGTCCGATTTCTCTCAATTAAGCGCAATCACGCATGAAAACCCTTGATAAAAATGCCACAATAAATGTTATCTTCGACTTCCCTTTTAGTGACCAACACGTCAAAATTAGCGGTTACTCATTCATTTTTTATTGAGATTAGGAATCGCCATGCTCGAAGCCACTGGATTACTGATTGTCGGCCTGATTCTACTGGTTTGGAGTGCCGATAAGCTGGTTTTTGGCGCTGCCGCCATCGCACGTAACGTCGGTATTTCTCCCTTAGTTATCGGGATGACTATTTTAGCGATGGGCTCATCAGCCCCTGAAATGATGGTTTCAGCTACCGCCGCTTTAGATGGCAAAACGGATACCGCGGTGGGTAACGTACTCGGTTCGAACATCGCCAATATTGCGTTGATCCTCGGCATCACGGCATTAATTAAACCATTATCAATCAGTTCAATGGTCTTGCGTCGCGAATTACCATTGATGGTTGGCGTGACGTTATTATCTGGTCTTCTGCTCTGGAATAGCTATTTAGGCTTTTATGAAGGTATTCTGCTGTTTGTTCTCTTTGCGGTGTTTATCTTAGCGATGTTACACATTAGCCGTAAAGAGCAGCAAAATGGTGATGCCTTATTGGCTGAATGTGAATCAGAGATTCCAAGCGATGTGAGTAATAAAAAAGCCATCATCTGGGTCGTTATTGGTCTAATACTACTGCCTTTTGCGGCCAGCATGCTTGTTGATAACTCAGTGATCATTGCCAAGTATTTTGGTATGAGTGATTTGGTTATCGGACTGACGATTATTGCCGTCGGAACCAGCTTACCAGAACTTGCTGCCTCGCTGGCTGGAGTATTAAAAGGTGAAGATGATATGGCCGTCGGCAATATCATCGGCTCGAATGTGTTTAATATTCTTGCCGTAATGGGTATTCCTGGGATTTTAAACCCATCGATACTGAGCGATAGCGTCATGGGCCGTGACTTTTGGGTCATGTTAGCGGTCTCATTATTACTAGTGATCATGGCCCTTGGTAAATCACGCAGTATTAACCGTCTCGAGGGTGCTGTACTGTTTATCATATTCATTGCCTATCAAGGGTATTTATTGATGAATATGGCTGCTTAATGTAGGGAATGGGAATGTCTGAAAACTTTGATTACCGCCGTGTTGCTCAGCAAGTGCTGGCCACTGAAATTGCCGGATTACAACAATTAGAACAGTACTTTAATGCTGATTTTACTCAAGCGTGTGAAATGATTATCGCGAATAAACAGGGTAAAGTCGCCGTAATGGGGATCGGTAAATCTGGGCATATTGGTAAAAAAATTGCCGCGACGTTAGCCAGTACAGGCACTTCGGCTTTTTTCGTACACCCAGGCGAAGCCTCGCATGGCGATCTTGGTATGATAGAACGCGGTGATATTGTGCTTGCCATTTCTAACTCTGGTGAATCTTCTGAGATTCTAGCGCTATTTCCGGTATTAAAACGGCTCAATAATCGCATCATCAGTATGACTGGTAACCCCCGTTCAACCATGGCGAACTTGGCCGATATCCATTTACAAATCACCGTTCCTGAAGAAGCCTGTCCGCTAGGTTTAGCGCCGACATCAAGCACCACAGCCACGTTAGTCATGGGCGATGCATTAGCCGTTGCACTTCTACAAGCACGGGGGTTTACCGCTGAAGATTTTGCCTTGTCACACCCTGGGGGCGCCCTTGGCCGTAAATTACTGCTTAAGCTATCGGATATCATGCACCAAGGAGAAGCGCTGCCTAAAGTTTCGCCTAATGCACTGATCAGAGAAGCACTACTAGAAATCAGTCAAAAAGGCTTAGGCATGACCGCCGTCGTCAGCGACGATGATCGCTTAGTGGGGATTTTCACTGATGGCGATCTGCGCCGAATTCTCGATAAACGAGTGGATATTCATAGCGCGACTATCGAGCAAGTCATGACGCAAAACCCAACCGTTGCTTCCCCCCACCTACTCGCGGTAGAAGGGCTAAACTTAATGCAAGAGAAACGCATTAATGGCTTAATGCTGGTCGATAACCATAAGTTGGTTGGCGCTTTAAATATGCACGACCTACTCAAAGCAGGAGTGATGTGATGACTCAACCAATCACCACTTTATATGGCCAAGTGGATGCAAATGTATTCGCCATCGCTAAGCAGATCCAACTGCTGATTTGTGATGTTGACGGTGTGTTCTCTGACGGGTTGGTCTACATGGGTAACCAGGGGGAAGAGCTAAAAACCTTCCATACCCGCGATGGCTATGGCGTAAAGTCTCTAATGAAAGCGGGAATTCAGATTGCGATCATTACAGGTCGTCAGTCAAAAATAGTCGAAAATCGCATGAAAGCGTTAGGTATTTCACTGGTTTACCAAGGCCAAGATGATAAGCTCAGCGCTTATCACGATATTTGTCAAAAGCTGGCCATTGCCCCAGAACACACCGCTTATATTGGCGATGATCTGATCGATTGGCCCGTCATGGACAAGGTCGCACTCAAAGTATGTGTCGCTGATGGACACCCTTTGCTGGTTCAAAAAGCCAATTATGTCACTCATATTAAAGGGGGACATGGGGCGGTACGTGAAGTCTGTGATCTTATTTTACAAGCTCGAGATCAACTGGAAACCTATCAAGGTCTGAGCATATGAGCTTGACTCGTATCCTTTATCTTTGTTTATTTTTTGTTGCTGCTTGGTCGGGGTATTATCTGCTGGATAAAGATCAATCGACGGCGATTCAAGTTACCCCAAATTTTGAGCTGCCGATGTTCAGCGGCAAACATCTCAACAACGTCACCTACAATCAACAAGGTGTACGGAATTATGAGATTATCTCACAACACTTAGATTTTTATGCGGAAAGTGGCAACACGACGTTTGAGTATCCCGTCCTTAAAGTGTATCGAGATGGAACAACCCAAGAGTGGCAATTAACGGCAAAACGCGGAATTCTCACTAAACAGCAAGTGTTGATCCTTTATGATGACGTTGTGGCCCATAATTTATTGGCCGATTCTGGCTTTGAACGACTCACAACCAGTAAATTTAGCATTCAACTTGATAATCGTGACTTTTGGTCTGATAGCCAAGTCACGTTGATCGGGCCACAGTTTGAAACTCACGGGCAGGCGATGAAGGGTAATTTGTCTGACCATTCGGCGGTTCTCTATAACCATGTACAAGGTAGATATGAAACTTTCACACCTTAGTCTTTTGGCTTGTTTATTTGCTTCGGCACCGACATTGGCTCTGTCTACTGATACCCAACAGCCCATTCATATCAACTCAGATAGCCTGCAGTTGGATATGAAGAACAACCGAGTGACCTATATTTCTAATGTTAAACTGGTTCAGGGCAGTATTAATATCAATGCTGAACGACTGGTCGTGATTCGTAATCCGGAAAACGGCAAAATCGAACAAATTGAAGGTTATGGCAATCCTGCTACCTTTTCCCAGTTGACCGATGAGGGAAAAACCTTGCACGGTCAAGCAAAGCAGCTGTATTACAAAATGGCTGACGACGAACTGCTGATGATTGGTCAAGCGATGTTAGCTCAAGATGACAGCGAGATCCGGGGTCAGCAAATTCGCTATCAGATCTCATCACAAAAACTGATTGCTGATGGACAGGGATCGGAACGCGTCTCTACCATTCTTCAACCTCAAGCCGTGCAGCAAGATTAATTATGTCGATACTCAAAGCAGAACATTTAGCCAAAAGCTATAAAAAACGTAAAGTTGTCTCCGATGTGAGCCTACAAGTTGAATCTGGGCAGATCGTCGGTTTACTTGGCCCCAATGGTGCCGGTAAAACCACCTCATTCTATATGATTGTTGGCTTGGTCGCGCGCGATGAAGGTTCGATCATGATCGACGATAAAGACATTAGCATTTTGCCGATGCACAGCCGATCACGACTAGGCATTGGTTATCTACCGCAAGAAGCCTCGATTTTTCGCAAATTATCGGTCGAGGATAACATCATGGCGGTCTTACAAACGCGTGAAGAAATGACCCATGAAGAGCGACAAGATAAACTTGAAGATCTTCTCGAAGAGTTTCATATCCAACATATTCGTCATAGTGCCGGCATGGCACTGTCAGGCGGTGAACGCCGCCGAGTAGAAATTGCCCGCGCATTGGCTGCCAATCCGAAATTTATCTTACTCGATGAGCCATTTGCTGGCGTCGATCCTATTTCAGTCATTGATATTAAGAAAATCATTGAGCACTTGCGCGATCGTGGACTGGGTGTGCTGATCACCGACCATAACGTACGAGAAACCCTCGACGTGTGTGAAAAAGCCTATATTGTCAGTCAAGGACGTTTGATTGCCGAAGGTACACCACACGAAGTCCTGAATAATGAACAAGTAAAACAGGTTTATCTTGGTGAACAATTCCGTCTATGATTACAGTACGACTACTTATCGATGATCAGTAGGATAGGCATTAACGTCGCAGGATAAACATCAAGTAAGGCATCACCTAGACAAGGTAGTTAATACTGAATGAAACCTTCATTACAGCTCAAGCTTGGTCAACAGTTAGCCATGACTCCCCAGTTGCAGCAAGCCATCCGTTTGCTGCAACTCTCTACCTTGGATCTACAACAAGAGATCCAAGAAGCTTTGATCTCTAACCCGCTACTGGATGTTGAAGAGACCATTGAAGAGTTCTCCGCTAACGACAACTCTGCGCGCAATGAAGACCCAGCTCCCAGTGCAGAGGCGAGCGAACCAGAAGACAGTTCACAATTAATCGAAAAATCAGAAATCAGTGCCGAACTAGAAATGGACGCCACTTGGGATGATGTCTACAGCGCTAACAGTGGCAGTACGGGGTTAGCCTTCGACGATGACTTACCGGTTTATCAAGGAGAGACCACCGAAACGCTACAAGATTATTTATTGTGGCAACTGGATCTGACCCCTTTTAGTGATACCGATCGTACCATCGCCCGAGCGTTAATCGACGCGATCGACGATCACGGTTACCTCACTGTCCCGCTGAGTGAGATTTTAGAAAACTTCGCAGAACAAGAGATCGAACTCGATGAAGTAGAAGCGGTTCGCAAACGTATCCAACAGTTTGATCCCCTTGGCGTCGCGTCGATCAATCTGCAAGATTGCTTATTACTGCAATTGGCAACCTATCCGAGTGAGACACCTTGGTTAAGCGAAGCCAAACTGCTACTCACTGATTACATCGACCTGTTGGGTAATCGTGACTTTAAATTGATTGTTAAAGAGAGCAAACTCAAAGAAGAGGTCTTACGTGACGCGCTACAACTGATTCAACAGTTAGATCCTCGTCCAGGTAATCGAATCTCTCAAGAACAAGCAGAATATGTCGTTCCCGATGTCTCGGTTTATAAAGACCGAGGTAAATGGCAAGTCAGCATTAATCCCGATAGCGTCCCGAAATTAAAGATCAATCAGCAATACGCTAGTCTTGCCCGCGGTAATAATCCTGACAGCAACTACATTCGGTCGAATTTGCAAGAGGCAAAGTGGTTAATTAAGAGCCTAGAAAGCCGAAACGAGACCTTGCTCAAAGTTGCCAAGTGCATAGTTGAACATCAACGCGATTTCTTCGAATATGGCGAAGAAGCCATGAAACCGATGGTGTTAAATGACGTGGCACAGATCGTGGAAATGCATGAATCAACCATTTCTCGAGTGACGACCCAGAAATACATGCACACCCCACGGGGTATTTTTGAATTAAAGTACTTTTTCTCAAGTCATGTCAGTACCGATAATGGCGGAGAGTGTTCATCGACTGCGATTCGCGCCCTGATTAAAAAATTGGTGGCGGCAGAAAACCCAGCGAAACCATTAAGTGATAGCAAAATCGCAGCCCTACTCGCTGATCAAGGGATTCAGGTAGCAAGACGGACCATTGCGAAATACCGTGAATCCTTGGCGATTGCGCCCTCGAGTCAGCGGAAACGCCTGTTATAAGGCCCAACAGAGAAGGAATGTCTATGCAAATCAATATCCAAGGCCACCACATTGATCTTACCGATGCAATGCAAGACTATGTTCATTCGAAGTTTCAAAAGCTTGAGCGCTTTTTCGAGCATATCAATACCACTCAAGTGATTTTACGGGTTGAAAAACTTCGCCAGATCGCCGAAGCTACGCTCCACGTAAACCAGGGAGAAATCCACGCGACGGCAGACGATGAAAATATGTACGCCGCGATCGACAGTTTAGTGGATAAACTCTCTCGTCAACTCAACAAGCATAAAGAAAAGCTAAGTAGCCATTAACATGCAATTAAGCGAAGTACTCTCATTGGACTGCACCAAAAGTGCAGTCCAATGTTCTAGCAAGAAACGAGCATTAGAAATCATCAGTGAAATCGCCGCTCAACATACTGGTCAAAATGCCACTGAGCTGTTTGAATGCATGCTCAGTCGTGAAAAAATGGGCAGTACTGGCATCGGCAATGGTATTGCGATTCCCCATGCCCGAATGACTGACAGTGAAAAGGCGGTCGCCGTATTGATTCAGTGTGCTGAACCGATTGAGTTTGATGCCATTGATAACCGACCGGTTGATCTTTTGTTTGCTTTACTGGTTCCAGAAGAGCAGTGTAAAGAACACTTGAAAACCTTATCTTGCATGGCCGAACGCCTCAACGACAAGCAAATTCTTAAGCAGCTCAGACACGCCGAAAGCGACCAAGAGCTATACGATATTATGCTCAATCAACCTCAATAGGTCTTGTGATGCGTTTAATTGTAGTGAGTGGTCAATCTGGCGCGGGGAAAAGTGTCGCCTTACGAGTCCTTGAAGACTTAGGTTACTATTGTGTCGATAACCTGCCCGTTAGCTTATTAGATGCCTTCATACAATCGGTGCAAGACAGCAAACAAAATGTCGCGGTGAGTATTGATATCCGTAACTTACCGAAAGAACCGAGTTTGGTGGAAGATGTCTTAGACCAACTCAAAAAAAATAATGATGTCAGTGTACTCTTTCTGGACGCCAGTAAAGAGACACTGCTCAAACGCTACAGTGAAACACGCCGCATTCATCCATTATCATTACAAGATGATAAACCGACCTTAGCTCAAGCCATCGAGCGGGAAAAGTGTCTATTAGCGCCATTAAAAGAGCAGGCGGATCTGTTACTAGACAGCAGCAATCAATCTTTGCATGAGCTGAGTGAGACCGTACGTATGCGAGTCGAAGGGCGTGAACGGCGTGATTTAGTGATGGTCTTCCAATCCTTTGGCTTTAAATATGGTATACCAAGCGACGCGGATTACGTATTTGATGTGCGTTTTTTACCCAACCCTCACTGGGAGCCAGATTTACGCCCTCTCACTGGACTGGATGCACCGATCAAATCGTTTCTTGAAAGTCACAGCGATGTCATTGAATTAAAACTGCATATTCAACGTTTTTTTGAATATTGGTTACCGCTACTGGAAAAAAACAATCGCAGTTATTTAACCATTGCGATTGGCTGTACAGGCGGCAAACATCGCTCGGTGTATCTCACTCAACAGCTCGGTGAGTACTTCGCCCAACTGGGTCATCAAGTCCAGATACGCCATCATTCATTAGAGAAACATCAAGGATAATCCCTTATGGCACACGAGCATCGTACAGTCTTCATTCAAAATAAACTGGGGCTACATGCGCGAGCTGCCGTTAAACTGGTCGAGCTTGCTCAATCTTTTCAAGCTGTGATTACCATTAAAGGCGAAGATGAGAAGCAAGCCACCGCCGACAGTGTGATGGGCTTACTGATGCTCGAATCGGCTCAAGGACAGAGAATCTCTATTTGTGCCGATGGTGACGATGCCAGCACTGCTCTGGATGCGGTATGCCAACTGATTGAAAGTAAATTTGATGAGAGCGAATAAGCGTTATCGAATCTTCTTCACCTATCCCTACCGTCGAATGTTAATTCGTTGTTAATCCCATTGACATTGACCGCTCCAATATCTTCAGGTTACTTGATTCGTAAATTAAGTTACTATTCTGTCTATTGTCAAAAACTTAATAACCGTGAGGAGGAAGCATGGCCGAACCGATTGAATTTGACCAAGCTCATAACACCCTCCAAGAAATTACCGAAGCGCTAGAAAATGGTCGCTTTGTTCATGTGCGCAGGCAACTGCAGGACATGGAACCGGAAGATATCGCCCACCTGTTAGAAGCCTCTCCCCGCAAAGCTCGTGATGTTTTGTGGCAATTGACCGACCCTGAAGATTACGGCGAGATCCTTGAAGAGCTCAACGAAGACGTCAAAGATGCGTTAGTCTCGAAGATGGCCCCAGAGATGCTCATCGAAGCAACCGAAGGGATGCACAGTGACGATTTAGCTTATGTACTGCGTAGCTTACCAGATGACGTCTCTCGTGAAGTATTGGCACAAATGGATGCCGCCGAGCGTCAACGTGTCGAAACAGCGATGTCTTATCCAGAAGATACCGCTGGCGGTCTGATGAATACTGACGTCATCACTATTCGTGGTGACGTTGATGTTGATGTTGTGCTGCGTTATTTACGGATGAAAGGCCAACTGCCCTATGCCACAGACTCACTGTACGTCATTGACGAAGAGAGCAAACTGATTGGTTACCTACCTTTAGCCACCCTCATCACCACTCAGCCTGACATTCAAGTCAGTGAAGTGATGGAAGATGCCGATGAAGCGATTAAGGTCGATGCCAAAGACTCGGATGTCGCTAGTCTGTTTGAGCGACGTAACTGGGTCTCTGCTCCAGTGGTCGATGAGCACCAACATTTAGTAGGTCGAATTACCATCGATGATGTGGTGGATGTAATTCGTGAAGATGCCGAGCACTCAATGATGAGTATGGCGGGTATGAACGACGATGAAGATACCTTTGCCCCCGTGTTAAAATCAACTCGTAAGCGCAGTATTTGGCTGGGTGCCAACGTCTTAGCGGCACTGACCGCGGCTTCGGTGTCGAATATGTTTGAAGCAACATTGGAGCAAATGGCTGCCATTGCGGTATTAATGACCATAGTCCCCTCTATGGGGGGGGTAGCCGGTAATCAAACCGTAGCGTTGGTGATCCGTGGATTGGCTCTTGGCCACATTGGTGATAGTAATAAACGCGAACTGTTGCTTAAAGAGGCCGCGATCGGCTTTTTTAATGGCATATTATGGGCGCTGATCATTGGTGCCATCGTCGTGTTATGGAAAGGAGAATGGCTGTTGGGTGGGATTATTTCTGCCGCCATGATGGCCAACCTATTCATTGCGGGCGTCGCGGGTGTGACGATTCCTATCCTACTCAAAAAAATGAATATCGATCCCGCATTAGCTGGTGGTATGGCATTAACCACCGTGACCGATGTAGTCGGTTTATCGGTTTTTTTGGGTTTAGCGACACTACTGATTTAGCGACATCGTTTTAATGTCGGATGACTCAAAGCGCTGATGGTATTCAGCGCTTTGTGGCCTAGCCGTTAGCGTTATTCGCCAGCAACTTTCATTGATTCGATCAACATCGAACCCGTTTGAATTTGTGAACGAGTTTCGACATCAGTTCCGACCGCCAGCAATTGCTTAAACATGGTTTTTAAGTTACCAGCAATGGTCACACCAGAAACGGGATACTGAATTTGGCCATCTTCCACCCAAAATCCTGCTGCGCCGCGAGAATAATCCCCAGTCACCGTATTCACACCTTGCCCCATCACCTCAGTAACCAACAAACCACTGCCCATTGTTTTGAGTAATTGATCAAAGTCTTGTCCTGTAGAGGTTATAAACCAGTTATGGATCCCACCGGCATGGCCTGTTGGCTGCATGTTCATCTTCCGTGCGGCGTAGCTGGTTAATAAGTATGTTGCTAGAACACCATCGGTGATGATCTCTCGGTCAATCGTCGCCACCCCTTCACTATCGAAAGGGGTCGAAGCAAGGCCGCGCAATAAGTGTGGACGCTCATTAATCGTGAACCAACTAGGCAAAATTTGCTGACCTAAATGATCCAACAAAAAAGAGGATTTACGATACAGACTGCCACCACTGATCGCCGTCACTAAATGGCCCATTAAGCCAGTCGCGACATCGGCAGCAAACATCACCGGATATTGACCCGTTTTCAGTTGGCGAGCATCCAAACGTTGAATGGTTTTTTCTGCCGCTTGTTGACCAACACGCTGGGGTGTCCATAAGTCATCCCGATGACGTGCCACCGTATAGCTATAGTCACGCTCCATCTCGCCATTTTTGCCTTCACCGATGACGCTACAACTGATGCTGTGACGACTCGAAGCATAACTGGCTAATAAACCGTGGCTATTACCATAAACTTTGACGCCGTAATGACTGTCGTAGCTCGCCCCATCGCTTTGTTTGATTTTACTGCTGTAGTTGAGAGCTTCACGCTCTGCAGCAATCGCGATAGAAGCAGCGCGATCAGGGTTTGGCTCATCAGGATGAAACAAATCTAAATCTGGAATATCTTTAACCATTAACGCTTTGGGCGCTGGGCCAGCATACGGATCTTCTGAGGTATAGTGAGCAATATCTAAAGCCGCTAATACGGTCTGATGAATGGCTTTCTCACTCAAATCAGAGGTTGATGCACTGCCTTTACGTTGACCTCGATAGACGGTAATCCCCAAGGCACCATCGCTATTAAATTCAACATTTTCCACTTCACACATATGAGTGGAAACACTTAACCCGGTACTTTTGCTGATTGCTACTTCGGCGGCATCCGCTTGAGCAGAGGCCATATCGAGTGCTTTAGCTACCGCCGCTTCAAGTTCGGCACGTTGGATCATCACTTGCTGTCTAATATCCATCTCTCATCCACAACTAATTGAGCTTTTATCGTCTTAGGATAACAAGAATTTCGCTTTCTCCCCACGATTCTTGCTAAAATAGCAGAGATAAATAACTAATTAGTGAAGACTATGGCGCGTAAAAACCAGAAAGCCCCTTGGGAAGAGGAAGAAGAGATCATCTTAGTCAGTAAGACTGAGCTGAAAAATGACATGATTGTCTTACAAAAACTCGGTGAAGAGTTGGTGGAGTTAAAACCATCTGCCTTGCAAAAAGTCCCGCTACCGGAAGAGTTAGCCGAAGCGGTGAAAGATGCACAACGCTTTAAAAACGAGGCACGTCGCCGTCAATTACAGTACATTGGTAAAATGATGCGCCACGTTGATCCGGAGCCGATTCAAATCGCTTTGGATAAATTGCGCAATAAACACGCTCAAACTACCGCTATCTTGCATAAGATAGAGCAATGGCGGGATAAAATTGTTGAACAAGGTGATAGCGCGATTGAAGCTTTGATGGAGCACTATCCTGAAGCCGATAGACAGCGTTTACGCCAGTTGGCTCGTCAAGCCAGTAAAGAGAAACAAGGTCAAAAGCCGCCCAAAGCGGCACGAGAAATTTATCAAATGATCAAAACCCTTTATGGGCAAGATAGCTAAACTTCTCAGCCGTAGGAATAAAAACGTTCGCCTTCAATAACCTTCACTCACGGGGGGATTGAGGGCAAAACGGAGCAAAGGTTAACGAGCAGATCAACTGGTCATCGTGACCATTAGCTACGATGACTTCCTGCTCGAACAAACTCGCTAAATAATGGGTGAGCGTTGCGCTCGTGCAACTGCTCAATCTCGCCGGTCACCTGAACTTGACCTTGAGCTAAAAACGCAAAGTGACTAGCAATGGTTTGAGTATCGTTAAGATGATGCGTGACCATCAATACCGTCACTGATCGCGCTTTAGCTAATGATTTAACTAATTCCAACATTTCTTCACGTAATAACGGGTCAAGAGCCGAGAAAGGTTCATCCAACAACCAAATAGGATGAGCTTGTACAAAACATCGCGCCAAGGCTACCCGTTGTTTTTGGCCGCCGGAGAGTTGCTCAGGCAAACGCGTTAGTAACGCTTCAAGCCCGACTTGCCGTGCGGCCTCAACCACTTGTTGTCGCTGGCTATCAGTTAATTTAAGACTTGGATTTAGCCCGAGTGCAATATTTTCCCAGACGGTGAGATGATGAAATAAATTGTGGTCTTGAAACAACATTGCAAAAGGTCGCTGATGCGGCGGTTGACCGAGCACAGAGTGCCCCTCAACCTCAACCTGACCACTTTGAGGGTCGATAAAACCGGCAATTAAACTGAGCAACGTTGACTTACCTGCCCCACTGGGTCCCATCAACGCCATGATACTGCCTTGCTTGATCGTTAAATCAAACATGAAACTCTCATCTTGATATTGATAAGTAAGCTTTGCAATATTTAGCATGATTTACTCTCTCTGTTTAATCTGCAATAGCCGTTCAACGCCGTAATAAAGACCCACGCTAAAGACCAATAAAGCCAATGACACTACTGCGGCAGCCTGCATCTGATAGCTACCCATGAGTTGGTATAAGTACAGCGGGAGGGTGCGAAACTGCTGACTACCAAATAGCGCTACCGCACTCAGGTCCCCCATGGAGACTAAAAAACTAATGATGAAAGCGTGGGCAAACGGCTTTTTCAGCGCTCGCCACTCAATCAGTCGCAAACGCTGCCAACCCCTTAAACCAAGGCTGGCACACAATAAATGGTACTGCTGAGCAATATGCAGCATCGGTTGCGATAAGGTTTTAATCACATAAGGTAACGCCATAACACTATTGACGACGACCACCAACCAATAAGCCATGCTAAAGATATCGACCATTTGACGCAGCAACAAAAATAACCCAGTACTGATCACTAAGCCGGGCGTAACCAGAATAATGGTGCCAATCCATTCAATACTATTGGCTTTAATAGGTTGTTGATTGATTCGCCAATGACGACTCGTTATAACAATCGCACATCCTGCGAGTAACGCTATCGCACCGGTAACACTGGCCACTTGAAAAGAGGCTGCGGTAGCAAGCCAAAATTCCTGACTACTCAACACTTGCCACAGGTAGCTATTTAAACCACTTAAGACCACCATCAGTAAAGGAGGAATGACTAATAAGATCACCACACCAATCCACATTCCATCCCAGAGTTGTTTTAGTCGAGTGTCCCCCCCCCAAACTTGGACAGGATAATTTCCCCCTTGAGTTGCGGGCAAACAACGACTAAACCATTGCATCGAAAAGTATAACAATCCACACAACAACATCTGCCAAATGGCTAACAGTGCCCCCGTAGCCAAATCAAAATCAAACTTAATCGCTTGATAAATCGCTAGCTCAATCGTTGTGGCTTTCGGTCCTCCGCCTAATGCCATAACCGTAGCAAAGCTGGTAAAACAGAGCATGAATACTAGGCTAGCGACATGAGGTAATTGTTGGCGCAGTCTTGGCCACTCAACCCATTTAAATTTTTGCCAACTGCTCATGCCTAAATGGGCGCATAACTTGTGCTGCTCAAGTGGAATAGCCACTAAGCTTTGCAACAATAATCGACTTGCGTAAGGTAAATTAAAAAACACATGAGCCAATAAAATTCCGTTTAAACCATAAATCGAAAAAGGCAGACGGATGTGCCAATAGCCAAGTATCTTGGCGACTAATCCTTGATTACCGTAAATCGCGAGTAAACCAAATACCCCGACTAAAACGGGTAACACCAAGGTCATCGCAAACAGCTTGAGGAGAAGTTCTTTACCTTTAAAGCGGCGACGACTTAAAGCGTGAGCGACTGGAATAGCAAAGCCCACACTCAGTAACGTAGAAAAAAATGCTTGATAGAAACTAAACCAAGTAACATGACGGTAATAAGCGTCATGCCATAATTGACTAATCGCAAAAGAAGGGGCTTGCCACAATAAAGCGGCCAATGCACTAATAACTAGAGCCGCAACTAATGCTGCGACCCCTATACCTAATTTAGGCGTCGTTGATAAGATCATCGATTAAAAAGTCAATGCGTGTTGCCACTCACGAATCCAATGACGACGCTGTGCCGCTACTTCGTTGGCACTAAAGGTCAATGATTGGCTGGGTTGTTGTAATTCAGAGAAAGCGTCAGGCAAAGCTACATTGGTTACAGGATACATCCAGTTGGTGGTTGGGATAGCCGATTGGAAGGCATCACTGACGATAAATTGCATAAATTGAGCCGCTAATGCTTGGTTAGGACTACTTTTCACCTTAGCCGCAACTTCAACCTGCATGTAGTGACCTTCAGCAAAGTTAGCCGTGGTATAACGATGGTCATTTTCAGCCATCTTATGGTAAGCAGGAGAAGTCGTATAAGAGAGCACCATATCGGCCTCCCCTTTTAAAAACATTGAATAAGCTTCCGACCACCCTTTGGTCACCGTGACAGTTTTTTTCGCCAGTTGCTGCCATGCGGTGGCGACTTGATCACCGTAGACCGACTTCATCCATAGTAGCAACCCTTGACCTGGAGTTGAGGTCCGCGGATCTTGATAAATAATCGTCAAGTCATCGCGCTGTTCGACCAGTTCTTTCAGGCTCTGCGGTGGATGAGTTAAGGTTTGCTGGTTATACACAAACGCAAAATAGCCATAATCGTAAGGGATAAAGGTCTCATCACTCCAACCATTCGGCAGAGTCAGTGCTGATAAATCGACAGAATGAGGGGCTAACAGTCCTGTTTGTTCTGCTTCGGTCATCAAGTTGTTATCCAAACCCAACAAAACATCCGCTTTAGTATGGCGACCTTCAAGACGTAAGCGATTTAAAATCGATACGCCGTCATCCAAACCAACCAAGTTCAGTTGACAGTTGCACTCAGCTTCAAACGCTTTTTTAATCACCGGACCCGGCCCCCAATCCGCGATAAATGAACTATAGGTATACACCGTCAAGGTTGGTTTATCGGTTGTCGTGGGTGGCGCGGCAAGCGCGAGGGAAGAACAGAATAGGCTAGTTAATGCGATGATAGAGTATTGATTTTTCAAGGCTTGCGCTCCATGGTGAGCGGCACAGGCTTGAGAAAGAGTGAGACAGCGTCCATGAGTCTGTGTCGAATCTCCTGCTCAATTCCTACGCCAGTATTATCTGGTTCAGGTGTTTAGTCAGTATCGCTTGACGGTCAAGACGATGACTAATGCGGGTCCCAAGCATGGCTTGATCTCAGCGCCATTCGATGATGAATGGTTGGCTCCCCGATGAGTGAATAAGATTGTAATGCTAAAACATGAAAGAAGCTACTTAACGCTGATCATAACCCCAGCGCGGCACAAGTCCCTGTTCAATCCCTAGATGGTCGAGAATTCGAGCTACCATAAAATCAACCAAATCATCGATCGATTTAGGCTGATGATAAAAACCGGGCGCTGCCGGCATAATGGTAACGCCCATTTGCGATAATTTATGCATATTCTCTAAATGCAGGGTAGAGAACGGGGTTTCGCGAACCACCAGCAGTAACTGTCCTCGCTCTTTGAGCACCACATCTGCAGCGCGCTCAATCAAGTTGTCCGACATACCATGAGCGATAGCAGCAACGCTGCCTGTTGAACAAGGACAAACCACCATTTTTTTCGGTGCCGCAGAGCCTGAAGCCACGGGGGAAAACCACTCTTCTTTGCCACAGACGATCAGTTTACTCGGATCGCAATTAAACTGCTTAACCAACTGCTGCTGCGCCGCTTGGGGTTGACTAGACAATTGCAAACCATGTTCCGTCGCTAATACCACTCTGGCGGCCGATGAGATAAGCAAATACACGGTGTGATCACTAGCGAGTAAACATTCTAAAAGACGCAGTCCATAGGGTGCGCCAGAGGCTCCGGTCCAGGCTAATGTAATGGCTTGGTTATGTGTTGTCATGTCGGTCACTTTTTATTTAATGCCTAAAGTGTTACTGAGCGCGCTTTTTAAGCGTGGCAAGTAACTTGTTATGTATGCCGCCAAAGCCACCATTACTCATCACTAAAATGTGCGTGCCCGGTTTGGCTGCTGCGCCAATTTTCTCAACTAAGTCGTCGATATTATTGCTCACATAAGCGGGTGAGGAGCATTGCTGAGCCACCTCATCAACCGACCACGCTAATTCGTTAGGCTGAAAAAGATAGACTGAATCAGCTTGCGCGAGTGATGCCGCCAGCGTGCCTTTGTGCACACCTAATTTCATGGTTGCAGAGCGAGGTTCGACGACAGCAATGATCTTCTCACTGCCGACCTTGTTACGTAAGCCAGACAAAGTTAGTTCAATCGCCGTCGGATGATGAGCAAAATCATCATAAACAGTAACGCCATTTTCCTGACCTTTTTGCTCTAAACGGCGCTTAGTATTGATAAAGCTTGCTAATGCCTGACAGGCTAAATCTGGCGTGACTCCCACATGACGCGCCGCGGCAATCGCCATTAAGGCATTATTTACATTGTGATCACCAATCAATGACCACTCAACGTCACCCACTCGCTGATCTTGAAAATAGACCGCAAATTGTGAGCCTTGCGGGTTGTGTTTTTTAGCCTGCCATTGCCCCTGCTGACCAATAAATTCTCGTTCACTCCAGCATCCTCGACTCAACACATCGGCTAAGGCCGAGTCTTGCTGCGGAGCAAACACTCGCCCATTACCCGGTAAAGTGCGGATTAAGTGATGGAACTGACGCTTGATCGCTTCAAGATCATCAAAAATATCCGCATGATCAAACTCTAAGTTATTCAGGATCAAGGTTCGTGGGTGATAATGAACAAACTTAGAACGCTTATCGAAAAAAGCACTGTCATATTCATCGGCTTCAACCACAAAAAACATGCTTTCTCCCAAACGGGCAGAGAGATCAAAGTTCCCTAATACGCCACCGACAAGAAAACCAGGCTGATAGCCACACTGTTCTAAAATCCACGTCAACATGCTCGCGGTGGTCGTTTTACCATGCGTTCCCGCCACAGCCAGAACCCAACGATCTTGCAATAAGAAATCATGTAACCATTGCGGCCCAGAGGTATAGCGTAAATTATGGTTTAAGACATACTCAACACAAGGATTGCCACGACTCATCGCGTTACCAATCACCACCAGATCAGGACGTGGGTTTAGCTGATCAGGATTGAAACCCTCAATAATTTCAATGCCTTGTGATGATAACATCGTACTCATTGGTGGATAGACATTCACATCACTGCCCGTCACTTGATGACCTAACTGACGAGCGAGGATCGCCAATCCGCCCATAAAAGTGCCACAAATCCCTAAAATATGAATATGCATCAACCTGATCTCACTTGTGCTGTTTGTCTGCCTGACCATTATCCTGATCCATACCATAAAAGCGAGTACCGCAAATCGCCATAATGTAATTTATCGAAAGTCGACATCTAAATTGAGATCTTCGGCAGTTAGTTTATTACTCGTAAAAAGTTCTAGGATTTAAAATCACCGCTATAACGAAACACCTTGAAAAGGTAGCTAAATTTGCTTTCTTCTCAAGGAGTAAGAACACCAACGCTGATGACCCTACTCTTTCGCGTTACCTTTCTCCCCCAGAACCAATAAGTGTTAAGGAAATAACATGTCGAAGATGCGCACCCTTGGTGAGTTTATTGTTGAAAAACAACACGACTTCCCCCATGCAAGCGGTGAACTCTCCTCTCTACTTGCGTCCATTCGTCTTGCCGCTAAAATCGTTAACCGAGAAATCAATAAAGCTGGATTAGCTGATATTACTGGCGCATCGGGTAACGATAATATTCAAGGTGAAGAGCAACAAAAACTGGATGTCTACGCTAACGATAAGTTTAAAGCGGCTTTAGAAGCGCGCGATCAAGTCTGCGGTGTGGCTAGTGAAGAAGAAGACGAGGCGGTCGCCTTCAATAAAGAGCTCAACCAAAATGCGAAATATGTCGTGTTAATGGATCCGCTCGATGGCTCATCGAATATTGATGTCAACGTTTCAGTGGGGACCATTTTCTCGATTTATCGCCGCATCTCTCCCGTTGGCGGACCACCAACCGCAGAAGATTTCCTTCAGCCCGGCCATAAACAAGTAGCCGCTGGCTATGTGATTTATGGCTCCTCGACTATGTTGGTGTACACCACCGGCAATGGCGTCAATGGCTTTACTTACGACCCGTCGATTGGTTCATTTTGTCTCTCTCATGAAAATATGCGCATCCCAGAGCAGGGCAAAATTTACTCCATCAACGAAGGTAACTACATTCGTTTTCCAACCGGCGTTAAAAAATACATTAAATACTGTCAAGAGAGCGTACCGGAAGATAACCGCCCTTACACCTCACGTTATATTGGTTCATTAGTTGCCGATTTTCACCGCAACTTACTCAAAGGCGGCATCTATCTTTATCCAAGCACTCAAAGTCACCCCAACGGTAAGCTGCGTTTGCTGTATGAATGCAACCCGATGGCGCTATTGATTGAGCAAGCGGGGGGCTTAGCGACAGATGGCAGACAACGTATCCTTGATATCAAACCTACCGAGTTACACCAGCGTGTGCCGTTTTTTGTCGGTTCAAAACAGATGGTTGAAAAAGTCTCTCAGTTCCTTGAAACCTACCCAGATGAATAGTCATCTGAACGGGACTCAACTGACTGAGCGTTGTCGATCAATATCGAACAACTATAGAACAAATCTAACCCATAGCGCTGATCCTTAAAGTTAGCAGGAGCTAAAAGCCCATCGAGTTGAGCACTGCTACTTGGGTATCCGGCTTTTTACAGGTAAACTTCGCCTTTTTCTGCACGTCGGTTTTGCACCGACGTGCAGTTTGCATAATAATGAGCGACACTTTTTAAAATCCGGCTAACCAAAAGGAAACCGTAATGAGCTTAAATAATGTGCCAGCAGGAAAATCTCTGCCAGATGATATCTATGTAGTGATTGAGATCCCAGCGAACGCTGATCCAATCAAATACGAAGTAGATAAAGATTCTGGTGCTGTATTCGTTGACCGTTTTATGTCTGCGCCTATGTTCTACCCATGTAACTACGGTTATGTGAACCACACACTATCTCTTGATGGTGACCCAGTTGATGTATTGGTTCCAACACCCTACCCATTAATCCCGGGTTCTGTGATTCGTTGTCGTCCAGTGGGTGTTCTGAAGATGAGTGATGAGTCAGGTGAAGATGCCAAAGTCATCGCCGTTCCACACTCTAAGCTGTCTAAAGAGTACGACCACATTCAAGATGTGAATGATATTCCAGCACTGCTGAAAGCTCAGATCACGCATTTCTTCGAGCGTTATAAAGAGCTAGAAAGCGGTAAATGGGTAAAAGTAGAAGGTTGGGAAGATGCCGCTTCTGCGCGTGCTGAAATCCTCTCTTCTTACGAGCGTGCACAGCAAAAATAAGGCTCTTTCCCCTGATTAAGTCAGGGTGAATAAGCTCAAAAAGCCAGCATTGCTGGCTTTTTTCATTGAGAAAACACGGCTTAAATACGTTGGCACCAATCGCCAGATTCAATTTCAGAATCAAGCCGCGACGCCTCTTGATAAATGTATATCCAAGCCAGACCGTAAGGAGTATCAATCGTTTCACGTCGATATTCAACGGGGACATCTTCTAATACATCAAGTTTTGCCAATGTGCGCTCATCGACTTGATACACTTCCCCTTTGATTGATTGCTGACCAGCAATCAATCCCGGATACGGACCAAGATCATGCAACGCATAGCTTGGCGGTGTTTCAAAATAACCCAAAAGCTTACTTGCGCTTAAATAATCGTGATGGCTTTGCCCTTGTCGTAAGGTGCCATAAACAAACACTAGAGACAGCAATATAACCCTCCTTAGTTAAATTCAAAGCGATAGAGCAAATCAATCGCACTATCGACTCCAGAGACCGCTTCCAAATAGAGGTCCCTCATTAAACGATAACGAATGGTAAATTGACCGACAGAGTTGAAAATTCCCACCCCATATTTAACTTGTAAACCAGGTAAAATATAGCCACTCACAGTAATTTGTGCATCATCCCCCGAACCGGCAGTATCCAATTGCAGATCTTGTACGCCAAACTCCTCGCCAATTCGACCCACCACTTTACCGCTTTGCGCTAAGCTTAGCCCAATCAGCGTCATGGTCATCGCATTACCGCCAGCTTCACCATCAATATCTTGTCCACGTAATAAATAAGATAAAGCATTCGCTTGTGGCATCGCTGGCTCAGAGAAAATGGTGATCATCGGCTCATCAGCGGACCCTGTTACTTGGATACCGGCAATCACACCATCTTGAGTATTATTTGGATTACGAATCGCTTTAATCGACACAAAAGGCTGATCGACTGGGCCATTCATTAAAATTTTACCTTCTTGGATCTGTAAATCCTGACCAAACGATCGATACTGACCCTGCAAAATATTAACTTCACCAATCACCAATGGCCCACGATCGCGCTGCGTGACATTCAATCGGCCTCGTAGCCCGCCTTCTAAGCCAAAAGCACTCAGACGAACATCGTCACCAATTACGATCTCAACATCCGTTTCAATGCGCAGTGGTAAACGGCTCTGCTCACTTAAAGGCTGTAAATCTTTACTCAGTATGACTTGATCTTTAGACACTTCGATGGCGCTCGGAGGTAGCTCTTCGACCGTAATCCGTCCCCAAGGAAGATGGATAGAACCGGTGACTTGTGCCACATCTGGTTGCATGGTTAAGGTTAAATCAGGGATCACCTTCATTTTTACAATCGGTGGCATATCCACCAACAGCGAATCGGCAAACACTCGACTGTTCACTCGCCACTCAGCCATGTTGTGCCAATCAGCATCACCAGTGACATTCAGTAAGCCCTCGGGCGTACCAATTTGTGCATGCAGCGCCGCTTGGTAACCAGAAAAGTCTAGCGTAACTTGGCCCGAATCCATATCAACCGGAGAGATATCACCTTTGAGCTGCAACCCCGTCAACTCAATATTACCCAGCACTTGAGGATGAAGCATGGCCCCTTGCAAACTTAAATCAGCCGTTATCGTCGCATCCGCTTGACTAAACTCACCGACTAATGGCTGTAGAAAATCAAGATGAAAGGGGGTCAGTTTTAGTCCGGCCTGCCACTGTTTTTCTTCTGCAGTGACATCGGGGATCTGTACATGACCAGAAAACTGACCATTATTTGTCACTTGCAACGACCAGTCCGCTTGTAAGGAATTATTGGCTAATTCAGCATTAAGCTGCATCGCATCCCATCCCAAAATAATCGGTTGTGACAAATTTTGCTCCACTTCGCCGGCTGGTAAGGTAACGGAAAGCTTAACTTGTGGTGCCGCCTGTGCTGACCACTGAGCCGATAACTGACCATTCAGTTCCCCCTTTATCTGGGTTTCTGATGGCAGTAATCCTTGAATTTGACTGAATTGGAAATGGTTGATAGCGAGTTGAACTGCACCGCTATCCCCTACACTGGCGCTTTCTTCAAGACACAGAGAGGCATCCGCTTGTAACCAACAGTGCGGCGCTATCATCGCACGAGCTTGGTCGAGGTCAACATTGATATCCGTAGCATGACTCAACTGCCATGGCCCTTGTATGGACTCGATATTCATACGCTCAAGCTGGCCATCCCAACGCCAAGCGGTCGACTCGGTAAGCCGTCCTGATATCGCCAGTTGGCTAGACACAAGGGGAGATTTAACCTCTAACGTCAAATGATGTTGCTCTTGCTGACCATTCAACGACAATAGCAGTGATTCTATGTTCTGCTCTTGGTAACGGACATCCGTCATCGAGAGATGTAAATCTGCTTGTGGTAAGGGCAGCGGTGTTAACTGGCCAACTAACGATAATTCGCGAATCGTTGCCTCGTTTAACCAAGCCAGCTGATCTGCGCGCAAATCCAGCTGAATATCTGGCTCTGTCAGTTGCCCACGTAGCGTTACGTGACCTGCTACTTGCCCCGATAGATCCGGCACTGTTTTCGCTAAATCTTTTAACGATAAAGCCACATCCATTTGCCACTGTTGGTCTAATTGACCTTTGGCGGTCAAGAGATTCGGTCCGTGCGCGAACGTTAACCCAGAGGTAGAGATGCGATACTCCCCTTGACCTCGCGGATCGGCGGCGTTGAGTTGCCCTTTAATATCCAACGGATAGCCACGAAAATCACCATTAATAGCCAGTAATGGCAGGCCAATCTCAAAGCCGCCTTGCTCGGTCAACTTGCCAGAAGTGATTAACTGGCCGCTGATCATCCCTGGTGCTTCAGGCCATTGCAAACCGGGATTAATCTGCTTAACGTTGAGCTTGGCTTGCCAATCAATGTTTGGTTGCCAGTTGGCTTGCAGTTCGCCCTCAATCTCACCATTTAGGGTCTTCAAAAGCAGTGAATGCAAGGCTATCTGGGTCAATGAACCCTGTCCTTGAACTGCCAAGCTCATCTCAGGGAGATCCAGTCCTGCTAGTGTTGCTTCGATGGCTAGCTGATAATCATTGAGCTTCCCCTTTGCGTTAAGCAAAGGGGCTTGCACAACATAATCGCCTTCACCGACCAGCGGCCACTGGGCTTTTAGCTGCTGCACCTTGATATCAAAAGGCATATCGGGTTGTAGCGGTTTTAATTTCGCTTGCAACTGGGCCTGTGCCAGTCCGGCAAGTTGCGCCTCCAAAGCGAGATCGGCCATACTGCCTGAGGCCTTTAATTGTAAAGTTTGTCCCTTCGCTTCTGGTAACTTCAGCAATGACTGAAAAGTGAGATTCAGAGGATAATCACCTCGCAAAGTCGCCCGCCCCGTTAGAGAGGCGTCCAGCTCTGGCATATCAAGGGTTATGTTTTTTACGTCAATTTGAGACTGAAAGGCTTGAGCTTGTAGCACCAAGTGATTAATGGCGATCGGTGATGCTTGCTCGAGGAGAAAATCGCGCAATTCAAAGCGACTCAGCTCGATTCGCAATGGAATAATAACCTCAGGTAAGCTTATCGGCAGCGCATCGGATGAAGAAGCGCTCGTCGCAGCCGACGGCTCCGTCTGTTCTTCAGCCAATGCAATGCGTACGCCTCGCCATAACGTGCGATCAATCGTTAATCGATCGCCTTGTAGTGAGCCACTGGTCGTAAAGTGCTGCCAGTCAATCTGATTACCAAGCAGATTAAGCTGAATATTATTCAAGGTTAATCGGCCCAATTTGATTGGCACGGGTGTAGAAATCGCGGTCACTGGAACTGATGCCACCTCTGCCGACTCATTCGTTGAATCGGCAATAGATTCAAAATTAAACTGCAATCCCGAGACAATCACCTCATTAATACAGATCATCGGTTCGAGTAAGCAGTTCGCATTTACCGCGAGCGTTAACTGCTCAAGCTGCAGATCAATAGCGGATGATGGCTCTTGATATTCAATGCCATAAAGAGTGAAACGGGGGAAAATAGCCCCTTGGGTCGATTGAACCGAGAAATCGGGTAACGCTTTTTGAGCACCCCAGACTAAGACATTTAAGCCACTGTTGGTAAAAAATAACCCAGCAAACAACAGCAACAAAAGCGTGACAATGCCAGCCAAGCTTGCGGATAACCAACCGGTCCATTTCATCGCTCGCTTAATCATAATTCAGGCCCTAACGTAAAATGCAGTTTGAATCGATCGCCGGGTTCAGAATCTAATCCCCATGCAAAATCAAGTCGCAGCGGCCCCACGGGTGAAACCCAACGCAAACCAAATCCGGTCCCTGTTTTCCAATCAGGGGTGTCATTAAAGGCGTCACCATAATCGACAAACAGCGCAGCCCACCAATTACCACCAATTCGATATTGATATTCTAATGAGCTGGTGGCCATGTATTTAGCCCCCGTTAACGAGCCACTGGCATCCCGCGGCGAAATAGATTGATAACCATAACCACGTAGGTTGTTGTCTCCACCTGCAAAAAAACGCAGCGAAGGGGAGAGCTTATCGAACTCGTCGGCAAAGTTGGCACTACCGTCAATTCTGAATAGACCACGATGACGCTCACCTAAGCTTCTGACCCAAGAGCTACCAGCTTGGACTCGAGTGGCTCGCGTTTCCGAAATTACTGAGGGATCGGCGTATTCTAAGGTGATGGTTTGCTTATCGCCCCAAGTTAATAACGAGCGATTCAGCCTTGTACGAGTACGGGTATAAGTAATGCCTGGCATTAAAAATTGCGCTCCATCATCTTGTAAACCCTGCTCATAACTTTCAATTAGATAGCGCAAAAACACCGTTCGATGCCAGCCACTATCGAGCAACCAATGACGCTCTAGCACGAGATTAGATTCAAGACTTTCAGTATCTCGATTATCGACATGCTTCATCCCATATTGGATACGGTAATACTGCCGAAGTACATCTTCGAGAGGAATTTTATACCCTGCGGTAATACTCTGTTCAGGACCCGATATCGATAGACTACTATCAAAACTGTGGCCATATTCATTTAACCACGGCTTCTTCCATTTTAATGAGCCTCTTACGCCAACATCGGTTGAATAACCAATACCCGTTTCTAGTTGATTACGCGCTTTGGGCGCTAAAGCAACCACCATAGGTAATTCACGCTGATCAGGATTTAACTGTTCCAAATCGGGTTTGACGAATACCGATGAAAACCAATCCGTATTGGCTAGGTTAAGGTTAAATTGACCAACTTGTGAGACTAAATAAGGATCGCCTTGTTTAAACGGTTGCAGTGAACGAACACGAACCTCTTCAATTTGACTCCCAGAGATCGACGTGGCGCCAAAATGATAGCGAATGCCACTGTCAAAGTGTAAACGAACAAATGCTTGATGCCGATCGGGAACCACTTCCAAACGACTTAACTGAAAATCGCCATCGAAATACCCCTTTTGGAGCGCTAAGTTACGCAAGGAGGATTTAAGGCTATCGTATTGGCTATGATTCAGTGTCTCACCAACCTTTAAGCCACTACGTTCAATCACGCGAGCAAAATCCGCATCTTGCTGCGCTTCTCCCTCAATCACGATCTCAACCACCGCCAAACGTACCACTTCTCCGGGAGAAACATGCACCGTCATCGCTCGATCCGGTTCCGTGACTTCAAAAACAAACGTCGGGTGATAATAACCTAGCGCATTTAATGCAGCGGTTATCCTTTGTTCTAGACGCGACTGAAAACGTAACTGGGTCGAGTAATCGCTGGTCGATATTGAGGACAGATAGGCATCGACGTTATCTTTTAGATCGCCGCTTAATCCTCGAATGGTTAAATCGACTTTCGCCAACACAGTGCAGGAGAAGAATAACGTCGCGAATAGTACATAGAATTGGAGTGATCTCATGTTAAATAGTGGTTAAGCGCCTTACCGCAATTCAGGTTAATAGACTTTAAATCATACCGACTATAGGATAAGAAGTCTGTAGGATAATCGCTCACGCGCCAATAGATTACACGCAGATGTGGCGATAAAGCGATCTCGGCACGTAAGACGAACAACGAACGTCATCACATCATCAATGCTGATATTCCAGAACAATACTCTGGATCAATCGCATCCGATGTTGAATAAAAATTGTATCAGTGAGACACAGAATTTCACTCAACGTTCCATTGACTATGACTAATAAGGAATTGCTATGCTCAACAAATCTTCGCTTATTTCAGCGGATCAAGCCTTACCAGGCCGTGCTACTCCCATCGAGTTTGAAGACAAACATTTTATCCATCATACCCCCCTAAGCAGCAAACCTAGCGCGGGACAAGAGCAATTACTGATTGGAATGGGCTGTTTTTGGGGAGCGGAACGTTTATTTTGGCGTTTAGACGGTGTCGTTTCTACTTCTGTCGGCTATGCTGGCGGCTTTACTCCAAACCCAACCTATCAAGAAGTTTGTACGGGTAAAACTGGCCATGCGGAAGTCGTCCGAGTGATCTACGATCCTAAGGTGTTACCCTTGAGAACACTGTTGCAAGCCTTCTGGGAAAATCACGATCCAACCCAAGGTATGCGCCAAGGCAATGATTTAGGAACTCAATATCGTTCTGTGATCTACACTTACACCGATGAACAGCAAACGCTAGCAGAGCAAAGCCGCGCAGAATATCAAGCTTTGCTAAACGAACACCATAAAACGGAGATCACCACCGAAATTACTCCTGCTGGCGCTTATTATTTTGCGGAAAGTTCTCACCAGCAATACCTCGCTAAAAACCCGCAAGGATATTGTGGCCTTGGTGGCACAGGGGTGTGCTTTTTGTGAGTAATAATCGAGCTCACTAATATAACGCTCGCTTCAGCAATATCAACGAAGCGAGCTGATTAATGGCTCATTAAATGATGAAAGAGCATTCTGTTATGATCAATTATTTAAGAACGAGCGTTATTTTTACTCTTTGCTATAGCCTCCCAATTTGCGCTATTGAGCTCAATCTGGGTCTACAGTTAACCACCAACAACATTGATGTGCGCGACGAATCCGATCAAAACATTGCACAAATGAATAATAAGCTCGCTCTTTCTCCAACGGTCTCTCTCTTATCAAAAGGCTATTATCTTTCAGAGCAAAGCTCGTTGGGCGTACAATTTCAACTGGATGGCAATCTCGTCAAAGTTAATCGACAAACGCTTCATCAAAACAATCAGCTAACCAATCTTGATACCAAAATATCTGGCTATGCGCTGTATGCGATGCCATTATTTTTTTACCATTTTAATCGCCACCAGCCAGAGAAATGGCAAGTAAAAACGGGGATTGGTATTGGGCTAGGTTATCTTAATCTGAGTGGTAATTATCAAATTACTCAGCCCCTACATCCCGAGTTTGGCGAGACAAAAAACATCAAACTTAGTGAGTTTGGTCAGGCGGTCGGGGTTTATTTAGAGATCAAAAAAGGCAAACATGCGTTCTTGCTCTATAATTTTAGTCCCTACGTCAATAACAGTAATTACCAATTTCAAGAACACAATGCGGTCCTTGCATACCGATACACCATCAACTTAAACCACTTATTTACTAAAACGGACTTACCATGATAAAAAAAATACTACTCACTCTATTGATCGCCACTCATAGTCTCGTTGCGTCAGCACACAATCTAGTACTCGGTCAGCCACTCCCAGCCGTCGACGTCGCAAAATATGGCGAAGTGATATTGGAGGGTAAAGACACTCAGTTTGTACCATGGAGTAGCACTCAACTCCCAGGTAAGGTTCGAGTGATTCAAGCTATTGCTGGTCGAAGCGCCGCCAAGGAAATGAACGCCCCTCTCATGGCCGCACTCACCGCAGCAGAGTTTCCTCGTGATGCATACCAAACTACAACGATCATTAATCAAAATGATGCGGTATGGGGAACGGGCTCGTTTGTAAAATCATCGGCTCAAAGCAGCAAAACCGATTTCCCTTGGTCGTCGATTGTCCTTGACCAAGCGGGTATCGTGGCACAAAGTTGGCAGTTACAAAACCGCTCATCAGCGATCATCGTGCTCGATAAACAGGGTATCGTGCAATTTGTCCAAGAAGGAGCTTTAAATGACGATGCTATTCAAAACGTACTATCGCTCATTCAACAACAGCTAGAAAAATAACCTTAAGGCTTGCCAGACAAGAAGATTGTTATACTATAACAATCTTCTTGTTGTATTGGGTATAAGATGATGGTCAAACCACAGCCTTTACGTCTATCGACCAACACTGTCAGTATACTGGCCGTATTGTTGGTGCTGTGGCTCAATATCGCCGTGATAAATCATCAATTAGACATTCATCCAACTCAACATACCGATCATCATTGCCAACTGTTTTCCGTAATGAAACACGGCCTTGAGCATGCCACTCTGATCATCCCTATTTGGCCAGCACAGGGTTTTATACCAGCCATCGTTAGCCCATTTTGTTTGGTACTCGACTACATTACTTATGTAGCACGTTCACCACCAAAACGTTGAACCGTTCAATACATTAACCAACACAATATTTACTATCCCTATGTTATGGAATCAACACTATGCTAACTAAACCTTTGCTTGCCTTAAGTATTTCTGCCGTATTATCAACCGCCGCGTTTGCCCATCAAGAATTTCGTCAACACGATGCTCATGTTCATGGACAAGTTGAGCTTAACATCGCTCAAGATGGCACGGATTTGCTGATTGAGATCACTGCTCCGGGCGCAGATGTGGTGGGTTTTGAGCACGCACCACACAACGAAACCCAAGTTCAAGCACTTAATCGCGCATTAGATATCTTAGGACAAGCAGAATCACTGTTTACCTTAAGCTCGGCAGCGAAATGTCAATTGGAAGAAACCCATGTTAGCCACACCCTAAGTGGCGACAAAGATAACCATGATCATAGCGATCATGCTCATCATGATCACGGACATGATCATAAGCATGACCATGACCATGACCATCATAAGCATCACGATCACAAGCATCAACACGGTGAATTTACTGCGCAATATCACTATCAATGTGAAAATGTTGGCGCGCTCACTCAGATCAACACAGAATGGTTCGCCTTATTCCCAAGCACGGAAAAAATGCTGGTCAATTTACTCACCGAGCGTACACAAACTGCCGTTGAGCTGACCAAGCAACAAACTCGTCTGTCACTGTAAATGCATCAACCGATGTAAGCGTTCACGCCCCAATCGGGTAAGCCTGGCTTACCCGATTTTCCATCAAATAAGGATAAGTGATGAACAGCCAACCGCTGCCAAGCGCCACTCCCGTAATTGACCTTATCGATGTACAATTTCAGTGGCCAAATAATCCTCAACCGACCCTCCATATTGATGCTTTGAGCGTGCTTGCCAAGCAACATCTGTTTGTAAAGGGGCCAAGTGGTTGTGGTAAATCGACCTTACTAAGCTTACTGACCGGAATTAATACCGCCACTCAAGGCCATGTCCACTTACTCGGTCATGACTTAGCTAAACTCAAATCTCGCCAACGAGATAAATTTCGCGCTGACAATATTGGTTATATTTTCCAACAATTTAACTTATTACCTTACTTATCAGTGATTGATAACGTCATCCTACCCTGTCAATTTTCAGCTCATCGCCGCGCGAACGTCTCTGGAGATATTCGCGAGCGAGCCAAACAGTTACTCGCTCAACTGAAGCTCAGTGACACACTGCTTAATAAGCCGGTGACGGAATTAAGTATCGGTCAACAACAACGCGTCGCCGCGGCAAGGGCATTGATTGGCGATCCGCCACTACTGATTGCCGATGAGCCCACTTCCGCACTCGATTACGATAACCGCAGTGCCTTTATCGAACTGTTATTAGATGAAGCCAATCGTGTCGGCACAACCCTGGTTTTTGTTAGCCACGATCCAACTTTAGAGAAACTGTTTGAACGAAGTGTGTACTTACCTACTATTAATCAAGCACGAGGTGTTGCATGAGCGTAGTCACCAAGTTAGCGTGGAAAAGCTTACTGAATCGCAAAACTACCGCTTTATTAACCATTCTTACCGTAGCGATTTCCGTCATTTTATTAATGGGCGTTGAGCGCATTCGCACCCAAGCAAAGAGCAGTTTTGCTAATACCATTTCAGGTACCGATCTGATTGTCGGAGGGCGTTCAGGACAAGTGAATCTTCTGCTTTATTCGGTATTTCGGATTGGCAATGCGACCAATAATATTGATTGGAAAAGCTATCAAGAATTTAGCCAGCATCGCGCCGTAAAATGGGCTATCCCGATTTCACTGGGCGATTCGCACCGTGGTTTTCGTGTCATGGGCACCAACCATAACTACTTTGAACACTTTCGCTATGGAAGTAAGCAACCACTTACTTTTTCTCAAGGCAGAGAGTTTTCCGGCTTATTTGAGACTGTACTCGGTGCCGACGTCGCCAAACAACTCGGTTATCACTTAGGCAGTGAGATCATTATCGCTCATGGCATCAGCGATGTCGGCTTCAGTCGGCACGATAATCTGCCTTTTACTGTCGTCGGTATTTTAGCGCCAACCGGCACGCCGGTAGATAAAACCGTCCACGTCTCTCTTGAAGCCATTGAAGCTATCCATGTTGGCTGGGAGTCTGGGGCTAATTTAGGCAATACCCCGAGCAAAGAAGAGTTAAAGCAGCGTGAATTTGAACCGCAGCAAATCACGGCGATGCTACTCGGTTTGCATTCAAAAATTCAGACCTTTGCGCTACAAAGACAAATTAACCAATACCGAGCGGAACCATTAAGTGCCATTCTACCCGGTGTAGCACTGCATGAACTGTGGGGAATGATGTCCGTTGCAGAGCAAGCGTTAATGACGGTGTCGGTTTTTGTCGTTATTGCCGGGTTACTCGGCATGCTAAGTAGCTTACTGACTAGCCTGCAAGAACGTCGTCGCGAAATGTCGATTTTACGTGCGATGGGGGCACAACCAAAACACATTTTTGCCTTACTGATCAGCGAAGCGAGTGTTTTAACCTTATTAGGCATTGTCACCGGTTTAATCGGCTTATATCTTGTTCTTGCGGTCGCTTCCCCTATCGTCGCGAGTCAATATGGTATTCAACTGCAACTCCAGGCCCTGACTCATTATGAGTGGCAACTGCTGGGCTATGTGCAAGTGGCTGGCACCATGATAGGCTTTATTCCTGCACTGCGTGCTTACCGTCAATCACTCAGTGATGGTATGACGATACGACTCTAGGAGAAACAATAAGATGTATAAATGGTTACTGAGCTTATTGGTGCCACTACTTACGGCGATAAGCTTTAACGTCTACGCCAATGGTGAACCGCTGCAATTAGACTGGATTGATCTCATTCCAGAAAATGAGCGCAACCAATTTAACGCGATGGGCATGCCAATGATCGATCACAACCTCGATCTACCCGCCCAACAAATCAAAGTGGGCAGTGTACGCAGTGAGCTCAATGGCAGTCAGGTAAAAATCCCAGGTTTTGTCATTCCTCTTGAGGGAGACGAAAACTCCATCACCGAGTTTTTACTGGTTCCCTATTTTGGGGCCTGTATTCATGTCCCCCCACCGCCACCGAATCAGATCATTTACGTCAAGTACCCTCAAGGGGCTCCGATTCAACAGTTATGGGATGTGGTGTATGTGATAGGAACATTGAAAACCGAAGTGGTTAGTGCTGAGCTGGCGGAAACCGCCTATCTGATTGAAGGAACCGCGATCGAAGATTACGATGACATGTAACCATTTGTTAAATAATTGCTAACTCAAAGACCACCTTACTCGTTACATCATGTATTTGGCTAAATAACTTAATAACCCCAAATAGATCAAAAACAGTAAAGTGGTCGATATATGCTTAAACCAGCGATTTTCTTTATCGTACTTCATTGCGTCAGTGTGCCCCCACAGTTGTTGATAACAATTTTAACAAGTTATTATCATTTATGATAGCGCAAATTTGTGCGCTATCACCAAGAGTTTCACTGGTTACCTTAGCCAATCCACGGTACATTTTAGAGTATGATTCAATGGTAAAATTTGGTAACCCATGGCTGAGCTGAAATCCTCGGTTGTGATTGAGCATCCAACCACAACCCATTCCAATACAGAGAAAAAATCCAGTTATCTAAAAGATAGCGCGAGTCGTATCTCATCGATTGCTCAGCAACATGGGTTAGATGCCTTATTACTGGATGAGAAGCCGCAAAAAACGCCGTTAGATAGAGCGTTAAAACGTGAGCGAGAGAGAAAAGAGCAGCGACAAAAAAATCTGGAGCAAATCGTACGTCTTGCACATCTCTCGTGTCATAACGAAACGGCGGGAGACCCTGACCAAGACTGGCTATACCGTTTCTTCGATATGGCGCAAGATATTCATAACTCATCAATGCAGCGTCTGTGGGCGCAAGTTCTGAAACGTGAAGTGACCAACCCAGGGTTTACTTCAATGAAAGCACTGAGTATTTTGCAAAACATGACTCCCAAAGAAGCGCAAATTTTACAACGTGCCGCCGGTTTGAGTTGCAGTTTCGGCAGCGATCCGAGTTTAAAATTACTGTTTGGTCTTAAAGTACAAAACAGTATTTTTAGTTTAGGCAAACGCAATATCACCTCAACATTAAATATTGGTAGTCACCAATTACCTTATTCCAGCTTACTGGTATTAATCGAACTTGGCTTACTGCATGCCACAGAATTAGAATCGGGGGCAATTGAATTTGATCCGCCGCTAACGCTAAGCTACCAAGGTAAACAGCTCACATTAAACGTCACTGCCAAAGGGGTGCACTTGCTGTACTATCGCTTCACTCCTACCGGCAATGAACTCTGCCGACTATTAGGCAATAAACCCAATAGTGGTTACTATGATCAACTGATCGCTCTGTTAGGACAAAAATTTATTGTCCATAGTGACGCCAGCAGTACCATTCATCACACGGTATAAATCGCACACATAAAAAAAGCCACTCATCAGGATGAATGGCTTTCACGATCAAAGGGTGAGTGGTATCGCTTTAACCAATAATCCCTCGTTGCTGTAACGCCACAATGCAGCGCTCAACCAATGCCTCGACCGGCTCTTCACCAGCGGGCAAATCAATCTCTGCCTCCAGCGGCGCTTCATACACCGAATCAATCCCAGTAAACTGAGTCAGTTCACCCGCTCGTGCTTTCTTATACAACCCTTTTGGATCACGCTGCTCACACACCGCTAAGTGAGTATTCACAAACACTTCCAAAAATTCACCTTCAGGCATTAATGCTCGAACTCGTTGCCTTTCAGCACGATGCGGTGAGATAAAAGCCGTTAACACAATCAATCCTGCATCGGCCATTAACTTGGCAAGCTCACCGATGCGGCGAATGTTCTCCCGGCGATCTTGCTCTGAAAAACCTAAATCTGCGCACAATCCGTGACGCACATTATCGCCATCCAATAAATAGGTATGGTAACCAAGCTCAGCAAGGCGTTGTTCTAGAGCTCCCGCAATGGTTGACTTTCCAGCTCCAGATAGCCCAGTGAACCACAATACCGCTGGGCGCTGTTGTTTCAATCGTGCTCGATGGGCTTTATCAACATGATGCTCATGCCAAACGATCGTCGGTTCAGTGACATTATCGATAGTGTGCATTATTGCCCCTTGAACTGGCTGAGATCTTTCGCATCCCAATGAGGGAAATGTTTTCGGACCAACGCATTAAATTCTAACTCAAAAGCCGACAATCCCGTTGCAGTTGGTAAATCTACGGCTTGCAGCGACTCGCGAATCAAACCCGCTCCGACCGTGACGTTAGTCAAACGATCAATAATAATAAAACCGCCAGTATCCGCACAATCTTGATAGTTATCCACCGCCAGTTGATGGGTAAAGCGCCATTGACAACGGGCAATACCATTCAGTGGTAGCTGTTCAGTATTGAAGGTGCTTAGCTGATTAATATCGTATTGATGCTCAATGTTGGTCACTCGACCCAGAGTTTTCTTACCTGCGATTTTAATGTCGTATTCACGATCAAGTTGTAGTGGCTGCTCTGTCATCCATACCACATCCGCGACGAGTTGCGAGGTTAGCGAAACATCAGCATCGGCCAACACTAACAGATCACCACGACTGATATCGATCTCATCTTGTAACGTCAAGGTGACCGCTTGTCCAGCATTGGCATGGCTTAAGTCTCCGTCAAAAGTAACAATCCGCGTAATCGCAGAGGTTTTTCCAGACGGTAACACTTTGACCTTATCACCAACATGAATTGTGCCCGCGGCAACCGTACCAGCAAAACCACGAAAATCTAAATGGGGACGATTGACATACTGAACGGGAAAACGAAAATCTGCGTTGAGACTCGGTGGCTTAATCTGCACGTTTTCTAGTCGCTCGAGCAGTGATTCACCTTGATACCAAGACATAAATTGGCTTTTCTCGACGACATTGTCACCTTCTAGCGCAGAGATAGGAATCAACTGAATAGCAATATCTTGGGCAAGATGCTTTGAAAAATCAGCGTATTGCTGAGCAATTTCTTCAAATCGCGCTTGGGAATAATCCACTAAATCCATCTTATTGATCGCGACGATAAAGTGTTTGATCCCCAATAAATGGGCAATAAACGAATGTCGGCGGGTTTGATCTAATACCCCTTTACGAGCATCAATCAAGATAATCGCTAAGTCGCAGGTCGACGCCCCGGTAGCCATATTACGCGTATACTGTTCATGCCCTGGGGTATCGGCAATGATAAATTTGCGTTTTTGAGTGGAAAAATAGCGATAAGCGACGTCGATAGTGATTCCTTGCTCACGCTCGGCTTGTAAGCCATCGACCAATAGCGCAAGATCGGGCCGCTCTCCGGTGGTTCCCACGCGCTGACTGTCCGAATGAACCGCGGCGAGCTGATCTTCATAGATCTGCTTAGAATCATGCAACAGACGACCAATTAACGTACTTTTTCCATCATCAACCGAGCCGCAGGTTAGAAAGCGTAATAATGATTTATGTTGATGTTGGCTGAGGTATCCTTCAATACCCAGCTCAGCAAGTTGAGCATGCACTGCACTGTTCATTTTCTTTCCTCAAATCCTTAGAAGTAACCCTGGCGTTTTTTCAGTTCCATCGATCCAGACTGATCGTGATCGATCGCCCGCCCCTGTCGCTCACTGGACGTTGCCACCAACATCTCTTCAATAATCCCGGTCAACGTATCGGCTTCAGATTCTACGGCTCCGGTTAGGGGATAGCAGCCGAGGGTTCTGAACCGAACTCGCTTGTATTGAACCTCTTCACCCGGTTGCAATGGCATCCGCTGATCATCGACCATAATTAACATGCCATTTCGTTCAACTACCGGGCGGACATCAGCAAGATACAGCGGCACAATATCGATGTTTTCTAGATAGATGTATTGCCAAATATCCAATTCCGTCCAGTTCGATAAAGGGAATACGCGAATACTTTCCCCTTTATTAATTTGCCCGTTATAGGTTTTCCATAGCTCTGGACGTTGGTTTTTCGGATCCCAAGTGTGGTTTTGATCTCGAAACGAATACACTCGCTCTTTAGCTCGGGATTTTTCTTCATCACGACGAGCACCACCAAAAGCGGCATCAAACCCATAATGGTTCAGCGCTTGTTTAAGCCCCTGAGTTTTCATGATGTCGGTGTGTTTCGAGGAGCCATGCACAAAAGGATTAATCCCCATCGCCAATCCTTCTGGGTTTTTATGTACCAAAAGCTCAAAGCCATACTTTTCAGCTGCCGCATCACGAAACTCGATCATCTCGCGAAATTTCCAATCCGTATCCACATGCAGTAAAGGAAAAGGAATTTTTCCCGGATAAAATGCTTTGCGAGCCAGATGCAACATCACGGAGGAGTCTTTACCTATCGAGTACATCATCACTGGGTTCGCAAATTCTGCTGCCACCTCGCGAAGAATATGAATACTCTCCGCCTCAAGCTGCTGTAAATGGGTTAAACGTTGTGGATCCATTCTGTCGGTTTCCTTTTCGCTGCCTCGTCATTGTCTCGAACAAGAAAATGGCAAGAGTAAAATAATCAATTAGGCATAGTGGTAGTGAGTGGGACGCTCAGTTTGCTCTCCAAACCAAGCCAATTTATCGGCTAACGCGACCACCTCACCAATCACAATTAAGGCCGGTGATTGCGCTTGAGTCGCTAATTGGGGTAAATCTTGCAAAACGCCTCGAAAGACTTTTTGGGCTTGTTGAGTACCGCGCTCGATGATCGCAATCGGCGTCGAGGCTTGACGTCCATGTAGGAGGAGTTGTTGCGTGATCATCGTGGCATTCATCAATCCCATATAGATGACTAAGGTTTGATGACCGCGCGCTAAGGTCGGCCACTCCATCTCATCAATGGTGTCATTTTTTAAGTGTCCGGTAATAAATAAAGCCGATTGTGCATAATCACGGTGGGTTAATGGAATACCAGCGTACGCGGTCGCTCCTGCTGCTGCAGTAATACCAGGGATCACTTGAAATGCGATGCCAGCATCCGCCAACACTTCCAACTCTTCACCACCACGACCAAACATAAAAGGATCACCGCCTTTGATCCTCACCACGCGATGACCCAATTGGGCAAAATCGACCAGCAGTTGATTGGTTTTTTCTTGTGGAACACTATGATGACCAGCCCGTTTCCCCACACAAACTAAAATGGTTGTGCTGGGGATCAGCGCCATAATGTCCTCTGAGACCAAATAGTCATAGAGCACAACATCCGCTTGTTGTAGATAATTGAGCGCTTTGACCGTCAGCAGTTCAGGATCGCCAGGACCGGCACCAATCAACGCCACTTCGCCGGCGCGCAATTGACTACGAGACAGGCGAGTATAAGGGCTCGATGTTGCCCCTCCATCCAATGCCACCAGCGTTGCCTGTTTGACCTTTGTGGTCGTAACGTGTTGAAAACCCGCCATCGTTGTCATCCTTAACTCAAATTGATGACGTCATTATGAGCGGTGGATGTTATTACTCGAAATTCTAAAATTTCATTTTTTATACTAAAAGCTGATAAGCAGTCACTCACCTGACTTTTAAGCGGTAAAAGACCCGGAATAACTCACACTTTGTGATGTTCAGTCCGACACATTGCATCACAATTTGTTACATTTGCAGCCATTGCCAATGAGGTAACTCAAACCGTACCCCAGATAATCAACAGGAAATTACCTATGCCATCAGTACATCACTCTTTATCCATCGCCGTGTTAACGGGTCTTTTAAGCATGGCAGGACCAGCAATGGCGGAAACACTCCAACTCAGGATTATTGAAACTACTGATATTCATACCAATTTAATGGATTATGATTACTACAAAGATATGCCATCCAAACAATTAGGGTTGGCTCGTGCGGCAAGCTTAGTCAAGCAAGCTCAGCAAGAAGTGACCAACTCGGTACTGGTCGATAACGGTGATTTACTGCAAGGTAGCCCTATGGGTGACTATATGGCGGCAAAAGGCATCACTCCAGGCGAGATTCACCCGGCTTATAAAGCAATGAATCAACTCGGCTACGATGTGGGCAATATTGGTAACCACGAGTTTAATTACGGTTTAGATTTTCTCCAGCAGGCGATCAAGGGAGCGGACTTTCCTTACATTAATGCCAATGTGTTTGATCAACACACTGGCAAGCACTATTTCCAACCCTATTTGATTAAAACCCATACTTTTACTGATCAAAGTGGTCAATCTCAAACCGTGAAGGTGGGTTACATTGGCTTTGTCCCTCCGCAGATCATGGTCTGGGATAAGAAAAATCTTGAAGGCAAAGTGTTTGCTAAAGACATTAAGCAAACCGCAGAAACGCTCATTCCACAAATGAAACAGCAAGGCGCCGAGGTGATCATCGCGATTCCTCATTCAGGGATCTCGACCGATCCTTATCAAGCTGGGGCGGAAAACTCGGTTTATTATCTCACCCAAGTCAAAGGTATTGATGCAATCGCCTTTGGACACTCACACGCGGTATTCCCAAGTGCAGACTATGCCAACTTACCAGGTGCTGATATTAATCAAGGTACTATCAATGGCATTCCTGCTGTGATGCCCGGTCGTTGGGGTAGCCATGTCGGCGTGATGGATTTAACCTTAAAAAATGAACATGGCCAATGGCAAGTGGTCAATGGACGTGCAGAAGCACGGCCAATTTTCGATCGTAAAACGCAACAAGCACTGGTGTCGGCAGATAAGAATATCGTCAAAGCCTTAGCTAATGACCATCAAGCAACACGAGAGTTTGTCAATCAACCCATCGGTAAAGCCGATGATGTGATGTACAGCTTTTTAGCTCTAGTGCAAGATGACCCAACCATACAAATCGTCAACTTAGCCCAAAAAGATTATATCGAGCGCTTTATTCAAGGCGATGCTAATCTGGCTGGATTACCCGTTTTATCAGCAGCTGCCCCTTTTAAAGTCGGGGGTCGCAAAGATGATCCTAATGGCTTCACTGAAGTCGAAGCTGGACAACTGACCTTCCGTAACGCGGCGGATCTTTATCTCTACCCTAACACACTGGTGGCGCTGAAAATGACCGGTAAAGAGGTCAAAGAGTGGTTAGAGTGCAGTGCTGGTCAATTTAATCAGATTGACCCACACAGTGCAGAGCCACAAAGTCTGATTAATTGGCAGGGTTTCCGTACTTATAATTTTGATGTCATCGATGGGGTCAATTATCAAATTGATATCACTCAACCGGCAAAATACGACGGTGATTGTAAGCTAATCAATAAAGAGGCTGAGCGTATTGTCGGTTTAACTTATCAAGGTCAACCGCTGGATCTTAAGCAAACCTTTTTGGTTGCTACCAATAACTATCGCGCCTACAGTAATAAATTTGCTGGTACGGGCAGTGAGTTTGTTGCCTTTGATTCACCGGATGAAAACCGCACCGTGGTAGCAAGCTATATTTCGCGCATCAGCGCAGAAAAAGGCCACGTTACCCCTAGTGCTGATAACAATTGGTCATTTGCGCCTATCAAAACCAATGCTCGCTTAGATGTGCGTTTTGAAACCTCGCCTAGCGACAAGGCGGCACAATTTATTGAGGCCAAAGGCCAGTACCCCATGCAAAAAGTCGCTCGCGATCCACTCGGCTTTGCTATTTACCGGATTGATCTCACCCAATAAGTTTTTTATCGCTTACCCATGAACCGAATAATGAGGTTCATGGGTTTTGATGATGTTAACTGACCTTCAAGTTCGTCTCGTCTCACCACACAACATGACATTGCCAGTCGACGCTAAATAAAGCTATCTCTATCAGTATCAATAACGATGTCATTGAGCGAACGAAGCTAACCAATACCGCTACAATTTCAGGTAATATGGCGATATCAATTTCTTATTTCAATTGGACAGCCTGATATGTATGTTGAGTTTGAACAACAACTCTCAAGTGATGGATTTGAACCACATGAGATCAATCAATTAATTTCATGCAGCCAACCACTTGAACTACCGACGCGACATATTTTAATTCACCAAGGCGACATCCCCCAACAGATCTATTTCGTGTTAGAGGGCGTGTGTCATGCTTGCTATCTAACCGAGCAAGGTAAGTCGTTCAGTAAAGAATTTTATTGGGCTCAAGACTGGGTAATTGGTTTTGAAAGTCTCATCAAGCATCAAGCTTCTCCCTATTTATTAGAAACGTTAACCCCGGTGCGTTTAATTGAATTGCCGATCCACATCTTACATTCTTGGCGCGCAACTCGTCACTCTCTCTACCTCAAACTACTGGAAACTCAGTTGATGCATAAAGAAAATAAAGAACGCTTTATGCTGCTTTATAGCCCCGAAGAACGTTATCAACTTTTTAATGACCATTTTTCAGCCCTTAAAAAACAGTTGACCAATGGTCAGATTGCCGCCTACTTAGGGATCACTCCCATCAGCTTAAGTCGAATTAAAGCCCGCATAAACGCAAAAGCCAGCGATTAAACGCTGGCCTTGTCGCAACACCGCAGGGCGGCTTTATTTCAATAAACGAGCGCGAAATTGGCGGCCTTTCATTTTCCCGGTTTCCATTTTCTGCAACGCTCGTTTAGCCACCGACTTATGCACGGCAACATAAGCGCGCATCGGCAAAACATTAATCTTACCGACGAACTGGCCATCGATCCCATCATCACTGGTTAAAGCGCCTAAAATATCACCTGGACGAACTTTTTGTTTTTTACCACCATCGATCTGGATCGTCACCATATTCGCTTGATAAGGCGCGGCATTCTGTCCACTCATGTCTGGCAATTGAGCTGGCTCAATCGGCATATCCATGTATTCATCAATCATCGCCACGCGATGCATCTCATTGTCGCTAAAGAAACTGATCGCTAATCCTTGACTACCAGCGCGCCCCGTACGACCAATACGATGCACATGCACTTCAGGATCGCGGGACAACTCAAAGTTAAACACGGCATCTAAGTTATCGACATCCAGTCCACGAGCGGCCACATCGGTAGCGACCAAAATCGAGATACTTTTATTGGCAAACTGCACCAAGGCTTGGTCACGATCGCGCTGCTCTAAATCACCGTGTAGCTCAATCACACTGAACCCTTTATGCTTTAACTGCTCGGCAACATGAGTGACTTCCTTTTTGGTATTACAAAATACCACCGCTGATTCTGGTTGATGATGCAATAACAACTGGGCTAACGCTTTATCTCGCGCCTCCGCACCTTCAAGTTTATAAAAGTATTGTTTAATTGTGGTTGAGCTATGGGTAGATTCAACTTTAACCATTTCCGGATTACGCATGATCCGCTCAGCCACCTGCTTGATTTGTGCAGGAAAAGTGGCACTGAATAGTAAGGTTTGTCTGACTGTTGGCGCTTGAGCAATAATCGCATCTAATGCATCTTGAAAGCCCATCTCCAACATTCGATCTGCTTCATCGAGTACTAAAGTGTTCAGCTCGGAAAGATCAATCCGTCCTTTTTCAAGATGATCCAAAATACGTCCTGGTGTGCCAACCAGAATATGCGCGCCATGCTCTAATGAACCGATTTGCGGCCCCATCGGCATACCACCGCACAAGGTGAGAATTTTAATATTATGGATAGCGCGACCTAACGTACGGATTTCAGTCGCCACTTGATCGGCTAACTCACGAGTAGGACAGAGCACTAGCGCTTGCACGCGAAAGCGTTTGACATCAAGATTGGATAAAACGCCTAATCCAAAAGCGGCCGTTTTCCCTGAGCCTGTCTTTCCTTGGCCGATAACGTCCCTGCCCGCTAAAATGGTCGGTAAACTTAATGCCTGAATGGGAGTCATTTGGGTGTATCCCAACGTCTCAAGGTTAGAAAGTAGTTCAGGTTTTAGTGGTACGGTCGAAAATGCACAATTACTCAAGGGGCGTCCTTTGGTTAGACGAAATTAAACGTCTATTATCGTTATTTAACCTCGTGTGGCTAGTGAATCTTTAATGATCTATACCCAAACAACGTGGAGTTGCAGATGGGCGGCAAGTGAGTTCATCTCCATGAACATAGAAAGACTCTATGATTGGGGTGAACGAACGTAGCCAACACCCCGCAGCTTCAAGTAGAAAGGGGATAGCGGTGAAATTCTTCATCAATATTAACCTTTGTTAATGAATCCTGTTGTTAAGCTTGCTAGAGTCAAGTTTTCATTTTCAAAGGAAGCTCACGATGATCACTTGGCAATGCCTTCCCTTTACGGGTTTAACCACTCAACAATTGTATGAATTACTCAAACTGCGAGTGGATGTGTTTGTCGTCGAACAAGCCTGCGCTTATCCGGAACTCGATGATAAAGATATTCAGTCTGACGTATGGCATTTGTTAGGCTATCAAGATCAATCCTTGATTGCTTATGCAAGACTACTCGCTCCGGGAATCAGCTACCCTTCTGCAAGTATTGGCAGAGTCGCCACCCAACAACAAGCAAGGGGAAACGGCCTTGGACGTCAATTGCTAGATCAAGCATTGGTCGAGTGCCAACATCAATGGCCAGATAAGGACATAGAAATCGGTGCACAGCATTATCTAGAGAATTTTTATCAGAGCTATGGTTTCCAACCAACCTCTGCTGTCTACTTAGAAGATGGTATTCCTCACATCGATATGAAGCTGGTTAAGTAGCGTGTTTATCACTCTCGATTATTGACTGCGCCCAAAACCGCCATCCGATAATCGGAAAAACATCACTGACTGATTATTACGTTCTAACTGTAAAATATCCAGTTGCCCATCTGCGGCTAACTTAAAACGGATCCGTTGCCCTTGCTGTATTTGACTCAAGGGCTTATCACTACCTTCAATTCTCACTAACGCATTAAGATCAGCTAAGGGCAAGTTGTTGCTTCTAAACACCTGTGACAAAGTATCCCCTTGCTTAATAATATATTCTTGCCATACCTTTTCCTGAGGAGTAGCAGAGATTGTCACCGCTGTAGGTTGCTCGACGCTTTGTTCACTTAAACCTTGGGTATTAAGAGCAATCGAGACTCGAGTACTGGCTGGTGCGGGAGTACGAGTTGGAGCATCCTGTTTCGGTGAGGAAGGGAAAAATAACAACAAGATCACAACCGGAATCAAAACCATTAAGCCGCGTTGATGATAAACAGGCAGTTGCCCCCAAAGAAGCTTAAGACGTAACCAGATAGGATACTGAGCCAGCCGCTTAGCATAAGATCGCCAATCAATAGCCGCCCACTGATGCAACCATTGTTGTTTTATTTTCCCCAGAGAATGGGGCTGTTGCTTTTTTCTGTGTCGACGATTCATTTTTATCCGCCCTTCATTGACTTGGTACAGTATAAAAACTCATGCGCTAAGAGTATAGAGCATGACCCTGCTTCAACCAAAGGTTGACACAATCTTGAAGATTAAAGCTTGAAGTCTCGATCTGAATCACACCTTGGCACCTTTATAACATGAATCTTCGTCAAGCATTTCCTCATAGCGCTGAAGCTGGTATTCTGTGGGCTTTCTTTTTGTGACAAAGAGTGACGTGTATGTCTGACGTAAAATTTGAAACCGTAGAACAAAAAGCCAGCTACGGCATTGGTCTACAAATGGGCCAACAACTAGCGGGCAGCGGCCTTGAAGGGCTAAATGTGGATGCCATTGCTGCTGGTATCGCGACAGCGCTTGTCGGTGATATGCCGGCAATTGAAATCGACGAAATTAACCAAGCCTTACAAGCGATGCATATGCGTGCTGAAGAAGCAATGCAAGCGGCCGCTAAAGTCGCTGCTGCAGAAGGTGAAACGTTCCTTAAAGATAATGCTCTACGCTCAGAAGTTACCGTGCTTGACTCAGGCTTACAGTATGAAGTGATCACTCAAGGTTCTGGTGAAATTCCGACGTCTGACAAATCTGTCCGTGTCCATTATCATGGTGAGCTGACGGATGGTACCGTTTTTGATAGTTCAGTTTCTCGTGGCCAGCCTGCAGAGTTCCCTGTAACTGGCGTTATTAAAGGCTGGGTCGAAGCCCTACAATTGATGCCTGTAGGCTCAAAGTGGAAACTGTATATTCCACATGATCTCGCATACGGTGAACGTGGCGCTGGCGCAGCAATTCCACCCTTTGCCGCACTCGTGTTTGAAGTAGAATTGCTCGATATTCTTTAATCATCATTAATACGCTATTCTATTGTTAAGCGGTGCAATGCACCGCTTTTTTTATACGAATTTTCTGAGATTAATCGCCAGAGATGAATCAGTCATCATAGGTTTGCTACACTGTTCAGACACATAACCTCTATTTACGACAAAAAGTGATCAATAGCATTTTAGGAGCCTATCCCCCCATGAACAAAACCTTATTCCGTACACTACTGATCTCAACGTTACTCAGTAGTACACCTAGCATGGCTTTTATCAAAATTGGTGGACAATCAAATCAAGACCTAGCCACATTAGTTGGTAGTGGCTTATTGGAAACCAAGCAACATACCACACTGATTAACCAAGTAAAAAGTCAACTTCCAATCTCAGACCAACAGGCTGGTGGTGGAATAGCAGCATTATTAGCCCTCGCCGAGAATCAATTAGCGGATCAACATCAAACTGAACTTAACGGATTAATCCCTAATCTTGAGCAACTCACTCAATTAGGCTTATCGACAACCGGTTTATCGCCAGCAAGGATGGCTAATCTCAGCGACGTTACTCATGTCTTTAACCAATTAGGTTTGGATGCCAATATGATCGGACAATTTACACCAATTATTATTCAGTATTTAACAAGTCAGGGCGCTGGAAGCAGTTTAGTTGGTGCGTTGCAAGGTCTCTGGAAATAACAATAAGAGAACGGTCCAATATTAAAGGACAAAGAAAATCCAAGCAGAGGATCGGAAGACAAGATTATGTTTCACGTGAGCTATAGATAAGATACCCCGATAGGGTAATAAAAAAGCCGAGCTAATGCTCGGCCTTTTATTCGCGAACTGATTACTCAGCAGCAGCTTCAACAGCTACTTCTGGGCGGTCAACAAGCTCAATGTAAGCCATTGGAGCTTTATCGCCAGCACGGAAACCACACTTAAGAATACGAGTGTAGCCACCTTGACGTGCAGCAAAACGTGGACCTAATTCGTTAAATAGTTTTGCAACAACTTCGTTATCACGAGTACGTGCAAATGCAAGACGACGGTTAGCAACACTGTCAGTCTTAGCTAGTGTAATCAAAGGCTCAACGACGCGACGCAGCTCTTTCGCTTTTGGCAAAGTAGTCTTGATAACTTCATGACGTACTAAAGAGCTAGCCATGTTGCTGAACATCGCTTTGCGATGACTGCTGTTGCGGTTGAGTTGACGACCACTCTTACGATGGCGCATGACCAAATCCTTCTAACTAATATCGATTAATCTTCAGCGATTGACGCTGGCGGCCAGTTTTCTAGGCGCATGCCCAGAGAAAGACCACGTGATGCAAGCACGTCTTTAATCTCAGTAAGAGATTTCTTACCAAGGTTAGGCGTTTTCAGTAGCTCAACCTCAGTGCGCTGTACTAGATCACCGATGTAGTGAATCGCTTCTGCTTTCAAACAGTTAGCAGAGCGAACTGTTAGTTCAAGATCGTCTACAGGACGCAGTAGGATCGGATCGAATTCTGGCTTCTCTTCCTTCTCCTCAGGAACGCGTACATCACGAAGATCTACGAACGCATCCAACTGTTCAGCAAGAATCGTTGCTGCACGGCGGATAGCTTCCTCAGGTTCTAGAGTACCGTTCGTTTCCATATCGATGACGAGTTTGTCTAAGTCTGTACGTTGCTCAACACGAGCAGCATCAACAGAGTAGGCAATTTTGTCTACTGGGCTGAATGTTGCGTCGACAAGCAAACGACCGATTGGACGTTCATCTTCTTCAGTATGAATACGAGCAGAAGCAGGAACATAACCACGTCCACGTTCTACTTTGATACGCATAGCGATCTCAGCGTTGTCATCAGTGAGATGACAAATAACGTGTTCAGGGTTTACGATCTCTACATCACCATCATGGGTGATGTCACCTGCAACCACAGGGCCCGAGCCTGATTTATTTAATGTAATGAACACTTCATCTTTATTTTCGCCTAAGCGAACAGCCAGTCCTTTCAGGTTAAGAAGAATCTCAAGGATATCTTCTTGTACACCTTCTTTGGTACTGTACTCATGAAGTACGCCTTCAATTTCTACCTCTGTTACGGCACAACCCGGCATAGATGATAAAAGAATTCGGCGAAGTGCATTACCAAGAGTATGGCCGAAACCACGCTCTAATGGCTCAAGAGTTACTTTTGCGTGTGTCGTGCTGACCTGTTCGATATCAACAAGACGTGGCTTAAGAAATTCTGTTACAGAACCCTGCATTGTGTCCTCTCTTTAGTTTAAACCTTACTTAGAGTAAAGCTCGACGATCAATTGTTCGTTGATGTCAGCAGATAGGTCTGAACGTTCAGGCTTACGCTTGAATGTACCTTCCATCTGGCTTGCATCTACTTCAATCCAAGTTGGTTTTTCGCGTTGTTCTGCAACTTCTAGAGCTGCTTTAATGCGAGATTGCTTTTTCGCTTTCTCACGGATTGCAACAACGTCGTTAGCCGCAACATTGAAAGAAGGTACGTTTACAACGCTACCGTTTACTAGGATAGCTTTATGGCTAACTAGCTGACGAGCTTCAGCGCGAGTCGCACCAAAACCCATACGGTAAACTACGTTGTCCAAACGGCCTTCAAGAAGCTGAAGTAAGTTTTCACCTGTGTTACCTTTTAGGCGAGCAGCTTCTTTGTAGTAGTTACGGAATTGTTTTTCTAGAACGCCATAGATACGACGAACTTTTTGCTTCTCACGAAGCTGAACGCCATACTCAGATAGACGACCGCGACGAGCGCCGTGTACACCTGGTGCGTTATCAATTTTACACTTGGTATCAATCGCACGAACGCCTGACTTAAGGAACAAGTCAGTACCTTCGCGGCGGCTAAGCTTCAGCTTAGGACCCAAATATCTTGCCATGATCTTTCTCCAATGTTCCCAGAAACGTTAAACGCGACGTTTCTTAGGTGGACGACAACCGTTATGAGGGATTGGTGTCGCATCAACGATGTTTGTGATACGGAAACCAGCAGCATTCAGTGCGCGAACTGTAGATTCACGACCTGGACCTGGACCCTTAACCATAACCTCTAGGTTCTTTAGGCCATATTCTTTAGCCATTTCAGCACAACGTTCAGCAGCAACCTGTGCAGCAAACGGTGTTGATTTACGAGAACCGCGGAAACCTGAACCACCAGCAGTAGCCCAAGCTAATGCGTTACCTTGACGGTCAGTGATGGTTACGATTGTGTTGTTGAAAGATGCGTGGATATGCGCTACGCCATCAGCAACTTGCTTGCGTACACGCTTACGTGCGCGAGTTGGTTGTTTAGCCATTGTACTCTACCCTTCCCGATTATTTCTTGATCGGCTTACGCGGACCCTTGCGGGTGCGAGCGTTGGTTTTAGTACGCTGTCCACGTAGTGGTAGACTGCGACGATGACGAAGACCACGGTAACAACCAAGGTCCATAAGACGCTTGATGTTCATGGAAACTTCACGACGAAGATCACCCTCTACAGTGTATTTAGCTACACCATCACGCAGTTGATCGATCTGCTCTTCAGTTAGTTCACTGATCTTAACACTTTCAGCAATACCCACGTCAGCTAGGATAGCTTTTGAACGGGTTTTACCGATGCCGTAGATTGCAGTTAATGCGATCACAGCATGCTTTTGATCAGGAATGTTAATGCCTGCTATACGGGCCACTATTCACTCCTAGTACTTTCTATAAAAGAATTATCCGCAGCAAAGCCCGTCGAGGATACGCTGCGGGATACTACTTCTTTTGCACGCAAAAGGTAGGCCGAGAAATATACTCGACCACCCTTTAATTTTCAAGTAAAAATTTCTGCTTATTAGCCTTGGCGCTGCTTGTGCTTTGGCTCACTGCAAATCACGCGAACGACACCGTTACGCTTGATAACTTTACAGTTACGGCAGATTTTTTTAACGGAAGCACGAACTTTCATTGCTAAACTCCGTAAATCTAACTTAAATGGCGACCGTATTAGCGGCCATAGCCTTTTAAATTTGCCTTTTTCAACACAGAGTCATATTGATTTGACATCAAATGAGTCTGTACCTGTGCCATAAAGTCCATAATAACCACTACTACAATCAGTAATGATGTACCGCCGAAGTAGAAACGTACGTTCCACGCGACCATCATGAACTCAGGGATCAGACAGATAAAGGTAATGTATAACGCACCGGCTAGGGTTAAACGAGTCATTACTTTATCAATGTATCTTGCTGTCTGTTCGCCTGGGCGGATACCGGGTACGAATGCACCTGACTTCTTCAGGTTATCAGCTGTTTCACGTGGGTTGAAAACCAACGCCGTATAAAAGAAACAGAAGAAAATAATCGCTGCGGCATAAAGCATTACATACAATGGTTGACCAGGGCTAAGCGCTAATGATACGTCGGTTAACCAACCGAACCATTGGCTCTCACCATTTTGACCAAACCACTGAGCGAGTGTTCCTGGGAACAAAATAATGCTTGATGCAAAAATTGCAGGTATAACACCAGCCATATTGATTTTTAATGGCAAGTGAGTACTTTGCGCTGCAAAAACTTTACGACCTTGTTGACGTTTTGCGTAGTTAACAACGATACGACGTTGACCACGCTCCATGAAAACAACAAAGTAGATAACAGCAAAAGCTAATACCGCAATCAACAACAGAAGAAGCACATGCAGTTCACCTTGACGCGCTTGCTCGATAGTATGTCCTATTGCCGATGGCAATCCAGCAACAATACCTGCAAATATAAGAATGGAGATACCATTCCCAATCCCTCGCTCTGTAATCTGTTCACCTAACCACATCAAGAACATGGTACCGGTTACTAAACTCACGGTCGCAATCAGGGTAAACATGGTTTGGTCAATAACAACCAGATTGTTGACCATGTTTGGTAGGCCTGTTGCAATACCTATCGCTTGGAATGTTGCAAGTACAAGCGTGCCGTAGCGTGTATATTGGCTTATCTTACGACGGCCTGCTTCACCCTCTTTTTTGAGCTCGGCTAACGCTGGATGAACTACAGTTAGCAACTGGACAACAATTGACGCCGAAATATACGGCATGATGCCCAGTGCTAATATAGATGCACGCTCAAGAGCACCACCAGAGAACATGTTAAACATTTCTATGATGGTACCTTTTTGCTGTTCGAACAAATCGGCAAGTACAGCAGCGTCAATACCAGGAATCGGCACAAAAGAGCCCGCTCGGAATACTAAAAGTGCACCAATTACGAATAATAAGCGCGACTTTAACTCACCTAAGCCGCTCTGAGCACTACGAAAATCTTGTCCTGGTTTCTTAGCCATCTGTACCTCAATCCTCGAGATTATTCCTCGATTTTACCGCCTGCAGCTTCGATTGCAGCTTTAGCGCCTTTAGTCACGCGTAGACCTTTAACAGTCACTGCTTTATTGATCTCGCCAGAAAGAACAACTTTAACGAATTCAATATTCTTCGTTACAAGGTTTGCTGCTTTCAAGCTGTTTAGATCAATAACATCACCCGTTACTTTCGCTAGCTCAGCTAGACGAATTTCAGCAGTCACAAGGCTCTTACGAGAAGTGAAACCGAATTTAGGTAGACGTTGTTTCAGAGGCATCTGACCGCCTTCAAAACCTGGACGAACACCGCCACCAGAACGTGACTTTTGACCTTTGTGACCACGGCCACCAGTTTTACCAAGGCCAGAACCGATACCACGACCTAAACGCTTCTTAGAAGGCTTAGAACCCGCAGCCGGCGATAGAGTATTCAAATGCATTCTGATTACTCCTCAACTTTAACCATGTAGTAAACCTTGTTGATCATACCGCGTACACACGGTGTATCTTCAAGTTCTACTGTATGGTTGATTTTACGAAGACCTAAACCGCGCAAAGTAGCTTTATGCTTTGGTAGGCGACCAATTGAGCTTTTAGTTTGAGTTACTTTAATCGTTGCCATGTGTTCTTACTCCGAAATCGCTTCAACAGTTAGACCACGTTTAGCTGCAACCATTTCTGGTGACTTAACATCTACTAGAGCATCGATCGTAGCACGAACGATGTTGATAGGGTTCGTAGAACCGTATGCTTTAGATAGAACGTTATGTACACCGGCAACTTCAAGTACAGCACGCATCGCACCACCGGCGATAACACCTGTACCTTCTGCAGCTGGCTGCATGTAAACTTTAGAGCCCGAGTGGCGACCTTTCACTGGATGGTGAAGAGTGCCTTCGTTAAGTGCGATAGTAAACATGTTACGACGCGCTTTTTCCATTGCTTTTTGAATCGCTGCAGGTACTTCACGTGCTTTGCCGTAACCGAAACCTACACGACCATTACCGTCACCAACAACTGTTAGTGCAGTGAAGCTCATGATTCGACCACCTTTAACCGTTTTAGAAACACGGTTAACTGCGATTAATTTTTCTTGCAAATCATTCGCTTGAACTTGTTGTTCTTTAGCCATCTTCCAACCCTACCTTAGAATTTCAGACCAGCTTCGCGAGCAGATTCTGCTAGCGCGGCTACTCGACCGTGGTATTGGAAACCAGAACGATCAAACGCAACTGACGATACGCCTTTTTCAAGCGCACGCTCAGCAACAGTTTTACCTACTGCTTTTGCTGCATCGATGTTACCAGTATTCTTCACTTGCTCACGGATCGCTTTTTCTACAGTAGAAGCTGCGGCGATAACCTCAGAGCCATTAGCTGCAATCACTTGAGCGTACACGTGACGAGGAGTACGGTGTACTACTAGGCGAGTTGCACCCAGTTCTGCAATCTTACGACGTGCGCGTGTAGCACGACGGATGCGAGATGCTTTCTTATCCATAGTGTTACCTTACTTCTTCTTAGCTTCTTTAGTACGCACATTTTCATCTGCGTAACGAATACCTTTACCTTTATAAGGCTCAGGCGCGCGGTAAGAACGAATGTCAGCCGCAACTTGACCAACTTCTTGCTTATCACAACCAGTTAGGACAATTTCAGTTTGGCTTGGACATTCGGCTTTAACACCCGCTGGCAACTCGTGCTCAACTGGGTGAGAGAAGCCTAGAGTTAGACCTACAGCGTTGCCTTTCATAGCAGCACGGTAACCTACACCCTTAAGAACGAGCTTCTTAGTAAAGCCTTCAGTAACACCAACAACCATATTGTTCACTAGAGCACGAGCAGTACCTGCTTGAGCCCAAGCGTTTGCGATTCCCTCACGAGGACCGAACGTTAGGTTGTTTTCTTCCTGTGCGATCACGACGCCAGTATGAACTACACGAGATAGTTCACCTTTAGGACCTTTAACCGTGATCTCTTGGCCGTTTAGTTTCACCTCTACGCCAGCTGGAATAGCGACAGGTGCTTTAGCAACACGAGACATGTTCTACTCCTATTTATTAAGCTACGTAGCAAATGATTTCACCGCCAAGACCTGCTTTACGTGCAGCGCGGTCTGACATGAGACCCTTGGAAGTGGAAACAACAGCAACACCAAGACCGCCCATCACTGATGGTAGTTCGTCTTTCTTCTTATAAACACGAAGACCTGGACGAGACACGCGCTTGATTTGCTCGATTACTGGTTTAGCTTGGAAGTACTTAAGAGTAACTTCTAGCTCAGGTTTTGCTTCGCCTTCAACAGCGAAGTCTGCGATATAACCTTCAGCTTTAAGTAGTGCAGCAATTGCAACTTTAAGCTTTGAAGAAGGCATTTTAACAGCAACTTTGTTTGCTGCCTGACCGTTACGAATACGGGTCAGCATATCCGAAATCGGATCTTGCATGCTCATAAACTTTACTCCAAATGATTAAGTGGCAATTACCAGCTGGCCTTACGAAGTCCAGGAATCTCGCCTTTCATGCAAGCTTCACGAACTTTAATACGGCTCAGACCGAATTTACGTAGGAAACCGTGTGGACGACCAGTTTGGTTGCAACGGTTGCGCTTACGTGATGCACTCGAATCACGTGGAAGTGATTGCAGTTTAAGAACTGCATTCCAACGATCTTCTTCAGATGCGTTTACATCGCTGATGATAGCTTTAAGTGTTGCACGCTTTTCTGCGTACTGAACTACTAGCTTGGCACGTTTTACTTCACGTGCTTTCATTGATTGTTTAGCCATAACAGTAACCCTTCACCTTACTTACGGAATGGGAAGTTAAAGGCAGCCAGCAGAGCACGGCCTTCCTCATCGGTACCAGCAGACGTCGTGATAGTGATATCAAGACCGCGTACACGATCGACTTTATCGTAGTCGATTTCCGGAAAGATGATTTGCTCGCGAACGCCCATGCTGTAGTTACCGCGTCCGTCAAAAGACTTAGCGCTAACACCACGGAAATCTCGTACACGTGGTAGAGCGATAAAAATCAAACGCTCTAAGAAATCCCACATGCGCTCGCCACGCAAGGTTACTTTACAACCAATTGGGTAGCCTTCACGGATTTTGAAACCAGCTACAGATTTGCGAGCTTTAGTGATAAGTGGCTTTTGACCAGAGATGGTCGCCATATCAGAAGCTGCGTTTTCTAGTAGTTTCTTATCGTTGATTGCTTCACCAACGCCCATATTGAGGGTGATTTTCTCAATTCTAGGGACTTGCATGACGCTTGTGTAACCGAACTGTTTGGCCAGTTCAGCGACTACAGACGACTTGTAGTAATCATGCAGTTTCGCCATAGTAGAACTCCAAATTACTCTATTAGTTAGAAACGATTTCGTTGTTAGACTTAAAGAAACGAACTTTCTTACCATCTTCGAAACGGAAACCGATACGGTCCGCTTTACCGGTTGCTGCATTAAAGATCGCAATGTTAGATGCATCAATCGCTGCTTCTTGCTCTACGATACCACCTTGGATACCAAGCGCAGGAACTGGCTTTTGATGTTTCTTAACTAGATTGATACCTTCAACGATAACTTTACCAGTTGTTAGAACCTTAGTTACTTTACCTTTCTTGCCTTTGTCTTTCCCAGCAAGAACGATCACTTCGTCATTACGACGGATTTTAGCTGCCATTTTTTGCCGCTCCTTACAGAACTTCAGGTGCTAGTGACACAATCTTCATGAATTTCGCGTTACGAAGCTCACGAGTCACTGGACCAAAGATACGTGTACCGATTGGTTGCTCGGTATTGTTGTTTAGCAATACGCAAGCATTACGGTCGAAGCGAATGACAGAACCGTCTGGACGACGTACGCCTTTACGGGTGCGAACTACCACCGCCTTCAATACATCACCTTTTTTCACTTTACCGCGAGGAATTGCTTCTTTCACAGTAACTTTGATGATGTCGCCAACATGGGCGTAACGACGGTGAGAGCCACCCAGAACCTTAATACACATTACGCTGCGAGCGCCTGAGTTATCAGCTGCGTCCAGCATACTTTGCATTTGGATCATGTTAGTGCTCCGCTAAATATTAAAAAAACTAGACCCATCTCGGGTCGGGCTGCCTCTTTAAAGGGACGCGAATTGTACCACCCTTTTTTGTGATTGGGTAGTCAAAAAACAAGCGGCCCCAAAAATAATCGGGGCCGCTGTATTCGCATTAAAAGCTCAATTAAATTTTCGCTTTTTCTACTACTTTTACCAAAGTCCAAGACTTAGTCTTAGACAATGGACGACACTCACGGATTTCAACGGTATCGCCTGCGCCACACTCGTTGTTTTCATCATGTGCGTGTACTTTAGTCGTGCGACGAACGAATTTACCGTAAATTGGGTGCTTCACGAAACGTTCGATAGCAACAACGATAGATTTGTCCATCTTGTCACTGATAACACGACCTTGTTGGGTACGAATTTTATCGCTCATTATGCGCCTGCCTTCTCAGTCAAAACAGTTTTCACACGTGCGATATCACGACGGACAGCTTTCAGAGTATGAGTTTGCTGAAGTTGACCAGTCGCCGCTTGCATGCGCAAGTTGAACTGCTCTTTCAATAAACCTAGTAGCTCTGCATTAAGCTCTTCAACGTTTTTCTCGCGTAGATCTTGTGCTTTCATCACATCACCTGCTTAGTTACAAATGTAGTCTTGAATGGCAGTTTACGTGCCGCTAGGCGGAACGCTTCACGAGCCAATTCTTCAGGTACACCATCAACTTCGTACATCACCTTGCCAGGTTGGATTTGGGCTACCCAGTACTCAACGTTACCTTTACCCTTACCTTGACGAACTTCAAGTGGTTTTTCTGTGATTGGTTTGTCTGGGAAAACACGGATCCAGATTTTACCTTGACGCTTAATGTGACGTGTCATAGCACGACGTGCCGCTTCGATTTGACGAGCAGTTAGACGACCACGGCCTACAGCTTTCAAACCAAAGGTGCCGAAGCTTACTTCAGTACCTTTTGCTAGACCACGGTTACGACCTGTATGAACCTTACGGAACTTGGTACGTTTAGGTTGTAGCATCTGTCGACTCCTTACTTACGGCCTTTGCGCTGCTTCTTAGGCTTGTCAGCCTTTGGCTCTACTGCGTTAGCAGCTGGCATACCGCCTAGGATTTCACCTTTGAAGATCCAGACTTTAACACCAATCACACCATAGGTAGTGTGAGCCGAAGAAGTTGCGTAATCAATGTCAGCACGTAGAGTGTGTAGAGGCACACGGCCTTCACGATACCACTCAGAACGTGCAATTTCAGCGCCGCCTAAACGGCCACTTACTTCCACTTTGATACCTTTAGCGCCTAGACGCATAGCGTTTTGTACCGCGCGCTTCATAGCACGACGGAACATAACACGACGCTCTAGTTGAGACGCGATGCTATCAGCCACTAGCTGACCGTCTAGCTCAGGTTTACGTACCTCAGAAATATTAATCTGAGCTGGTACACCTGCAATCTTCGCTACTGCTGCGCGTAGCTTCTCAACGTCTTCACCTTTCTTACCGATAACAACGCCTGGGCGAGCAGTGTGAATAGTCACACGGATGCTCTTAGCAGGACGCTCGATAACGATGCGTGATAGAGACGCTTTTGCCAATTCCTTAGTGAGGTATTGACGTACCTTGAAGTCGCCGTCTAGGTTGTCAGCGAAATCTTTGGTATTAGCAAACCATGTAGCATTCCAAGGCTTAACGATGCCTAGACGAATACCATTAGGATGTACTTTCTGACCCATTGCTTACTCTCCTAGTCTTTTAGCGGTCTGCGACAACAATAGTGATGTGGCTTGAACGCTTCAAGATACGATCCGCACGACCTTTTGCACGAGGCATAATACGCTTCATGGTTGGGCCCTCATCTACGAAGATTTTAGCGACACGTAGGTCGTCAATGTCAGCACCTTCGTTGTGCTCCGCGTTAGCGATTGCTGACTCTAGAACTTTCTTAATAAGTTCAGCCGCTTTTTTGTTGCTGAACGTTAACGTTTCTAGAGCTTGGTCAACTGACTTACCACGAATTTGATCTGCAACTAAGCGAGCTTTCTGAGGCGAAATGCGAGCAAAGTTATGTTTAGCGAATGCTTCCATCATCTACTCCTTAACGCTTCTTAGCTTTCTTATCCGCAGCATGGCCGCGGTAAGTGCGAGTTGGGGCAAATTCACCCAGTTTGTGACCGATCATCTCGTCAGTTACAAAAACTGGAACGTGTTGACGACCATTATGGACAGCGATGGTCAAACCGATCATTGTTGGAATGATCATTGAACGACGGGACCAAGTCTTAATAGGCTTTTTGTCTCCGCTTTCCACCGCTTTCTCTACCTTCTTCAGCAAGTGTAGGTCAATAAATGGACCTTTCTTGAGAGAACGTGGCATGGCGATTCCTCTTTAAATAGATTACTTATTACGACGACGTACGATGTACTTGTCAGTGCGTTTGTTGCTACGAGTTTTGTAGCCTTTCGTTGGTACGCCCCATGGAGATACAGGATGACGACCACCAGAAGTACGGCCTTCACCACCACCATGTGGGTGATCAACAGGGTTCATTACTACACCACGTACGGTTGGACGTACGCCGCGCCAGCGTGAAGCACCCGCTTTACCAAGCTCACGTAGCATGTGCTCAGAGTTACCAACTTCACCGATTGTTGCACGGCCTTCAGAAAGTACTTTGCGCATTTCGCCAGAACGTAGACGGATAGTAACGTATGCACCGTCGCGAGCGACAAGTTGAGCATACGCACCAGCAGAACGAGCTAGCTGTGCACCTTTACCCGGAGTTAACTCAACGTTATGAATCGTTGAACCAACAGGGATGTTGCGCAATGGCAGGGTGTTACCTGCTTTGATTGGCGCATCAACACCAGACTGGATAGTATCACCAGCTTGGAGGCCTTTAGGTGCAATAATGTAACGACGTTCACCATCTGCGTATAATACGAGAGCGATGTTTGCGCTACGGTTTGGATCGTATTCTAGACGTTCAACTTTCGCTGGGATACCGTCTTTAGTACGTTTGAAGTCAATCAAACGATAGTGTTGTTTATGACCACCACCGATATGACGTACTGTGATACGACCGTTGTTGTTACGACCACCATTCTTAGAGTTTTTCTCTAGAAGAGGTGCGTATGGCTTACCCTTGTGGAGGTCAGCGTTAACAACTTTAACAACGTGACGACGACCAGGGGAAGTCGGCTTACATTTAACAATAGCCATTATTCAACTACTCCTGTTATTCCGCGCCGCCAACAAAGTCAAGATCTTGACCTTCTTTCAAAGTCACATACGCTTTTTTAACGTCGCTGCGGCGACCTTGGCGTAGACCTTGACGTTTGGTCTTACCCTTAAGAATAAGAGTATTTACAGACTTAACTTCAACTTCAAATAGCTTTTCTACAGCTGCTTTGATCTCTTTCTTAGTTGCATCTTTTGCTACTTTGAAAACGATCGTGTTCGCTTTTTCAGCAGCCATAGTGGCTTTTTCAGAGATGTGCGGTGCACGTAGAACTTTTAGTAGACGCTCTTCACGGATCATGCCAGCATCTCCTCAACTTGCTTAACTGCAGCAGCAGTCATTAGAACCTTGTCAAATGCGATTAGGCTCACTGGATCAATACCAGTTACATCACGCACGTCAACTTTGTACAGGTTACGAGCAGCTAAGAATAGATTCTCGTCTACTTCGCCAGTCACGATAAGAACATCGTTCAGCTCAAGTTCTTTCAACTTAGCCGCTAGCTCTTTCGTTTTTGGTGCTTCAACCGAGAAGTTATCAACAACGATTAAACGCTCTTGACGAACTAACTCAGAAAGAATGCTTTTCATAGCGCCGCGGTACATTTTTTTGTTTACTTTAACGCTGTGATCTTGTGGTTTCGCAGCAAAAGTAACACCACCTGTACGCCAGATTGGGCTACGGATTGTACCAGCACGTGCACGGCCAGTACCTTTTTGACGCCATGGCTTAGCGCCACCGCCAGAAACTTCTGAACGTGTCTTTTGAGCACGAGTACCTTGACGAGCACCTGCTGCATACGCAACAACTACTTGATGTACAAGAGCTTCGTTGAACTCACGTCCGAAAGTAGTTTCGGAAACAGTTAGTGCGTTAGCACCTTTAACCATCAATTCCATTACTTACTCCTAGACGTTATGCTTTAATAGCTGGTTTGACGATCACGTTAGCGCCAGTTGCACCTGGGACTGCACCTTTAATAAGAAGCAGATTGCGCTCAGCGTCAACACGTACGATCTCTAGGTTTTGAGTCGTTACACGCTCAGCACCCATGTGACCTGCCATTTTTTTGCCTTTAAATACGCGACCTGGAGTTTGACATTGGCCAATTGAACCAGGAGCACGGTGAGACAAAGAGTTACCGTGAGTCATATCTTGAGTACGGAAGTTCCAGCGCTTAACAGCACCTTGGAAGCCTTTACCTTTCGATGTACCAGTAACGTCTACTTTCTTAATTTCGTTGAACAGTTCAACAGTCAGTTCAGCACCAACTTCGAACTCTTCGCCGTTTTCTAAACGGAATTCCCAAAGACCGCGACCAGCTTCTACACCTGCTTTCGCAAAGTGACCAGCTTCTGGCTTAGTTACGCGGTTAGCTTTCTTAGTTCCAGCTGTTACTTGAATAGCAGCATAGCCGTCAGTCTCAAGAGTTTTCACTTGAGAAACACGGTTCGCTTCAACCTCAACAACAGTTACTGGGATAGAAACGCCTTCTTCAGTAAATACGCGGGTCATACCCACTTTACGTCCGACTAGACCAATCATTCTTCTAATCTCCCTTAACCTAGGCTGATTTGAACATCAACACCAGCAGCAAGATCAAGACGCATAAGTGCATCAACAGTCTTGTCAGTTGGTTCAACGATGTCGATCAGACGCTTGTGAGTACGAATTTCGTACTGGTCACGTGCATCTTTGTTTACGTGTGGAGAGATAAGAACAGTGAAACGCTCTTTACGAGTAGGCAGTGGAATTGGACCACGAACCTGTGCGCCGGTACGCTTAGCTGTTTCAACGATTTCCGCTGTAGAAGCATCGATTAGTTTGTAATCGAAAGCTTTAAGGCGGATACGGATGCGTTGGTTCTGCATGAGACAGAGCTCCAATAAGTAAAAATTACACAAACAATATCGCCATTCGAACCTGCCATGGCGGGTGAATGTCGATTGATTTATGTGAAACCGTAGTACCCCGATTGGGCACATTGTCAGCTAATTAAATTAACTAAAGCTAATCCTATTAACTGCGAACATAAGCTGAGTATACGTTACCTCACCTGTGTTGCCACAAGCTTGCTCCTCGCTGCTCATTGGTTCACAACTGGCTTAACCAGTGGGGGTGCATTATACAGATCACAGATTGACTTGCAAGGGGGTGTTGGAAAAATAAACGAATGAGGCGAAATCGAGTAGGAGGCGGGATCACTCCCGCCGTCCTCTCACACCACCGTACAAGCGTGGATCGCATACGGCGGTTCCGAATAGATTTTCAATGTTTCATACCCTTCCAACAATGAGTATAACCCC
>NZ_VHSI01000013.1:0-99404 GCF_013048705.1 Vibrio sp. A11 | reverse complement strand
ATTTGCTTGGCGACCATAGCGTTTTGGACCCACCTGACTCCATGCCGAACTCAGAAGTGAAACGAAACAGCGTCGATGGTAGTGTGGGGTCTCCCCATGTGAGAGTAGAACATCGCCAGGCTTTAATTTTTCCGCTTAATAAGCGGCCGACCATGAGCAAATATTATTTTCTTGTGGATTAAAAATTGTGGAGAGATGGCTGAGTGGTTGAAAGCACCGGTCTTGAAAACCGGCGATGGTTAATAGCTATCCTAGGGTTCAAATCCCTATCTCTCCGCCACTATTTAAAAAGCCGCTAATTTATTAGCGGCTTTTTTGCGTTACGCACCTGATTAAATCTCAATAAAAAAGATCGAATGTTTCGATCTTTTTTATTTTTTATATTATTGGCCTTTTTTATATTGGCCTTTTTTATATTGGCCTAGTGGCGTGCGGCGACTTTGTTTATTAACGTCTGTTTTTCACTTTCAGATAAGAAGGCAAGTGTTACACCATTCTTCTGTGCCTGATAAATCTGTTCGCCACTAAGGCCCGCTTTAGGCGCCGCGATCAGATATTCGTGAGGAAGTTCTATGCCTTCTACAGCAGGGTCATCTGTGTTAAGGCAAGCCAAGATACCGTGATTTAAAAAGAGTTTAATTGGGTGTTTCTCTAAGCTTTCAACCGTACTGGTTTGAATATTAGATGTTAGACAAGATTCAATACCAATATGATGTTTTGCCAGATAATCCATCAGCTTGGGATCGTTAATCGCTTTGACGCCATGGCCAATACGTGTAGCCCCTAATTCTTTAATCGCCTGCCACATACTTTCAGGACCAGCGGCTTCTCCAGCGTGTACTGTGACATGTAACCCTGCATCTTTAACTTGTTTAAAATGTTGGACAAAGCGCTCTCCAGGTTGTCCTAATTCATCACCAGCAAGATCGACTGCGACAATATGATCTTTTTGGCTAAGAATCGCCTCTAATTCTTTCTGGCATGCATCGGTTCCGAAAGTTCGGCTCATAATACCAATCAGATTAGCTTGAATCCCGAAGTCGCGAACCCCAGCTTGTACACCATCCACGACGGCTTCAACGACACCAGCAATAGGGAGATTATGTTTCATGGCCATGTAGTAAGGTGAAAATCGTAATTCGGTATAATCAATCTGAGCACGTAAAGCATCTTCTACATTCTCATAGGCGACTCTACGGCATGCCTCTAAATCACCTAGTACCGCAACTCCCCAGTCCAATTTAGATAGGAAAGCGACTAACGAAGGCTCTGCTTCAACGATTTGTACATAAGGTGTTAAGCCTTCTACCGTATTGGCAGGCAGTGCGACATTAAACTTACGACCTAGGTCGAGAATGGTTTGAGTGCGTATGTTGCCATCTAAATGGCGATGTAAATCGGTAAGAGGGAAGTTTTTGGTTATCATGGCATTTTTCCAAGTCATATTGTCAATCAAGTATAAAAACCAAACGCATGTCTGTCAGTAAGACGAGCTTGGGAATCTGCACAATTCATCTTTATTTTGTTATTGTTTACTGAAAGTGTTGATAGCTTACGAGTAAAGCTCTTTTAATTTACGCGTTAAGGTGTTGCGTCCCCAGCCTAATACTTTAGCTGCCTCTTGTTTATGGCCGTGAGTATGATCGAGCGCTACCTCTAATAGGATACGTTCAAATTCTGGTTGAGCATGGGTTAAAAGATCGGTTTCACCAGCCGCTAATGCAGATCTTGCCCAGACCTCAAGCTGAGCTTGCCAATGTATATCCGTTGTTGTTTCTACTGCTTTACGTTGTTGGAGTAGCTCTGGCGGAAAGTCGCTTGGCAAAACTTCACTGCCGCTGGCCATTACTGTTAGCCATCGGCACATATTTTCTAGTTGCCTTACATTACCTGGCCAATCCAAGCGATTAAGAATTTCAACACTCTTAGGATGCAATGTTTTCATTTCTACACTGAGCTCTTTTGCTGCTAATGCTAAAAAATGTTTAGTCAGTTTTTCAATATCTTGTCGCCGCTCACGTAAAGCCGGAATGTGAATTCGGATCACATTAAGGCGATGAAATAAGTCTTCACGAAATTTTCCTTGTTGAACTAATTTTTCTAAGTGTTGATGGGTTGCAGCCACAATGCGAACATCAACTTTTAAAGCTAGGTGCCCACCAACGCGATAAAATTGTCCGTCAGAAAGGACTCGCAATAATCGTGTTTGTATATCAAGTGGCATATCACCAATTTCGTCAAGGAAGAGAGTTCCCCCGTTGGCCTGTTCAAAGCGCCCTTGACGAACACTATTTGCTCCAGTGAAAGCCCCTTTTTCGTGTCCAAACAGTTCGGATTCAATTAAGTCCTTCGGAATGGCAGCCATATTAAGGGCGATAAATGGTTTTTGTGCTCTAGGACTATGACGATGTAAAGCATGAGCGACCAATTCTTTACCTGTTCCTGACTCTCCATTAATCAGTACCGAGATGGAGGAACGGGAAAGTCGGCCAATCGCTCGAAACACCTCTTGCATCGCCGGTGCTTCGCCAATAATTTCAGGTGATCTATAGGTTGAGATTGTGTGCTGTACTTGAGTCGTGCGCTGCTCTTGTCCGTGTGCCATCGCTCGTTCGACTAAGGTAACGGCTTCATCGACGTCAAAAGGTTTGGCGAGATATTCAAAAGCGCCTTTCTGATACGCATTCACGGCTGCATCTAAATCAGAATGAGCCGTCATAATAATGATCGGTAATTCAGGCGTACGAGAATGGACTTGGTTAAGTAGCTCAATACCATCCATGCCAGGCATTCGAATATCAGAGATCAGTGCATCTGGTGTCTCTCTTTCTAACGCCATTAGGACACTTTCTGCATCAGAAAAGGTTTCACATTTTATATTGGCTGCGGCTAAGGTTTTTTCGAGAACCCAGCGGATTGAGCTATCATCATCAACCACCCAGACGTATCCTTTGCTCATGTTTGTTCTCCTTTTTATTCGACCGGATCCTGGTCAGGTTAAATGGGTAAATAAATGGTAAATGCGGTACGCCCTGGCCAGCTTTCAACGTCAATTTTTCCATTGTGTTGATCAATGAGGTTTTGTGAGATGGACAGTCCTAGTCCTGTTCCTCCTTCTCGGCCACTCACCATGGGATAAAATAAGGTATCTTGCAGCTCAAGAGGGATGCCAGGGCCATTGTCGATGATTTCAATTTTAGCGGCCAATTTATGACGATGACCGTGAATATTGGCTTGATGCACGGTTCTGGTACGCAGCGTAATCATTCCATAAGGTTGGTGAGCGAGAATTTGCGCAGCGTTACTAACAATATTTAATAGTGCTTGTTCAATTTGATCGGTATCCATCAATAGCTCAGGTAGACTCGGATCATAATCTCTTTCAATGGTGATTGAGTGGGTTGTTTCCAATTCAATCAATTGCCTTACTTTTTCTAGAATAACATGTAAATTCTCATGCGTTTTTTTTCCAGGTTTTTGGGGGCCAAGTAGCCTGTCGACTAGCGTTCTTAAACGATCGGCTTGTTCAATAATGATTTGCGTATATTCAGTTAGTTCACGATTAGGAAGCATTCTCTCGAGTAGTTGCGCTGCGCCGCGTAATCCTCCTAACGGATTTTTAATTTCATGGGCCAAACTTCGCACCAATAACTTTGCTGCTTGTTGCTGAGCATGTTGGTTGAGTTCTTGTGTTAAACGTCGCTGTTGACCAATCTTCCTCATTTCAACCAATAGCATGAGCTCTTTTTGCCATGAAAAAGGGCTTACCGTGACTTCTAGCATCAGTGGTTTGCCATCCACTACAAACGTGACGTCACTGTCGGTAATACTTTGTCCGCTTTGTAATGGTTGAGTTAATAAAGCGAGATCAAGCGAGGCATGTTGTACGAGTGCAGACAATGATTGATGAAGAATACGTTTAGCACTTTGCGAGAAGAGTTGCTCCGCCGCAGGGTTAGCATAACGAACAGATAAGTTCTCATCGAGTAACAACGTTGCGGTGACGAGATTATTTAATATCGCTTCACTTCGGTCTAGATTCACAGCGGCATCCTATTACCCATTGATACATTGCACCAGTTTGGTGCGGTCGATAGTTCAGTATGGCGCAACGGAATAAAAAGCAAAAGCTTAAATAAGAGCGAGAGTCTTCATTTCTCATGGCTGTCAGTTATCGCGGCATTGGCTGACGAGGTGTTGTCACCCTTTTGCATTGATAAAGCATGAGATATCAGCTTGCTATGGTTTGTTCACTCAGTATGAGATCATACAATGACCGATTAATGCCGCGCAGCTCGATGTAAATAAACCGTTACTGACTTAGTTGATGCAATAACCTTGCCGTTTTCAATTGCTTGAATCATCAAACGATGTTCACCTCGATCGATATTTTTTAACTCCCAATAATTTTGCGTATTAGGCGCACCATAGGCTTGGTTATTAAGCATCAGTTGTAGGTGCTGATGGGTTGTCAAAGGGCGACTTAACTCAACGACAACTTTAATTCGTCCTTGGTTATCACGAATCGTTTGTTGATCAAGTGGCGAGATTATCTGTAGTGCTAAGGCTGGCAACTCGGAGCGGCTAGGTTGAGAGGTTTTACTTGGTAGGGGTTCATCGATTGGTATTGCTTCACTAAATTGAGGCTCGGGAGCAAGATGATCGTCGACTGATAAGGTAATTAATTGAGCATGTGGGCTCTGAGCAAAATCACTAAAATGAACTATCCCGTGTTCATCTTCCCAAACGTACACCGTTTGTGCATGACAGGTGATTGGCAACAGCACGCTGTAGATCAGTAAACACACGATAAATATCGGATTCATTTTTTACCTCATATTTTACGGCTTATTTGCTCAGAAATGGTGCAATGGAGCTAGTGAGCACCGAATTAGGTATTAGGTTTGACGGTTATGCTCCTGTTTGGTTAGACGATGACGATGTTAAAGTGAATGGAAAGAAAGCCAAATAAACAAAAGGCCCGCCTGCGAGGCGAGCCTAGAATTACGTTGCAAAATAAGCTGAGATTTACATTAGGTGCTGATTACACCGAATAATAAAGTTCAAACTCAAGTGGATGAACGGCCATATTGACACGCTCAACATCTTTTGATTTCAGAGCAATATAAGAGTTAATGAAATCATCAGAGAACACGCCACCTACGGTCAGGAACTCACGATCTTCGTCAAGTGCTTTTAGCGCGACTTCTAAAGATTCGGCGACTTTTGGAATCTCAGCGGCTTCTTCTGCTGGTAAGTCGTACAAATCTTTATCCATGGCTTCACCAGGATGGATTTTATTTTTGATACCATCAAGGCCTGCCATTAGCAGTGCAGCGAACGCAAGGTATGGGTTTGCTGCTGGGTCTGGGAAGCGAGCTTCGATACGACGCGCTTTCGGGCTTGGCACGACAGGGATACGGATCGATGCAGAGCGGTTACGCGCTGAATAAGCAAGCATAACTGGTGCTTCAAACCCTGGAACAAGACGTTTGTACGAGTTAGTTGATGGGTTAGCGAAAGCGTTAATAGCACGGGCGTGTTTGATAATACCGCCAATATAATACAGGGCAAGATCAGAGAGACCGCCGTATTTGTCACCCGCAAATAAATTGACGCCATCTTTTGCTAGTGATTGGTGTACGTGCATACCTGACCCATTATCACCAACGAGAGGTTTAGGCATAAAGGTCGCGGTTTTGCCAAACGCATGAGCAACGTTATGTACAACGTATTTGTAAATTTGGATCTCGTCTGCTTTTGTGGTCAACGTGTTAAATCGAGTCGCGATTTCGTTTTGACCTGCGGTGGCCACTTCATGGTGATGTGCTTCAACGACTAAGCCCATTTCTTCCATGATCAAGCACATCGCAGAGCGGATGTTTTGTGATGAATCGACTGGAGCAACAGGGAAGTAACCGCCTTTTACGCCTGGACGGTGACCTTTGTTACCACCTTCAATTTCTGCACCTGTATTCCAAGCCGCTTCGATATCGTCAATCTTGAATGACGCACCAGACATGTTGTTGGTATATTTTACGTCATCAAAGAGGAAAAATTCTGGCTCTGGGCCGACAAGAACGGTATCCGCGATACCGGTTGAACGCATATAATCTTCGGCACGCTTAGCAATAGAGCGTGGGTCACGGTCGTAGCCTTGCATCGTGGCTGGTTCAAGAATGTCACAACGAATATTGAGAGTGACATCATCGGTAAATGGGTCAAGCACGGCACTGGATGCGTCAGGCATCATCACCATGTCAGATTCATTGATTCCTTTCCAGCCAGCAACTGATGAACCATCGAACATCTTACCTTCTTCGAAGAAGTCTGCGTCGATTTGGTGAGCAGGAATAGAGATATGTTGCTCTTTACCTTTTGTATCGGTAAAGCGTAAGTCAACAAACTTAACTTCGTTTTCTTGGATCAGCGATAGTACGTTTTCTACTGACATCTTGGATAACCTCCAGTGTTAAATAAAGCGGTTTGGGCTCGAATCAAAATGAAATCAGCACAGATTAATGTTTTTTCATCAAGCTTAATCCGTACTGTATTTATCTAAGCGATAATCGTGCCAGTTTTTATTGTCCATAAAATCAATTGCTTGTGTTTTGATGGGTGAGTTTGGTGCGTATTGTTGCACCAAAAAGATCACGTATTGCACTTTTTTGGTGCAATACGGTAGCGTTGCTCACTACGGCTAACAAAGCTTGTTCATTCAGCCGATTATTCATGGCTTTGTCAATCTTCATTTCTGTGTGGGGATCGGGTTTGAATTAAGCGGGAACGACGACTAGGATGTAATGGGACAATATTGAGCGTGATAGATCACATTTTTCTAGGTTTTTCGCCAAAATCTGGTACATTATTGACCATTTTTTTAACGAAAATTTTGGCTACGTTTGTGCACTCCCGTAGAAACGAGCTATCTGTGTAAAATAAGTGAAGCAAAACTCCATGGCTACTCCACAAATTGAAAAACTAAGAAACATCGCGATCATCGCGCACGTTGACCACGGCAAAACGACCTTGGTGGATAAACTACTCCAGCAGTCGGGTACCTTAGAGTCTCGCGGTGACGCTGAAGAGCGAGTCATGGACTCGAACGATATTGAAAAAGAACGTGGTATTACGATTCTTGCCAAAAATACCGCGATCAATTGGCACGATTACCGTATTAACATCGTAGACACCCCTGGACACGCTGACTTCGGTGGTGAAGTTGAGCGTATTATGTCGATGGTTGATTGTGTTTGCTTGATTGTCGATGCTGTTGATGGTCCTATGCCACAAACACGCTTTGTGACTCAAAAAGCTTTTGCTCATGGCTTAAAGCCGATTGTCGTTATCAATAAAATTGACCGTCCAGGTGCTCGCCCTGACTGGGTAATGGATCAAGTGTTTGACTTGTTTGATAATCTAGGGGCAAGTGATGAACAGTTGGATTTCCAAGTGGTTTATGCTTCAGCACTGAATGGTTGGGCGACCTTAGAAGAAGGTGTTATTGGTGAAAACATGGAACCATTGTTCCAAGCCATCGTCGATAATGTGGAGCCTCCACAAGTGGATCTTTCTGGTCCATTACAGATGCAAATTTCACAACTTGATTATAGCTCGTACGTTGGCGTTATCGGTGTAGGCCGTGTGACTCGTGGTAGCGTAAAGGCTAACCAACAAGTAACGGTTATTTCTGCTGATGGTAAAAAACGCAACGGTAAAGTCGGTACTGTACTCGGATACCTTGGTTTACAACGTACGGAAACCGAACTGGCCACTGCTGGTGATATCGTCGCGGTTACTGGATTGGGTGAGCTGAAGATATCGGATACGATTTGTGATGTTAATGCCGTTGAAGCGTTACCACCATTGAGCGTTGATGAGCCTACTGTGACCATGACTTTCCAAGTAAATACTTCTCCTTTTGCTGGTAAAGAAGGTAAGTTCGTTACTTCACGTAATATTCTTGAACGTCTTGAGAAAGAGTTAGTGCATAACGTGGCACTTCGTGTAGAGCAAACCGAAGATCCCGATAAATTCCGTGTTTCTGGTCGTGGTGAATTACACCTCTCTATCTTGATCGAAAACATGCGTCGCGAAGGCTTTGAATTAGCGGTTTCACGCCCAGAAGTTATTCTTAAAGAAGAAAATGGCCAGTTAATGGAACCGTTTGAGACCGTGACTATCGACGTGATGGAAGAGCATCAAGGCGGGATCATGGAGAAAATTGGTCTGCGCAAAGGCGAGATGAAAGATATGTCGCCAGATGGTAAAGGCCGAGTTCGTTTAGACTTTGTGATGCCTTCTCGTGGACTGATTGGTTTTCAAACAGAGTTTATGACACTAACGTCAGGTTCAGGTTTGCTTTATCATACGTTTGATCATTATGGTCCTCACAAAGGTGGTGATATTGGTCAGCGAGTGAATGGCGTACTGATTTCTAATGCGACGGGTAAGGCATTAACTTACGCATTGTTTAACTTGCAAGAGCGTGGTCGCTTGTTTACTGAGCATGCTGACGAAGTCTACGAAGGTCAAGTGATCGGCATTCATAATCGTTCTAACGATCTAACCGTAAACTGTCTAAAAGGTAAGCAGCTGACCAACGTACGTGCTTCTGGTACGGACGAAGCTCAGGTGCTAACCCCTGCGATTAAATTTACTCTTGAGCAGGCACTTGAGTTCATTGATGATGATGAATTGGTTGAAGTGACGCCAAAGAGCATTCGTATTCGTAAGAAACACCTAACCGAAAACGAGCGTAAACGTGCTTCTCGTGGCTAATTAATGGTCATAATGGCAGTGAAAACCCTTATCCTGTAAAGGCTAAGGGTTTTTTTATATCGCGAGTTGGCTTGGTGTGAGAGTGATGTCTAATCAAGGGGAAATGAAGCGTTGGATGATGCGTTTAAGGATATCCTGACATAAGATGTTGTGATGGTGGAGAGGCAATAGCGTCAATTTTTCAGTACACTAGCATAGTGGACAGCACAACGTAGGAGTGAGATTTTGGCCCTAGAGATGTTATTTAAGCAAAGCGTGCGGTTTGTTCGTTATTTATTCAACCGAATGAATCATGACCGAATCAATATTAATGCCGGCTATTTAGCTTATATTACTTTATTGTCCCTTGTGCCGATGTTAACGGTGCTGTTATCCATTCTTTCCTCGTTTGCCATTTTTGATAATGTAGGGGAAATTATCCAAGAGTTTGTGATCACTCACTTTGTTCCTGCGGCCGGCGATGCGGTTAGTAACGCTTTACTGCAGTTTGTTGCTAATACGGGAAAAATGACCGCTGTTGGTGGGGCCTTCTTATTTATTGCCGCGTTAATGCTGATCTCAAATATCGATAAGAATATGAATTTTATTTGGCGAGTACGCAATAAGCGGCGGGTCGTCTTTTCATTTTCTATGTATTGGATGATTTTGACCTTAGGGCCGATTCTTGTCGGCACGAGCATTGCGGTGACCTCCTATGTAACGTCTTTGAAATTGGTGGAAAGTGAAGCGTTTAGCGGTGTTTTTCGATTGTTTTTAAGCCGATTGCCTTTTTTATTGTCCTTTTTTGCTTTTGTGGGTTTGTATGTTTTGGTTCCCAATAAAAAAGTTCGCCTCGTTCACGCTCTATCCGGAGCATTTGTTGCCGCTTTGTTGTTTGAGTTAAGCAAAAAAGCCTTTGCCGCTTATATTACCCAATTTCCGTCTTATCAATTGATTTATGGCGCACTCGCAGCGATACCGATTTTATTCGTCTGGGTATATTTATGTTGGTTGATTGTACTGATTGGTGCTGAGTTTACTGCCGCTTTAGGTGAAAGTGAGCAATGGAAGCGCGAGCCTAACGTGGTAGACTCAACCACTCGATTAGATAAATTAGCAGAGAAACCACAAGGAGATCCAAGTGATCGCTTTAATTCAACGGGTGAGTGAAGCTGCGGTTCGCGTCGATGGTGACGTCGTCGGACAAATTGAGCGCGGTTTATTGGTGTTACTGGGAGTCGAGCGTGATGATGATGAGGCTAAGGCGAAGCGTTTGGTCGAGCGGGTCACGCAGTATCGCGTTTTTGAAGATGAAGCCGGTAAAATGAACCTTAGCGTGCAAGATGTTGGTGGTAGTGTTTTGGTCGTTTCACAGTTTACGCTGCCTGCTGATACCAAAAAAGGCACCCGAGCCGGTTTCTCACGTGGGGCTGCACCACAAGAAGCGGAACGCCTGTACGATTATTTTTCAGATCTATGTGCGACCATTTTACCGACGCAGCGAGGACGTTTTGCGAAGGATATGCAAGTCTCACTTATTAACGATGGTCCAGTGACTTTTTGGTTACAGGTTTAATCTGAGCGAAATAGCGCTTTAGGAAGGGAATCAATGTTTAAGCTTATCACTCCCAAGACGGAAAACCAGCTCAACAAGTATTACCATTTTCGTTGGCAGATGCTACGTGAGCCGTGGCGAATGCCCTTAGGTTCGGAGCGTGATGAATACGATCCCATGAGTCATCATCGAATGATTGTCGATGGACGAGGACGACCGATTGCGATTGGTCGGGTCTATATCACTCCTGACAGTGAAGGGCAAATTCGCTACATGGCGGTGAAGTCTAGTGCGCGTAACAAAGGGATGGGATCCTTGTTGTTAGTGGCACTTGAGTCTTTAGCTCGTCAGGAAGGAGCGAAGCGTTTAGTGTGTAATGCTCGCGAAGATGCGATTGCTTTTTATGCACAAAATGGCTTTGAGCGACGAGGACCTTTAACGGATGAGCGAGGCCCGGTGCGTCATCAGCAAATGGTTAAACCGCTAGACCCGATGGCCGATGTATTGCGTAAACCAGAGTGGTGTACAGAGTTACAAGAACGCTGGGCGACGCATATTCCGATCAGTGACAAGATGGGTATTAAAGTCCAACAGTATACCGGTTATCAGTTTCAATGCAGTGCGCAGCTTAACCCTAATTTAAATCCTCACAATACGTTATTCGCTGGTTCGGCGTTCACTTTGGCCACTCTGACGGGGTGGGGAATGGCTTGGTTATTAATGCGTGAGCGTAATCTGCAAGGGGACATTGTGCTGGTTGATAGCCGTATTCGTTATCGGCATCCAGTGGTGCATAATCCCGTTGCATCGACCTCATTAGATGGGATCAGCGGTGATCTTGATCGCCTGGCTTCAGGGAGAAAAGCACGTATTGTGGTCAAAGTGGATATCAGTAGTGGTACTAAAGATGCGGTAGAATTTATTGGTACCTATATGCTCATCCCCGATTATTTGACGATCATTGATAACGCTCGAGCTTAATCGTTCCTCGCTTGAGCATGGTGATCTATCCATATCAGTGAGATCAGTTATCTTGTCGATGGATTCTCCGTTGATCGGCATAGCGCGTTAACTTGTGTCGCCTGTTGATCTCGTAATAGATCGAAGTGATGCTCAGTGCAATCTTGCCACAGATGCAGTTCTAGCATTGCTTGATCGGGGGTTAATAAATCCATATTTCCGTCAAGTTTGGCATTCAGTTTAGGGCCAGATAGAGTGATTGGTGGGAGTTGTAGTCGTCCTCGGTCAGCCGTTAGCTGAATGGCATCTGATTCAAAAGGTTGAACCACCAGCGTATCATGATGTTGATAAGTAAAGGTTCCTTGACGCAAGTAGCCATTAAGTTGCCCAGTTAAGGAGTGGCTGAACATCGGGTAATCACCAGCTAGCCCTTGTGCGGTAACAGTAAACTCAGCTAAAGCATCGACGTTTAATGGCAGTGGAACCCAATGGTTAAAAAGCTGCAGTGGTAGGCCATCGGCATGCAATTGGAGTTGCCAAGGCGCACTGGCTGTCGTGGCATCCCAATTTGCTGTCGCATCAAGATACCCTTGTTCGAGAGGGAAAAAAGCTCGAGTGATATGCCCAAGGCCATTGTGGCTACTGACCTCGATAATCGCTTGTGAGGTTAGTGTTTGTTCAATACTGGCATTATTAGCACTTAAAGTCAGTTGCCCGTTCCATAATCCCCATCGTCCATGACGCTTCAATTCCAGCCCTTGCCCAGCAGCGTTGAATCCAGAGAGTTGCCAATGGGGGGAGTCAGCTAACTGAATCAGTTGTAAGTTATTTAAGTTCAACTGTTCAATGTGTAAGTTTTTTAAGGCAGAGAGGGCATGACTGGGTAATGAAAACTGACCAATTTGCTCTTGAATCCAGCGACTTCGGCTGATGGCCAGTCGATGTAGATAGAGCTCATCTGGGGTAACAAAACCATTAAATTGAACATGCCCATCAAGCCAGTCGGCGGTAAATTCAGTGATTGTGATTTTTTGGGGAGTCAATTCCAGTTTAAACGTGGGTTCGTTCCATTGCTGATTTTGCCAGAGCAGACTATCGGCATTAAGGGAGAGATAGCCATTTTCTTGCTGCCACCAAGATGGGGTAAGTAATAGATTCTCGAGAGAAAAACTCACGTTATTCAAGGTGACGTCACCTTGCTGAATATCGCTATTAAGAACATCTAAGCTATTAATATGAAACAGATGCTTTTCAATAAGTTGTCGCCAAGCCAGCGGAGGTAATGGTGAGTTTGGGGTGATGTTTAAGCGATTGATGGTGGCATTCACTAGTGACCAACCTTGTGGATACTGCTCCGCTTGGCCAGAAAAAAGCGCCTGTCGCCAAGCAAAGGAAAAGCCGTAAATGGTGCTCTGTTGCGCTCGATGATCGGCATCAATCAATAATTGACTTAACGCTTCACCTTGCCAATAAACCTGTTCCGCAGATAACTGCAGTTTACCGTAAGGTAATGAGTGGGTCGTTGCTGGCCATTGCGGTTGCTCTATTTGACCGCTTAGGCCGCGGATGATCCAATCATGATGTACATAATCAATATTGCGTATCGCTAACTGATGCAGTGCCCACTGCTTAGGCCATTGATAACTCGGTAGTCCAGAAGAGAGATTTGCTCCATCGATTAATAGGCTATCAATTTGCCACCGCCCCTGTTTTCGTAAACGGGGGTTGAGCCAAATATCTACTTGTTGGGCGTGAAAAGGGTTGGATGAGAGATAAAGCGTTGGATTGATGAAACGAAAGTGCAGTGGATAAGTATACTCGAGTTGATGGAAAGTGACGGTTTGTGGCCATAGCTGATTAACGAACCATTGTGCGCAAGGGGTCAGGTAGCGAGTATGCACTAGGGCGAAGAGCAATAATACACCACTGGTCATGACAAGAAGACTCGCGATACCCAGGGTCAGCAGTTTTTTCATCATTCTCTCATACTGTCATTATGCGAATGCATAGCTTGGCGTATCTTGCGTAGCGGTTCAAGCCAAAAATAGCCCCTCATTGCGAGGGGCTAGTCTAGTTATAATCGCTTAATCAAGCTGTGGGCCTGCGCTCACTAATGCTTTGCCTTCCGCGTTGTCTGTATACTTAGCAAAGTTGTTGATAAAGCGAGCCGCAAGATCTTTGGCTTTGCTTTCCCACTGTAATGGATCGACGTAAGTGTCACGAGGGTCCAAAATCGCAGGATCAACCCCAGGTAAAGCGGTCGGGATTTCTAGATTAAAGATGGGAATCGATTTGGTTTGTGCTTGCTCAATCGAACCATCCAGAATCGCATCAATGATTGCACGAGTATCTTTAATTGAGATACGTTTACCAGAACCGTTCCAACCAGTATTGACCAGATAGGCTTCTGCGCCAGCTTGTTCCATACGTTTAACGAGTACTTCGGCGTACTGAGTTGGGTGTAAGGTTAGGAAAGCTGCACCAAAACACGCCGAGAAAGTAGGGGTTGGTTCGGTTATCCCACGTTCGGTACCCGCTAGTTTAGCGGTAAACCCAGATAGGAAATGATACTTGGTCTGCTCAGGGGTCAGTTTCGATACTGGAGGCAGTACGCCAAAAGCATCGGCGGAAAGGAAGATCACTTTATTGGCATGACCACCTTTAGAGACTGGCTTAACAATGTTTTCGATATGGTAAATGGGGTAAGAGACACGGGTATTTTCAGTCTTAGACCCATCATCAAAATCGATGGAGCCATCACCGCGCACAGTGACGTTTTCTAGTAATGCATCACGACGAATCGCATTATAAATGTCGGGTTCGGCTTCTTTGGACAGTTTAATAGTTTTAGCGTAGCAGCCACCTTCAAAGTTAAACACGCCGTCATCATCCCAGCCATGTTCATCATCACCGATCAAAGCACGTTTCGGATCGGTAGAGAGCGTGGTTTTGCCAGTTCCGGATAGACCGAAGAAAATCGCCACATCGCCCTCTTTACCCATATTGGCTGAGCAGTGCATTGAGGCGATACCTTGTAATGGAAGGAAGTAGTTCATCATCGCGAACATACCTTTCTTCATCTCACCGCCGTACCAAGTGCCGCCGATCAGCTGCATTTTCTCGGTGAGATTAAATACGGTAAAGTTTTCTGAATTTAATCCCTGTTGTTGCCATTTGTCATTGGTGCATTTCGCGCCGTTCATCACCACAAAGTCAGCTTTAAAAGTCGCTAACTCTTCTTCACTGGGGCGAATAAACATATTTTTCACAAAGTGAGCTTGCCAAGCAACTTCAGTAATCACGCGAATATTGAGACGAGTATCTGGGTTAGCACCACAATAGCCGTCAATAACGAATAGACGTTTGCCTGATAGCTGTTTAGTAACAAGAGATTTTAGGTCATTCCAAACCGCTTGATTGATCGGCTTGTTATCATTTTTGGCGTGCTCTGAAGTCCACCATAAGGTATCGCGGGTAGTATCGTCATTGACAATAAATTTATCTTTTGGTGATCGGCCAGTGAAAATACCCGTATCAACAGCGACGGCTCCCAGCTCTGTCACGATGCCTTTTTCATAGCCAGCCAAATCTGAGCGAGTTTCTTCCGCGAACAACAGCTCGTAACTGGGGTTACGGATCACTTCTGTCGCGTTGGTAATTCCATATTGGGTAAGATCTAATTGTGCAGCCTTGGTATGTTCCATAACGGTCATTAGGTGCTCCTTATAAGGATTTTGTAGGGATTTTATGTAACTTTTTGTAATTGTTATCTGTTTACCATGCTAACAACGGGGTACCGAAAAAACAGGGAGCTAGCTCAAATATTACCCATGCCTTTTCGAAGATTATAAGCAACCCGTCACAGATACTGGCATTACCTATTCTATCGTGTACGCAAACCTTTGCGCTAGCGTAAATGATTAATATTCAAAAGAAAATAAGTATGCTGTACGGTATGGTTTATGCTTGATTTATTGACGGTTTGTGCACAAAAAAGCCAGCAAAATGCTGGCTGTAAGGTGATTTTATCGTGCTTGTTGAGCGATGAAAATTAATGCACCGTTGGATTGTTGGGGGCGCTCTGAGCAAAGAGTTCACTGACTTGGGCGCTATCAAAAGAGTAAGTCGTTCCACAATAATCACAGTGCAAGGAGACTTGACCCTCTTCGGCGAGAATACTGTTTACTTCTTCTTGGGCGATAGTGATGATCGCGGCGGCACTGCGTTCTCGAGAGCAGCCACAAACAAACTCAACGATTTGTGGTGTAAAGAGTTGCACCTTTTCTTGGTTATAAAGGCGATAGAGAAGCTCCGTCGCTTCTAGACCAAATAACTCACTATCTTTAACAGTATTCGTCAACTGTTCTAGATGCTCAAAGTCCTCTTCAGAACCGGTACCATCAGGCATCACTTGTAACAACATGCCTGCGGCATGAGGTTTGCCATCGTGTTCACCAGTGCGGATCCATAAGCGTGTTTTTAATTGCTCTGAGCGCAAGAAATAACCTTCGAGTACTTGTGCTAGGTTATCTCCTTCAAGCCCGACGACACCTTGGTAACGCTCACCTTTTTTAGGTTCAATCGTGATGACTAAATAACCGTTACCGACCAATTGATGCAGAGTGGCATCCGGGGCAATATGCCCATCCCAGCGAGCGACACCGCGCATCTTTTGTTGATTATCGCCATTGATCACGACTAATGAAACGGGACCATCACCTTGCAGTTGCATGGTGATCGACCCTTCAAACTTTAACGTCGCCGTTAGTAAGCTGGTGGCGACCAATAGCTCACCGAGTAAGTGTTGAATTGGTACGGGGTAATCTTTACTGGTGATTATTCGTTGGTAAACATCATTGAGTTGTACCAATTCACCACGCACCGATAAGTCTTCAAACAGATAGCGATGTAATAGATTGTTGGGGGTTACTTGTGTTGTCATAGTGAATGATCCGACTAATTTATTGATGTTTGAATTTGAGAAGATCACGGCGCTGTTTCTTATCTGGACGCCGCTCTGGACTTGGGTTGTGAGCATTCAGCTTACGAAGCAACGCTTGGCGTTCTCGTTTGACGATACTCTCTGCAGTTTCGCTATACAAAGCCTGTGCTTCGGCCGCGCCACGTCGTTGCTGAGCAATCTGTTCAATGACAACGGTTTTTTCTTCATTACCTTGACGTAAGGTAATCATCGCACCGATTTCAACCGCTTTACTGGGTTTACTCCGCTGACCATTATAGTGAACTTTGCCCCCTTCAACCATCTCTCGGGCTAATGCGCGTGTTTTATAAAATCGAGCGGCCCAAAGCCATTTATCCAAGCGAACTGCTTGTTCAGGGGAACTCATGATTATTGGTGGCCTCTAAGGTAGTCACGCTGTCTGCGGTTTCGCACTACGTCTTTAGTGTTTATCTTGTAAAGATAGCACTGCTTTCGGAGTGGATTTATCAACAAACTATGGAGACAAGCTCCCAGATTTTCAAGCGAAGCGGTAAATAATCATCATAAAATAACGTCGTCAGTCGCACCGATTATCGAGCTGATGTATATTAACTGACTCAATAACTAGTGAACGCTTTGGATGATGAATCAGCAAGGATTGAAATAATCAATGGAATTTAATCAACAGACTTTTAGCGAGCGCATGGCGCAGGTTCTTCGTTGGCAGAATCCGTTGAGTCTCATTCTCACTTTAACTTGCCTTGTCTTTTCCGCTTGGATCCTTGGCCAACTGGTGTGGTTGTTACCAAAGCAAGATAGCTCGATTGTACCTTGGGTGGCGAAACCAATCAGCAACCAAGTGGCGACGGCGAGAACGGATATTCGTCCGTTGCAAAATAGTCATCTGTTTGGCGTTTATAATCCTCAAGCGGCTCCTGTTGTCGTGGCTCCCGTTCAAGTCGATGCGCCGCCCACGCGTCTTAATTTAACCTTAGTTGGTGTCGTTGCCAGTAATGAGCTTGAGCGCAGTTTGGCGGTTATTGCTAACCGAGGCCAGCAAGCCACTTACGGATTGAATGAACAAATAGAAGGCACCCGCGTGACGTTAAAGGCGGTAATGGCTGACCGAGTTATTATTGATAATGCTGGTCGGGATGAAACGCTAATGCTAGAAGGGCTCGATTATGGTAAGCCGAGCGCCAACAATGTCGCTCAGCGCGCAGCGCCTGCCGCACAAGCGGTGGTAGAAGACAAGCTGGCAGCTATTCGTTCGGCGATCAGTCAAAATCCCCGTGAGGTGTTTCAGTACGTGAGCTTGTCGCAAGTCAAACAAGATGATCGCATTGTAGGTTATCGCGTTAGTGCGGGGCGAGATCCTGCGCTTTTTGAAGCCGTTGGTTTACAAAATGGGGACATCGCGGTGCAGCTGAATGGGCTCGATTTAACCGACCCGAGTGCAATGACGCAAGTGTTTGAGTCCATTTCTGATCTGACTGAGCTGAATCTGACAGTAGAGCGGGATGGACAACAGCATGATATTTATATTCAGTTTTAACAGCCAATTGGCGGTAATCATTAAGGGAGTATTGTGTGAAGCATTGGCTTAAGAAAAGTAGCTGGCTTTTAGTGGCAAGCCTAATTGCAGCGCCATTAGCACAGGCGAATCAAACCTTCAGTGTCAGTTTCAAAGGCACCGATATTCAAGAGTTTATTACTATCGTTGGACGAAATCTTGAAAAAACCATCATCGTCGATCCTTCGGTACGCGGAAAAATTGATGTACGCAGCTACGACACCCTCAATGAAGAGCAGTACTACAGCTTCTTTTTGAATGTCCTTGAAGTGTATGGATTTGCCGTGGTGGAGATGGATAACGGTGTACTGAAGGTGATTCGCTCTAAAGATGCTAAAACCTCGGCTATTCCGGTACTGGGCAATGATGATCGTGCTTTTGGTGACAGTGTCGTCACTCAAGTGGTGACCGTGAAGAATGTTTCCGTTCGTGAGCTATCTCCGCTATTGCGTCAGTTGATTGATAACGCTGGCGCGGGCAACGTAGTGCACTATGATCCGGCGAATATCATTTTGATTACGGGCCATGCTGCGGTGGTCAATCGCTTAGCCAATATTATTCATCGCGTTGATCAGGCTGGCGATACTGACATTGAAGTGGTCGAGCTGCGCAATGCTTCTGCTTCTGAAATGGTGCGGATCGTCGAAGCGCTGAGCCGTGCCAATAACGCACAAAATGCGCCTGAGTTTTTACAACCAAGATTCGTTGCTGATGATCGTACCAATTCGATTTTGATTTCGGGTGATCCGAAAGTGCGCGAGCGAATGAGACGCTTGATTAATCAGTTGGATGTTGAAATGGCTACGCGAGGCAATAACCGCGTGGTCTATCTGAAATACGCTAAAGCCGCTGATTTAGTTACCGTTTTGAAAGATGTGTCTGAAAATCTCCAGGCCGAAAAACAAGGTGGCCAGCGTAGTGCAAGTTCATCACGTAGCAGCGTGATGATTTCCGCGCATACCGATACCAACTCGCTGGTGATCACTGCGCCGCAAGATATCATGAACTCTTTGCTGGACGTGATTTCTCAACTGGATATTCGCCGCGCTCAAGTGCTGATCGAAGCTTTGATTGTTGAAATGGCTGAAGGTGATGGGATTAATCTCGGCGTACAATGGGGCTCATTAAAAGACGGTGCGGTAATTCAATACGGCAATAGTGGTGCGCAAGTGGGCCAGGTTATGGTTGGATTAGAGCAAGCGAAAGATACTACTGAATCGAGAGCGGTTTATGATCGAGATGGTAATTTTTTAAGAAATGAGACAACCACAAAAAAAGGTGACTACTCAACACTTGCTTCGGCTTTATCAGGAGTCAATGGTGCCGCGCTTGGAGTAATGATGGGTGACTGGACGGCGCTGATCAGCGCGGTATCGAGCACCTCCAGCACCAATATCTTATCATCACCGAGCATTACGGTAATGGATAACGGTGAAGCCTCGTTTATTGTTGGTGAAGAAGTGCCAGTATTAACCGGTTCAACCGCTGGTTCGAATAACGATAATCCATTCCAAACCGTAGAGCGCAAAGAAGTCGGTATCAAACTGAAAGTCGTGCCACAAATTAACGAAGGTGATTCCGTTCAGCTCTCGATTGAACAAGAAGTTTCCAACGTGCTTGGTGCTCAGGGCGCGGTCGATGTGCGTTTTGCTAAGCGTCAGTTGAATACCACGGTGATGGTGCAAGATGGACAAATGCTGGTGCTTGGCGGGTTGATCGATGAGCGTACCGCAGAGAGCGAATCTAAGGTGCCGATCCTTGGTGACATTCCATTATTAGGTTATCTATTCCGTTCGACCAATACCACGGTAGAAAAGAAAAACCTAATGGTGTTTATTAAGCCAACCATTATTCGTGATGGTATGACCGCGGATGGTATCACTCAGCGCAAGTACAACTATATTCGAGCTGAGCAGCTATTTAAAGCCGATCAGGGACTCAAGTTAATGGATAATAGCAATATTCCTGTATTACCGAAATATGGTGAATCTCGTCGTCATCCTGCTGAATTGCAAGCTTTTCTTGATCAAATGGATAATAAATAATGAGTGTGGATGTGATTGATACGCAGGGGGGGCAGCGGATTCGTCGCTTACCGTTCAGTTTTGCTCAGCGCCATAAGTTGGTTTTAGAGTGGGATGAAGCGCAACACCATGCCACGGTGTATTGCGTTGTGCCATTGTCGATCCCTGCTCTGGTTGAAATTAAACGCGTAATCAAACAGCCGTTTGCGTTGAGTGAGATCAGCGCTGAGGCATTTGAAGCCAAAATCACCCAGGTTTACCAACGAGACTCATCCGAAGCGCGTCAGTTAATGGAAGACATTGGTGCCGATAGCGATGATTTCTTTTCTCTCGCCGAAGAGCTGCCGCAAAGTGAAGATTTATTAGAGTCAGAAGATGATGCGCCGATCATTAAATTGATCAATGCCATGTTAGGTGAGGCAATCAAAGAAGGCGCATCGGATATTCATATTGAAACCTTTGAGAAAGTGTTATCGATCCGTTTTCGTGTCGATGGTGTCCTGCGTGAAGTGCTATCACCGAGCCGTAAATTATCGCCCCTGCTTATCTCACGGGTAAAGGTGATGGCTAAACTGGATATTGCCGAGAAACGCGTCCCTCAAGATGGGCGTATTTCTCTGCGTATCGGCGGGCGGGCAGTCGACGTGCGTGTTTCTACTATGCCTTCTTCTCATGGTGAGCGAGTCGTGATGCGTTTGTTGGATAAAAATGCTACACGGTTAGATTTATACAGTTTAGGCATGACCAAAGCCAACCACGATAATTTCCGCCAGTTAATTGCTCGGCCACACGGTATTTTATTGGTCACTGGACCGACGGGGTCGGGAAAATCGACTACGTTATATGCCGGACTGCAAGAACTGAATAGCAGTGAACGGAATATCCTCACGGTAGAAGACCCGATAGAGTTTGATATTGACGGTATTGGCCAGACGCAAGTTAACCCCAAAGTCGATATGACCTTTGCTCGTGGTCTGCGGGCGATTTTACGTCAAGATCCGGATGTGGTGATGGTCGGAGAAATTCGTGATTTGGAAACGGCGCAAATAGCGGTGCAAGCTTCTTTGACCGGTCACTTAGTGATGTCGACGTTGCATACCAATACCGCAATTGGTGCGATTACTCGTTTACGTGACATGGGTATCGAACCTTTTTTAATTTCCTCTTCGTTGTTGGGCGTGCTGGCACAGCGTTTGGTACGTACTTTATGCCCAGATTGTAAGCAGCCATACGAGGCGGATAAAGAGCAGCGTAAGCTGTTTTCGGTCAGTAAAAAAGAGCCATTAACCCTTTATCGCGCCGCAGGTTGTGAGAAATGTAATTTTAAGGGGTACCGTGGGCGAACGGGGATTCATGAACTGATGTTAGTGGATGATAAGGTTCAAGCGCTGATCCATCGCGAAGCGGGGGAGCAAGCGATAGAACAAGCGATTCGTGAACAAACGCCAAGCATTCGCGATGATGGATTGGATAAAGTCCGCCAAGGGATCACTTCACTTGAAGAGGTGTTGCGCGTGACCAAGGAGTCGTAAATGGCAGCGTTTGAATATCGAGCACTGGATGCCAAAGGCCGGCAAAAAAAAGGCATTCTCGAAGGTGATAATGCTCGTCAAGTCCGTCAACGTTTAAAAGAGCAAGGTTTGCTGCCGATTGAAGTGGTGGAGACGCAAGCCAAAGCAGCTAAAGCTCAACAAAGCAGTTGGGTCAAACCTCGCGGCATTAGTACACCCGATCTGGCTTTATTGACTCGTCAGCTGTCGACGTTGGTTCAGTCAGGGATGCCGTTAGAAGAGTGCTTACGCGCCGTGTCTGAACAATCGGAAAAACCACGGATCCGTAATATGCTGGCTGCAGTGCGGGCTAAAGTCACCGAAGGTTATACGTTAGCCGATAGCTTGGCCGACTACCCACATATCTTTGATGATCTGTTTCGCTCAATGGTCGCTGCGGGTGAAAAATCGGGGCATTTGGATGCGATTTTAGAGCGGTTAGCGGATTACGCTGAAAATCGGCAAAAGATGCGATCTAAATTGATGCAAGCCTTGTTGTATCCGATTGTCTTAGTAGTGTTTGCTGTTGGAATCGTGGCTTTTCTACTTGCTGCGGTGGTGCCGAAAATTGTCGGTCAATTTGTACAGATGGGACAGGCGCTGCCTGCATCGACCCAATTTTTGCTCTCTTCAAGTGATTTTGTTCAGCAGTGGGGATTAACCTTGCTAGCAAGTGTGTTAGTGAGTATTTACTTTATCAAATGGTTACTGCGTAAACCTAACGTTCGTTTGTACTGGCATAAAAAGCTGCTGTTTATGCCGATGATCGGCAAAATTGCCAAAGGATTGAACACGTCGCGTTTTGCGCGCACGCTATCGATTTGTACTTCCAGTGCGATTCCGATCCTCGATGGTATGCGAGTAGCGGTTGATGTGATGACCAATCAATACGTTAAGCAGCAAGTCTTACTGGCGGCCGATAACGTACGTGAAGGCTCTAGCTTGCGTAAAGCCTTATCTCAAACCAAGTTGTTCCCGCCCATGATGTTGCACATGATTGCCAGTGGTGAACAAAGTGGTGAATTAGAGAGTATGTTGACCCGTGCTGCCGATAATCAGGATGCCAACTTTGAATCGACGGTGAATATCGCACTGGGGATTTTTACCCCTGCGTTAATTGCGTTAATGGCTGGATTGGTACTGTTTATTGTCATGGCAACCTTGATGCCGATTTTAGAAATGAATAATTTAATGAGCCGTTAATCGGTGTACGATGCTTGGATCGAAATGGAGTAACTATGAATAGAAGAGCAAGTAAACAGTCAGGTTTTACCTTACTGGAAGTGATGGTGGTGGTGGTAATTTTAGGAATTTTAGCCAGTTTCGTTGTGCCTAACTTATTAGGTAACAAAGAGAAAGCTGATCAACAAAAAGCCATTACCGATATTGTTGCCTTAGAAAATGCCTTGGATATGTATCGCTTGGATAACAATGTTTACCCAACGACGGATCAAGGCTTAGAGGCGTTGGTGACCAAGCCATCAAACCCTGAACCGCGTAATTATCGTGACGGTGGATACATTCGTCGTCTACCGAAAGATCCTTGGGGCAATGATTATCAATATTTAAGCCCTGGCGATCATGGTCGGATTGATGTCTTTACTTTAGGGGCGGATGGTCAAGAAGGTGGCGAAGGTTCGAACGCCGTGATTGGTAACTGGAATTTGCAGGATTTTCAATAAATCCCGTGACATTCCTGTTGCTTACCGATAACCCATTGAGCAGTCATCAGTAATGAAATTTACCCGAGGCTTTACGCTACTTGAAATCATGCTCGTATTGGTACTGATTTCGATCAGTGCGGTAGCGGTGATCGCCACGTTGCCAGCTCGACAAAATGATCAAGCTGATGTGGCTGCGCAGAGCTTGTTTCAGCGTTTACAGTTACTCAATGAAGAGGCACTGCTCAGTGGTTTTGATTTTGGCTTACGGATTGATGAGCCCAATAAACGTTTTACCTTTGTACAGCTGACCGAGAAAGGCTGGCAAAAGATCGATAAAATTGGTTTTGCTGCTCAACTTAGCTTAGCCGATTCACTCAATCTCGATTTTGTTCTCGGTAGCGGCGTTTGGCAGGATAAAAACCGACTCTTCACCCCAGGATCTTTGTTTGATGAGGAGAGGTTTGCTGAGTACAAAGAACAGCAAAGCGAACCTGCGCCACAAGTATTTATTCTCTCTAGTGGTGAAATCACCCCGTTTCGTTTATTGCTTTACCCTCATCAGGAGAGCGTCGAACAAGCTTGGCAAGTCGTGGTCGAAGATAATGGGCATATTCGCCTATTCGCACCAGGAGAGAGTGATGAGTAAAAGGAAGCGCGGTTTTACGCTGTTGGAAGTTTTGGTCGCGTTAGCGATTTTTGCTACCGCGGCGATCAGTGTGATTCGAGCGGTGACTCAGCACGTCAATACGATTGGTTATCTGGAAGATAAAATGTTCGCGGCAATGGTAGCCGATAATCAGATGGCCAAGGTCATGTTAACCCCCGCTTCACTCGCGGCAAAAGAAGGCAAAGAGGAACTTGCTGGTCGCACTTGGTACTGGCGCGTTGCGCCGATTGCGACCACTGCGCCAGTGTTATCTGCCTTTGATGTCAGTGTTGCCAGCGCAGAAAAAGGCCAACCTTTGGTCACGGTTAGAAGCTATGTCAGCAAATAAAACACGCGGATTTACCTTAATCGAAGTCCTAGTGGCGATAGCGATTTTTGCCAGTTTAAGTATTGCAGCTTATCAGGTGCTTTATCAGGTACAACTGAGTAATCAAGTTTCTGCACAACGAGAAGCCCGATTGAGTGAGCTACAGCGCGCGATGGTAATGATGGATGCCGACTTTCGACAAATGGCGGCACGCGCTTTTCGTACTAATGGTGAAGCTCCGACCGGACTCCTTGTCCAGTGGCGAGATTATTTGCTCGATTCAGATGAAAAAGGCGTGTTATTTACCCGCTTAGGTTGGCATAACCCCCAGCAACAGTTTCCGCGTGGTGAAGTACTTAAAGTCGGTTATCGTTTAAAAGATCATGTCCTAGAAAGAGTGTGGTGGCGTTATCCTGACACTCCTGTTGCACAAGAGCCAGTCATTGCGCCAGTGCTGAGCGAGGTTGAAAGCTGGTCGATGCGCTTTTATCAACGGGGAGAGTGGTCAGAACAATGGGAATCGGAGCGTCGATTGCCCGAAGCGGTCAGCGTGCGCTTAACACTGAAAGATTATGGTGAGATTGAGCGAGTCTATTTATTAACTGGCGCTTCATTAGGAGAGGCCGATGGCGCATCCTAATGCCCAGCGCGGAGTCGCGTTAATCGTCGTGTTATTACTGCTGGCGGTGATGGTTTCGATTGCTGCGACGATGTCGCAGCGTATGTTTAGTCAGTTTCAACGTGCTAATCACCAACTGGGCTATCAGCAAGCGTATTGGTATACGCTGGGGGTGGAGGCGTTAGCCAAAGCCGCGATTGAACAGAGTTATCAAGACAGTGATGTGATCAGTTTGAATCAGCCTTGGTCTCAACAACATCAAACTTATCCGCTAGATTATGGCGTGGTAACGGGTAGTTTAGTTGATGCCCAAGCTTGTTTTAATCTTAATGCATTTGCTGGTTTGCTGCCCAGCAACGAACCAACGCCACCTTATCTCTATCGAGTATGGCGCGCGTTGTTGGATGAAGTAGAGATTGATAATTTTCAAGCCGAAACGATTGCTGATGCGGCATGGGATTTTATTGATGCCGATGATCGGGTTAATCGTTCCAATGGTGCAGAAGATAGCTTGTATGAATCGATGACACCAGCGTATTTACCGCCAAATGGTTTATTGGCCGATGCCAGTGAATTGCGGGCAGTGTATCAAGTGAGTGGCGAAGCAATGCATCAGTTGTCATCGTATGTCTGTGCACTACCGACTCAAGATTGGCGTTTAAATATCAATACCTTACCACCAGAAAAAGCGCCATTATTGGTGGCCATGTTTAGCCCGTATTTAAATGAGGCCAACGCTAAGTCTGTGTTAGAATCTCGCCCCTTTGATGGTTGGGATAGCGTGGCGAGTTTTCTCGCCGAGCCAGCGATCGCGGCCGTCGATAATGCGCGTCGTGAAGAGGCAAGAGCGTATTTAAGTGTCGATAGTCACTATTTTGAATTGGATGCTCAGGTGATGGTGGGTACGTCCCGAGTGCGTGTTCGTAGTCTGTTTTATAGCAGTAATAAAAAGGATGCTACGGTAGTTAGCCGTCGCTATGGAGGAGTCAGTGAGCGAAAGCTTGATCGTTCGGCTGAGTAGTCAACAAAATGCAATTATCCCTTGGTTAGTCTGGTCATCGACTCAGCAACAAGTGATCGCCAGTGGTGAGCTAAGCAATGGACAACAACTCGAACAACTGACCCCGCACGCGGTTCAGCGTTCAACGATAATTTTGCTATCAACCAGCGACTTACTGTTAACTCAAGTCACGATCCCTGCAGGAGGCAGTCGGCAGTTTGCCGCCATGCTTCCCTATCTTTTAGAAGAAGAGATCGCGCAAGATGTTGATGAACTGCATTTTAGTGTATTAGGTAAACAAGGCGATCAAGCCTTTGTTGCTGGCGTTGATCGTGCCTGGTTACAGGCCATGCTGGAGCAGTTACAAGCGTTAGGACTAGACGTTAAGCGAGTGGTCCCCGATGTGTTGGCTTTGCCGGTGCATGAGGAGGGATTAAGTGCCGGTCAAATGGGTGATCAATGGCTGGTGCGTAAAGGTGAATACAGTGGATTATCGGTTGATAAGGACTGGTTAACGTGGTTTTGTGCGTCGGACTGGGTTAAGAATCAGACCGAGTATTTACCTCTCACGGCTTATACTCCTTTACCCGAACTTCCCTTGAGTGAGCAACAATCGTGGCAGCCGATGGCTTGTCCGTCGTTGTTGGTGCTGCTCACTGAGCAAGTGCTCACACATAAAATAAATTTGCTGACTGGGCCTTTTAAGCCCAAATCCTCTTGGAATAAATATTGGTTGATTTGGCGTAAGGCCGTGATCGCCGGTTTGTTTTTGCTGGTGGTATTGATGACCAGTTATGGTTTACAAGTTCATAAAGATACGCAGCTCGCGCAAAGCTATCGTGATGAAAGTGAACGTATTTTTAGAGAGATTTTTCCTGATAAGCAGCGTATTCCAACCGTCAGTTATTTGAGACGACAGATGACGGATGAGTTAACGGCGCTCTCTGGTTCAGCGCAAGGTGAAGATGTCCTAAGTTGGTTCAGCCGATTACCAGAGACGATTGGCAGTGTGACTGATATGCAAGTGCAAAGTTTACGTTTTGACGGCAATCGCAGTGAAGTGCGTCTTGATGTCACTAGTAGTGATTTTCAATCGTTTGAACAAGCGAGAGTCAAGTTAGCGGAGTACTTTTTGGTCGAGCAAGGACAGCTCAGCCGTAATGAGCAACGGGTATCAGGATCGTTTGTTTTGAAACCTAAGGAAGGGAGTGAGTAATGAAAGACAAATTAACTCCACTTTATCTATGGTGGCAAAGTATTAGTCAGCGTGAGCAACGCTTATTATCGGTCGCGGTGCTCTGTTTGGTGCTCGGGTTCGTCTATTGGGGGGCAATTGCACCACTCAATCAACGCAGTCAGGAAGCCAAAACTCGCATCCAAAGTGAACGCCAACTATTACAATGGGTAGAAAATACGGCCGATCAAATTAGCGCTCTACGTCAGCAAGGCGGTGTGGTGCGCTCTGCTCAACCGTTAAACCAAGTGATCGCCGCATCGACTGGGCAATTCAATATTGAGTTAGTCAGAGTGCAGCCGCGTGGCGACCGTATGCAAGTATGGATTCAACCGGTACCATTTACCCAGTTGGTTGCTTGGTTGGCTCATTTAAAAGAGCGGCAAGGGATTGAGGTTGAGTTTATGGATCTTGAGCGCGGTAAAGTTTCGGGCATGGTTGAAGTCAGACGTCTACAGTTTAAGCGGGTCGGATAACATGAAGCGTATTATTGGCTATTTGAGTCTATTTATCTCGGTCGCTTTCGTTAGTGCGTTGCTTCACCTTCCCGCTCATGTCGTGATTAAGCACCTTCCATTACCCTCAGGGTTAGTCCTGCAAGGTGTTAAAGGGACTATTTGGAATGGCAGCGCGAGTCAAGTTCGTTGGCAACAACAGAATTCGGGGGCGGTTCAATGGCAGTGGCAATGGTCGGCGCTGTTAAAAGCCCAAGCACGGCTAGCGGTGCGTTTTGGACGGGGTAGTGATGTACAGTGGCAAGGACGTGGTGTGGTTGGTTATGGTTGGTCGGGCCCTTTTGCTGAACATCTGGTGATCTCCTTACCGGCCAAGCAGCTACAACCTTATTTAACCTTACCTATTCCTCTGACCCTTGAAGGACAAGTGGAGCTGACTTTACGTGATTATCGCTACCGTGCTCCTTGGTGTGACACAGCGCAAGGCGTGATGACTTGGGATCAAGGTCAAGTTGGTTCACCACTTGGTGAGCTAGCGTTAGGAGCGGTGGTTGCTGATTTTACTTGTCAGCAGAGTGTGTTTGAAATAACGGGCGGTCAACAGACGGAGCAAGTAAGCAGTGAGTTTTCGTTACGGCTTCAAGCAGATCGAAGCTTTGCAGCTCAAGCTTGGTTTAAGCCGGGCGCACAATTTCCAGCATCGCTGGCTCAGCAGTTAGATTATTTACCCAGCCCAGATAGCCAAGGTCGTTACTCGTTTAGTCAACAGGGACGTCTGTAAAGTGGTCAGGTCATGAAGGTTTAAGAGGGACGTGCAGGGGATGCCCTGCACGTTGCTAATCTTTTATCTTTAATATTTCATCCCAAGGCAAATCGGCATCGCCTAACACGATGAAATTCGGATTCTCTAGGGTATCTCGTTCATTGTACGACAGGGGATCGAGTTGAGTATTTAAGATCCGCCCACCGGCCTCTTCGACAATGCATTGTGTCGCGGCGGTATCCCATTCTCCGGTTGGTCCTAGGCGTAGATAACAATCAACCGCACCTTCAGCGACTAAACACGCTTTGAGCGCCGCTGAACCAAGCGGGATTAAATCGTAATTCCATTGATGGCTTAAACGCTGAGTGATGCGATTAATGTCTTGTCGGCGACTGATGGCGATAGCGATTGATTGACCGGCTAACTCATGCTTATGACTATAAATACGCAGACTTTCTGACATATCGGGAATTTTCCATGCCCCTTTGCCCTGATAAGCATAATAAGTGACGCCAGAAACTGGTCCATACACCACCCCCATCACTGGTCGGTTATGTTCAACTAAGGCAATCACAGTCGCGAAGTCTCCGCTGCGCGCAATAAACTCTTGGGTACCATCGAGAGGATCAACCAGCCAGTAGCGCTGCCACGTTTCACGGGTTTCTAAACCAATATTCGCGGCTTCTTCAGAAAGAACCGGAATGTCTGGAGTGAGTTCCATTAACCGTTCAGTGACTAATTTGTGGGCGGCGAGATCGGCGCTGGTGACTGGCGTTTCATCACTTTTTACAAACGATTCGTAAGATTTATTCTCGTATATATCAAGAATCAGTTGGCCTGCAGAGCGGGCAATGCTGATCACATCAGGTAAAAGATGAGAGAGATCTTTGGCTGTGGGCATGATACTTCCTATTCGTTTGCGGCAATAGACAAGTGACGAAGAGCCAGCAATAAAGCGGTAATACTGCGAGCTTCACTAAAATCAAGATGGGTTAATAACTCTTCGGCTTGTGCTAAAGGCCAGCGTATGACTTCGAGTGGCTCCGGTTCATCACCAATTAACTGATCTGAGTATAGGTCTTGTGCAATAAAAAGTGTCATTCGACTGGAGAAGTAGGAGGGGGCAAGCACCACTTCTTTGAGCGGTATTAAACGATCGGCTCCCATACCAATCTCTTCTTTTAATTCGCGAACAGCAGCTTGTTCTGCGGATTCTCCAGCATCGATCAAACCTTTGGGAAAGCCGAGTTCATAGCGCTCTGTTCCTGCTGCGTATTCCCGAACCAGCAACAAATCGCCTTGAGCGGTGATCGGTACCATCATGACGGCATGACGCCCACTGGGTTTCATGCGCTCATAGGTACGTTGTTCGCCATTCGAGAAACGGAGGTCGAGAGCTTCAATCGTAAACAGTTTAGATTGGGCGACGGCGCGTTGCGCTAAAATTTCTGGTGCTGTTTTCGAGGACATCCACTAACTCCTTGGCAGGCAAACTATTCTTACTATATAAGAAAATGAGATAGGTGGAAATATCTCCCTTTTACTTGCTGTATTGGCCGTACGGATCATATTGACGTCATCAATCGTGCTGAACGTTCAACCCGCGAGAAGGGGGAATACACAAACAGCGTAAGTCACGCCTGCGCTGTTTGTCTCTGATTTAGTAGTAAGAGTGGTCGCCGCGATCATGTTCCGTTGCATCACGTACCGCGGTTAGCTCGCCAGCAAATTGGGCCAATAGTTCTTTCTCAATGCCTTCTTTTAGAGTGACATCGACCATCGAGCAGCCATTACAACCACCACCAAATTGCAGTAAAGCGACACCCTCATTGGTAATGTTCACTAAGCTCACGTGACCGCCATGCCCAGCAAGTTGAGGGTTAACTTGAGTTTGAATCGCATACTCAACGCGCGCCATTAATGGGGCATCATCGTCTACTTTGCGCATTTTAGCGTTTGGCGCTTTAAGGGTAAGTTGTGAGCCCATTTTATCGGTCACAAAATCAATTTCAGCGTTTTCGAGGAACGGTAAGCTGAGTTCATCGACATACGCAGAAAAATCAGTGAAAGGGATCACGGTATCGGTTTTTTCTACCGCTTCTGGTGGACAATAAGAGACGCCACACTCGGCATTTTGTGTTCCGGGATTAACCACAAACACACGAATGTTCGTTCCTTCGGGTTGCTGTGCCAAGAGTTTGGCAAAATGAGACTGAGCGGATTCAGTAATAACGATAGTAGTTGTTGACACGACGAATACCTGAGTGATTTTGTAGGTTATTTGCTAGCCATTCTACTCCAGTCGCGCCGAGGATCCAGCCCTTTTTACTTCGATTATGGCTGGAATGCATCGCTCGGCTCAGGAGTGCGGCATAAGCAATAAATATCAATCCTTTCGATGCCAACTTCAAGCAGTAAATCACATAATTGTCGGATAGTGCTACCGGTAGTGACCACATCGTCGACGATAGCGACATGGTTAACGTGTGGAATCGATAGACGTTGAAATGCACCAGATAAATTTTTCTCACGCTGTGATTTGGTTAATTGTTGTTGAGCGGGAGTGGAGCGAGTGCGGGTAAACAGATACGGGTCAAACTGGCTACCTACGTGCTTGGCAAGGGGGCGAGCAAGACGCTCGCTTTGATTAAACCCTCTTTGCCATTGTCTGCGCCAGTGTAATGGGACGCAAGTGATCAGCGGAGCTGGCTCAGTGATGCATTCAGCGAGTCGAGCGGCTAAATGACGCGCTTGCCAAAACTGACGCTGATATTTAAGTTGATGAATGGTGTGACTCAATGGGAATCGGTAGTCACCGATGCAAAACAGCCGTTGCCAAGGGGGAGGGGAACGTAAGCATTGACCACATTGGGGAGTGATGGTTAGGCAAGGTAAACCACAGCGCTGGCAACGAAGGCTGGGAGCATACCAAGCTTGGCAGGCGTGGCAAGTACCATGCTGCGCTTGAGGCTCTAAAGGCAGATGGCATAAGCTGCAGGTTGGCGTGAGCCAAGCGTGGGTGATAGTCGATATCCGATCTCGCCACATTGACATAATAAACCTCGGATGATGCGATAGAGATTGAGGTAAAGTATGGCGAAGATAGTCGCCTTAAGAGGCGGGTTTTAGTAGGAGAAAATGTGAACATGACCGAAAAGCTGTACTGGCAAGTGATAGGCGAAGGGCCTGATCTGGTGCTGATTCACGGATGGGGAATGAATGGTGCTGTGTGGCAGCAAACCAGTCAACGGTTACAAACCCAGTTTCGTGTCCATATCCTGGATTTGCCCGGTTATGGTTATAGCGCTCAATCGTCAGCAGCGAGTTTAGCCGAGATCGCTCAAGTGGTATTGGACCAAGCACCGTCGCAGGCGATCTGGGTAGGATGGTCTTTAGGGGGATTAATTGCTACCCATATCGCGCTGCATTACCCGCAACGAGTTACCCAGTTAGTCACGGTTGCTTCGTCACCTAAATTTACCGCCAGCGAGCAAGAGACGCCAGTATGGCGGGGAATCAAACCACAGGTATTGGATACCTTTACCGACCAGTTGTTAACCGATTTACCCTTGATGATTGAGCGGTTTATTGCTTTACAAGCCATGGGTAGCCCGAGTGCGCGTCAAGAAATCAAAGCGCTTAAGCAAGCGGTATTAGCGCGGCCAATGCCGACTCACCAAGCGTTATTAACCGGATTACAACTGCTTTCCGAGACCGATATGCGTCAGCAACTGACTCAGTTAACCATGCCAGTGCTGCGTATGTATGGTCGATTGGATGGATTAGTCCCACTGCGTGTTGCAGAGGCTGTGCATCAACTGCAAACCAATAGTCAGACCTCTATTTTCCAAGCCTCTTCGCATGCGCCTTTTATGACCGAGCAAGACGCCTTTTGTCAGCAATTGCTCAGCTTTGCAAAATAACAGTAAATTTTGTTGCCGATTAGTGAATAAGCGCTAAAAAACCGCCACGATTGGTCGATACATAAGTTATCCCTAACGGTAGCTTAATCGAAGGGGGTGCGACACTGAGGAGGACTCGGTTATGATCGTGTCACCGACTAATGTTAGCGTGCCACTTATCGCCCCGTCAGTGAATGTGCAAACAGAGCAAGCGTCACGAGATAATCGGATACGTGCGCCTGTTACGGCACCGGTAGAGCTCACCAAAAGCCAAGCTGAGCGTAAAACCAAAGCAGAGGACAAGCGGCGTAAACAATCCGCTTGGGATCCTGCTGAGCATCCTAACTATGAGCAAGAGAGTGATCAAGAGTCTAAACGACGACAGCGTGAAGCACTACGCAGTGAATTGGATCGGTTGTTTGATTTATTAGCACTGTCTTCTTACAGTGAGGAGCAAGGTAAAGGCTATACAATGCGTTTTCGGTTGCCAAAGCGGATCATTGATGCGGCAATAACTGAAGGCAAAATGGCGAAACGACGGACAGTGATTCAATTTCATTACGGTCATTCTGTAGCGCCTAATACGCCATCAGAAGTGATAGCGATCCTGTAGTTATCATTGAGCATAAGCTGGAATGATAAGGTGAATAAAAAATCCCCACAGCCAATGCTGCGGGGATTTGTTTTTACCAAGTAGAGTATTGACGATGTGTTGATATCCCCTTCCTACTTGAAGTTGCAGGGGTGTTAGCTACGTTCGTTCACCCCAATCACATCGCCTGTTTATGCTCATCGGGATGATGAGAGCCGTCCTTGACTCTCCCTCAAAGCTAGCCTACGGCTGTTCAAATAGGTCACTCACTTGCCTTCTACCTGTAACGCCAAGTTGTTGGGGTATGCGTTGGCGTTATTTTTTCGCTTTAGCAAAGGCGGCCGCAAAGGCACCGCCCATCGCGCCATTTTGCGCTGGTTCATCTCGGCGACGAGGAGGCGGCGAAGTTTGCTGACGCGCTTGAGTGGTGGATGACGGGCGTTGTCCGCGGCTCTCTTGTCCCGGCTCGTCGTTTAAACGCATAGATAGTGCAATCCGCTTACGTTGTACGTCGACTTCCATGACTTTGACCTTGACGATGTCACCCGCTTTCACCACGTCGCGTGGGTCAGCGATGAAACGGTCGGTTAGAGCGGAGATGTGCACTAAACCATCTTGATGCACACCAATATCAACGAAAGCGCCAAAATTCGCTACGTTAGACACCACGCCCTCCAAAATCATCCCCACTTCGAGATCTTTCATCTCATTGACTCCATCAGCAAAGGTCGCCGTTTTGAATTCAGGGCGAGGATCGCGTCCCGGTTTATCCAGCTCTTTAATGATGTCGGTAATGGTTGGTAGGCCAAAATGCTCATCGGTATAATCGACCGCGCGTAGCGAGTGCAAAAAGGTACTGTTACCAATCAATGATTTAATGTCTTGCTGGTTTTTCTCAGCAATCGCTTTGACCACCGGATAAGCTTCAGGGTGGACCGCAGAGGCGTCGAGTGGATTTTTCCCCGCCATAATCCGCAAGAACCCCGCACATTGCTCAAAGGCTTTGGGGCCAAGACGCGGTACTTTTTTCAAGCTGGTTCGTCCTTCAAAGCGGCCATGCTCATCACGATATTGAACAATATTTTGTGCTAATGCTGCAGATAAGCCAGCAACGCGAGTCAGGAGTGCAGCCGAGGCGGTATTGACATCGACCCCAACGGCGTTCACACAGTCTTCGACTACCGCATCAAGACGCTTGGCGAGCAACGTTTGGCTGACATCGTGCTGGTATTGACCCACACCAATCGATTTAGGATCAATTTTGACCAATTCTGCCAATGGATCTTGCAAACGACGAGCAATGGATACGGCACCGCGCAGTGAGACGTCCATATTGGGAAACTCTTTCGCGGCCAGTTCAGAGGCAGAATACACCGAGGCCCCCGCTTCGCTGACGATGATTTTTTGTATCTTAAGATTGCCGCGTTTAATTAAGTCGGCAACAAAAGTATCGGTTTCACGTGAGGCGGTACCGTTACCGATGGCAATCAGATCCACCTGATGTTTGTTGACCAATGCTGCGACGGTTTGCATCGCTCGCTCGTATTGATTTTGTGGTACATGTGGATAGATGGTGTCGGTGGCGAGTACTTTTCCGGTCGCATCGACGACGGCGACTTTACAGCCAGTCCGCAGCCCCGGATCGAGCCCCAGCGTTGCACGAGGGCCAGCTGGTGCTGCCATCAGGAGATCTTTGAGGTTATTAGCAAACACATCGATAGCCTCAATCTCCGCACGTTCTTTCATCGCGGCCATCAGCTCAGTCTCCATGTGCATCGAGACTTTAATTCGCCACGCCCAACTGATCACTTGCTGACGCCATTGATCTGCGGGAGCTTGACTGAGATGCAACTGATAATGTTCGGCGATTAAGGTTTCGCAATACGAGTGGCGTAGGCTCTCATCTTGCTGAGGGTCGGCATTTAAGCTCAGAGTTAAGAAGCCTTCGTTACGGCCACGCAGCATGGCTAAAGCACGATGTGATGGTGTTTTACTGATCAGCTCTCGGTGATCAAAATAGTCTTTAAACTTTTCACCCGCTTGCTCTTTACCTGCCACGACTTGAGCAACAATCTCCGCGTGACGGGTTAAATAGTGGCGTATTTTGGCTAATAGGTCGGCATCTTCAGCGATGCGCTCCATGATGATCGCTCGTGCGCCATCCAATGCCGCTTTACTATCGGCAACGCCTTTATTGACGTCGATATAAGCTAAGGCGGCTTGCTCTGGTTCGATATCCCCTTGTAACCACAAGCGATCCGCTAACGGTTCAAGACCGGCTTCAATGGCGATTTGACCTTTGGTGCGTCGTTTCGGCTTATAAGGTAGGTAGAGATCTTCTAAGCGAGTTTTGTTGTCAGCGGCAAGAATCGCTTGTTCGAGCTCTGGAGTGAGCTTACCTTGCTCTTGAATCGATTTAAGAATCGTCTGACGGCGCTCATCCATTTCTCGCAAATAACTTAAACGGGTATCTAAGTGACGCAGTTGCGTATCATCTAATCCTCCCGTTACCTCTTTGCGGTAGCGAGCAATAAATGGCACTGTGTTGCCGTCATCAATTAAGCTAACGGCGGCGATAACTTGTGTAGGGCTGACATTCAGCTCGTTGGCAATCTGTTGGCAGATAGCGTGGCTCATCCGTGGTCTCTCTGTCTATCAATGATATACGGATTGTACGTAGCCAATTATCTGCTGCAACGTCTTTTATGCCATTGCTTAGTATTACGAACGATTTTTAACGAAACTCAGACAAGCGGAGTAAAAAATAAAGCCGTAACCCAGAAGCTCTAACCCTTCTTGTAGGGCATTTTTGAAGCCGTGCTCATAGGAATCCCCCATGATTCCGATCCAAAATAGATTGCCACTGCCAAACACTCGGCTAAAGATAAGCAGAATTAACAGGCCAATTAACAAAAAGGGATAGGCTTTGGTTTGAGTAAAATCGGCCATCGGTTTCAGTACTGTACCTTGGCAACGAAATTTGGCATAACCGATGGATAATAGTGCACAAAATAATGCGGGAATAACCCAAAAGCCATGCCAAAGAAGATCAAAAAACTGGTCAAGTTCACGAATCACAATGCATAAGAAAAAACCTGCCACAAGGGTATAGAAACCACGGGCTTGTGGTAATTTGTAGGCCAGTTTTGCAAATAATAGTGCACTGATTAGAGCAAACAGTTCTTGGGTAATTTCGGTAGCTCCAATTTCTGGTACACCGTGTTGGAAAATGTTGAGATCCACATAGACCATGATGGGAGCCAGTAACGTTAAGAAAGTCAGTAATAGAGCTTCGAGAATGTGTCGTTGAACCGTCTGCCAAGCGGTAAGCTGTCTCATTGGGATATCCTAGTTATGGGGGAAATGGTTAATATATTATATGAACACTGTTTTTAATTTTAAGTTTTTACGTGACTCTTATCACGAAAATAAATTATTTTAATTTTTGTAATTATCTTGTCATTGAGGTAGATAGTGAAAACGAAACTGATTACACGTGCTGGTTATGAAAAGCTTAAGCAAGAGCATGATCATCTATGGCATGAAAAACGCCCGGAAATTACCAAGATTGTCACTTGGGCTGCCAGCTTAGGTGACCGCTCTGAAAACGCCGATTACACCTTTAACAAACGCTTGTTGCGCCAAATCGATCGTCGCGTGCGCTACTTACGCAAGTTGTTGCCTGAGTTGAAAATCGTCGACTACTCGCCACAGCAAGAGGGCAAAGTGTTTTTTGGCGCTTGGGTCGAAATTGAAAATGAAGCAGGCGAGACGAAAACCTTACGTATTGTCGGTCCAGAAGAGATTTATGGTGATGCCAAAGACTACATTTCCATTGACTCTCCGATGGCGCGCGCCTTGCTGAAAAAGCAAGTGGATGAAGAAGTGACAGTAAAAACCCCAACCGGTGATAAACTCTGGTTTATTAATGCCATTCGTTACGAAAAATAGTTACCCCATTGGTTCGTCAAGTTGGGGCTAGGAAAAATATGCACAAAAAAAACAGACCGACTCTGCAAGATATTGCTGATCAAGTCGGCATTACCAAAATGACCGTCTCGCGTTACATGCGCGATCCTAATTCTGTGGCGCAAGTTACCCAACAAAAAATCGCCGCGGTGGTTGAGCAGCTTGGTTATATCCATAACCGTGTACCGGCGATCATGTCTAAATCGTCCAGTCGGGCCATTGGCATCATTTTGCCTTCGCTCTCTAACCAAGTGTTTGCTCATTTGGTGCAAGGCATCGAAGAGGTTACTCAGGCCGCAGGCTACGATACCTTAATTGCCCACACCGGTTATAACCCTCAAGTTGAAGAAGATAAAATCGCCGCGTTTCTTTCTTATCGGGTGGATGGCCTAATTTTAACCGAAACTAACCATACCGAGCGCAGTCGGCAAATGCTCAAATCTGCCGGGATTCCGGTGGTTGAAACGATGGAAATCCCGACTCAGCCGATTGATATGGCAGTGGGGCTGGATCACGAACAGATCTCGTATCAGGTGGTGCAGCAGATGATTGCCCGTGGCCGACAGCAGGTTATCTATCTTGGCGCTCGGTTAGACACGCGAACTCAACTGCGTCGGCAAGGTTATGAGCGAGCAATGCGTGAAGCGGGTCTTCAGCCGATGCAGGTGTCCACTGGTGAGCATTCCAGTTTTACCTTGGGCGGTATTTTGCTACAACAGGCGTTGCAACAGTACCCAGCGCTGGATGGTATTTTTTGTACTAATGATGATTTAGCGGTCGGGGCGATGATGTATTGTCATCATCATTGTATTGCGGTTCCGCAGCAGATTGCCGTAGTGGGGTACAATGCGTTGGATATCGGGCAGGCAATGGTGCCGCGTTTAACCAGTGTGGAAACGCCCCGCTTGGCGATTGGTAAAAAAAGTGCCGAGCTATTGCTGGCGGCACTCTCTGGTCAAGCTGTCGAGCCGAAGGTTTATGATTTAGGCTATCGATTAACCCATGGCGAAAGCTGGTAATTGTTTGCGCTGCCTAGCGATTAACGAGTGAATAAAAAGCTCGCGCCTTGATCCGCCGAAGTCACATGTTGGCGGGCGAGGGTGAACAGCTCTCGCCCCCAACTCTGTTGATCCTGTTCAGTCAGCGGTGGCTGCGCCACGCGTTGACTTAAATCGGCTAAACAGGTTAGCTCACCCTTGGTGGCATCCAATCTCAGTAAATCACCATCGTGCAGTAATCCTATCGCGCCACCGCGCAGTGCTTCAGGAGAGACGTGGATCGCGGCGGGGATTTTGCCTGAAGCTCCGGATAAGCGACCATCGGTCACTAATGCGATTTTAAAGCCAGCCTTTTGTACGTTACCGAGGATTGGCATCAATTTATGCAGTTCAGGCATACCATTGGCCGCTGGACCGCTGTAACGAACCACCACAATGCAATCTTGATTCAGCTCGCCGCGTTGATAAGCCGCTTCCACGTCATGTTGTGAATTAAACACTTTAGCGGGAGCCTCAACGATATGATGAGAGGGTTTGACTGCCGAGACTTTGATCACCGCTTGGCCAAGGTTACCGCTCAGTACCTTAATCCCTCCGGTTGATTGAAATTGCTGATGCTGAGTGGCGATCACGCTGGCATCCAGTGTCTCTTGGCAAGGTTGCCAACTGAGTTGCCCCTCGGTTAACACCGGGCGAGTTAATTGATCGGCAAACTGACCGAAAGCGGGCGTGACATCGGTATGCAGCAGATTTCGTTCATTGAGACGGGTGAGCAGCATCGGTACCCCTCCCGCCGCCTCAAAAGCATTAATATCAGCGCTACCATTCGGATAAATATTGGTTAATAACGGCACGATTTGCGACAAATCGCTGATGTCCTGCCAAGTTAAGATCAGCCCAGCGGCTCGTGCAACCGCGAGCATGTGAATGGTGTGATTGGTACTGCCACCCGAAGCCAGTAAGGCGACAACGCCATTGACCAAACTTTTCTCGTTAATGACGCTACTCAGTGGCCGATAACGCGGCGTACCTGGTGCCATAGCGGCAATGGCGTTGGCCGCATAGTCGGTTAAGGCATGACGCAATGGGCTATTCGGTGCAACAAAAGCGGATCCGGGTAGCATCAAACCCATGGCTTCAAACACCAATTGATTGGTGTTGGCGGTGCCATAAAAGGTACACGTACCGGGGGAGTGATAAGAATGACACTCCATATCGAGCAGTGCTTCACGCCCGACTTGCCCTGCGCTGTATTGTTGGCGAATCTCGACTTTTTGTTCATTGCTGATCCCTGTGGCCATTGGGCCAGCGGGAATAAAAGCGGTCGGTAGATGAGCATAACTGAGCGCGCCCATTAATTGTCCCGGGGCAATTTTATCGCAGATACCAAGCAGTAAAGTGCCATCAAACATATTGTGGCTAAGCGACATCGCGGTGGCTTGGGCTATCATGTCTCGGGAAAATAGTGACATATCCATCCCTGGCTGACCTTGAGTAACGCCATCGCACATCGCTGGCACGCCACCGGCCACTTGCGCTGTGTGTCCACTGGACTGTAATGCGGCTTTAATGCGAGTAGGGTAATCCAGATACACTTGATGGGCACTGAGCATGTCATTGTAAGCGGTGATGATCGCAAGGTTAGATTTGGTTAAGTCAAGAATGTGCGATTTTTCACTCTGACAAGAGGCCGCAATCGCATGAGCTAAGTTACCGCATGATAAACTGGCTTTGCCTTTTCCTGCGGCGAGCTGCTGAGCGGTTCTGGTTAAGAATGCGTGACGAAGTTCACGGCTACGCTGTGCAATTCGTTCGGTGACTTGCAAGATGAGCGGCTGAATCATGGTTACTTCTCCCGAGCTTGTAGGGCGAGGATCGCTTGATTGACCACCTCCTCAATGTCACCGTCAATACTGATGGTGAGAACATCGTGTTCTGTTGCGCTGGGGCGCTCTAAGGTAGCAAATTGGCTATCGAGCATGCTGGTTTTCATAAAGTGGCCCTGCCGCGCTTGCATCCGCTCTATAATCAGTGCTTTATCACCGTCCAGAAACAGAAACGTCACCTGTTGATTGCCATCGCGAATTTGATCGCGATAGCTTTTTTTCAGAGCTGAACAGACGATGATGCCTTGCTCACTCTTATTTTCTAAGCTAAAAGCCGCGTCACGAATCCGCTCTAACCAAGGGGCGCGATCGTGGTCATTGAGTGGTTGACCTTGGCGCATTTTTTCAATGTTGGCGCGAGGATGCAAATCATCACCATCGATAAATTTTGCTTGCAGACGTTCAGCAATGCGTGCCCCAATGGTGCTTTTTCCACAGCCACTGACACCCATCACAATAATGCTTTTACCAGTCATATCGACTCCTTAGTCCGAGATCTGAGCGAGATCCCAATTTTTAACTTTGCCTAACGAATTGGCTTTATCTTAATCTTGTTATCGGTAACATGTTACCCGTAACTTATAGATTTGTGAACCGAAACACAAACATCCCATTCTTGATAAAGGTGAACGAAATGGACCAAATAGCACATAGCCCTACCTATCTGTTGTTGCTCGCCCTTGCGGCGATCGTTGCTCTACTGTTTTTGATCATGAAGTTAAAAGTCCATGCTTTTGCTTCATTAACGTTAGTCAGTTTCGGCACCGCACTGGCCGCTGGCATTCCAGCCAATCAAGTGGTGCCGAGCATGATGTCTGGATTCGGCGGCACGCTCGCTTCTGTTGCTTTACTGGTTGGTTTAGGAGCCATGATTGGTAAGATTTTAGAAGTGACGGGCGGGGCAAAAGTCTTAGCTGATACCCTAATCGGTCGGTTCGGAGAGCAGCGTGCGCCTCTGGCCCTCGGTGTTGCCTCATTATTGTTTGGTTTTCCGATCTTTTTTGATGCCGGCTTAATCGTCATGATGCCGATTTTGTTTAGCGTCGCGAAACGCTTTGGCGGTTCAACACTCAAATACGCTTTGCCAGCGGCGGGTGCGTTTGCGGTGATGCATGCGTTTGTTCCTCCGCATCCTGGCCCAGTTGCTGCCGCTGAGTTATTGGGTGCTGATATTGGTCTGCTGTTAGTGGTGGGTTTGCTGGTGGCGATCCCGACTTGGTATCTTGGCTCGTATTTGTTTGGTCTTTATTGCGGTGAAAAATTTAACTTACCGCTCTCTAAAGCCTTTTTAAATGCCGAAGTAATGTTTAAAGACAAAGCGGATTTACCGAAATTTTCTACCGTACTGTTTATTTTGGTTCTACCTGTATTGTTGATCTTCTTGGATACCGGGTTAAATACGTTAGCGGTGGCTGGTGTGCTGGACGGTCAGCAGCCTTGGATTGAATTTTTACGCATGCTAGGAAAAACGCCGATTGCGTTACTTATCACGCTATTGGTGTGTTTATTCACCTTTGCTGGTAAATATGGCATGAGTAAGCTAGAAAAATTGTGTACCGATGCGTTAGCCCCGATCTGTGCCGTTATTTTAGTCACTGGTGCAGGCGGTATGTTTGGTGGCGTATTACGTTCTAGTGGTATTGGCCAAGCCCTAGCCGATGTATTAGCCCATACTGGCATGCCAGTGATTGTCGCTGCTTTTGTGATTTCGACGTGCTTACGGGTTGCGCAAGGCTCAGCCACGGTGGCCTTAACCACCACGGCGGCGCTGATGGCACCGATTGTTGCGCAAACCACAGGTTTGTCAGAGTTAGACTTATGCTTTATCGTGATTGCTATTGCTGGTGGAGCGACGGTGCTGTCTCACTTTAATGATTCTGGTTTTTGGCTCGTCTCTCGCTTGCTGGAAATGGATGAAAAAACCACGCTCAAAACGTGGACGGTAATGGAAACACTACTGGGTAGTATTGCGTTTATTATTGTCGCCACTCTCAGCTATCTTCTATAAGGTTTAGGTATGATGACTCTTGAACAGCGCTTGGCGCAGATAAAAATTGTTCCTGTGATTGCGATTAACCATGCTCAGCAAGCGCTGCCGCTGGCCAAAGTATTGATGGAAAATGGCCTGCCGTGCGCGGAAATCACTTTTCGTACAGAGGCGGCGCAAGAGGCTATTCGTCTGATGCGCGACGCGTATCCAGAGATGTTGATTGGCGCTGGGACGGTACTGACCACAGCGCAAGTCGATCAAGCTCAGCAAGCGGGAGCCGATTTCATTGTGAGTCCAGGACTCAATCCCACCACAGTGAAATATTGTCAGCAACGTGGTATCGCCATTGTTCCTGGGGTTAATAACCCCAGCTTAGTCGAGCAAGCGATGGAACTTGGTTTGCGCACGTTGAAGTTTTTTCCTGCCGAGCCTTCTGGCGGCATCGCCATGCTCAAAGCGCTCAGTGCGGTCTATCCGGTCAAATTTATGCCAACGGGTGGCATCAGTGCGGCTAATGTACAGCACTATTTGGATTTACCATCGGTAGTGGCTTGTGGTGGTACGTGGATGGTACCAACGGATTTGATGGATAAAGGCGATTGGCCAGCGATTGCTAAGTTGGTACGAGAGCTATAACGTTTTATCGGTCCTTGGCACCATGCAGAGATAAATGTCTAAGCCAACCGTGATGGTTGGCTTTTTTGATCAGTCGATGCCTTATTTTATCTTCGCTAGCGATGTGTAAGCGTTAAAGCTTGAAATAAGGGGCTTTTTTGGCTTCGATTATCCGTTATGATGAGTAGTCGGACGAAAATAGGTAATAAATGCTAACAATTCTTTAAATTGCTCACCGTGCAACAGTGTTACATTTTGTTTGCCCTCATCTGTGCGGGTGTCATCTCTTTTTAGTGGGATCAGTGGACATGCAAGAAAACTATAAAATTTTAGTGGTTGATGATGATGCGCGTTTGCGTGCATTGCTCGAGCGTTACTTATCTGAACAAGGTTTCCAAGTTCGTAGCGTTGCCAATAGCGAGCAAATGGATCGGCTGTTAACCCGTGAAACTTTCCATTTGATGGTGCTCGATCTGATGCTGCCGGGCGAAGATGGCTTATCGATTTGTCGTCGCTTAAGAAATGCCAATAATCTTATTCCGATTTTAATGCTGACGGCAAAAGGCGACGAGATTGATCGCATCGTAGGTTTAGAAGTGGGTGCCGATGATTATTTGCCGAAACCCTTTAACCCCCGTGAGCTATTGGCGCGGATTAAAGCCGTATTACGTCGCCAAGTAATCGAAGCACCCGGAGCGCCGAGTGCTGAAGATACGATTGTCGAATTTGGTGAGTTTCGTTTAAATCTGGGCACGCGAGAAATGTTTCGTGGTGAGGAAGCGATGCCACTGACTTCTGGTGAGTTTGCGGTATTAAAAGCCTTAGTCACCAATGCTCGTGAGCCTTTGTCACGTGATAAATTAATGAATATGGCCCGTGGTCGAGAATACTCAGCGATGGAGCGTTCTATCGATGTGCAAATTTCTCGCTTGCGCCGTATGTTGGAAGTTGACCCAAGCAAACCACGTTATATTCAAACGGTGTGGGGCCTAGGTTACGTCTTTGTGCCTGATGGTAAAGCCGCCAGTTAAGATTATTGTCTGCAGCCAGTGTTCAATAGGTTCACTGGCTGTTATCGTTTTATCCCTCCATTATTCTCACACCTTAGGTGCACTATGCGAATCCGTAGTTCATTTACCCAAACGATTCTGCTGTTTTTTACCCTCTTGGTTGCCAGTCAAGCGTATTCCTATTTTGCGCTGATTAATTATGCGCTGATCCCAAGCTTGCAGCAGTTCAATAAAATTCTCAGCCATGAAATCAGTTTGATGTTGGATGATAGCTTTACCGATGCTGAGCCTAATTTAGATCGATCGCTACGTTTGCGGGTGTTGGAAAAGCTTGGGGTTGAGATTTTTAGTGATGATGGTCCAGCGGCGGATGAGTTTCAACGCGCGATCAGTATCGATTTGATGAGTGATAAAATGAGCGAAGAACTGGGCTCTCCGACGGAAGTACGCATGGGCGTTGGAGCAGAAAGTTATATTTTATGGATGAAAATCGAACAGTTACCTGAGCAAATCTTGCGTATTCCGCTGACTGAATTACGGGAAGATGATTTTGCTCCACTGTTTCGTAACAGTATTTTTGTCGCCGTACTGATCTTGGTCGGAGGATGGTTATTCATTCGTTTGCAAAATCGTCCTTTGATTGCGTTAGAAAGAGCCGCGTTGGCAGTAGGACGAGGGGAGATCCCGCCGCCAATTGTAGAGAGTGGGGCCAGTGAAATTCGCGCGGTAACTCGCGCATTTAATCAAATGTCACAAGGCATTCAAGCGCTGGAAGAAGATCGCGCTTTACTGATGGCGGGAATCAGTCATGATCTGCGAACGCCACTAACGCGAATCCGCTTAGCAACCGAAATGATGTCTCCTCAAGACAGTTATCTCGCTGAAGGGATCATTAGCGACACCGAGGAGTGTAACGAGATCATCAGCCAGTTTATGGACTACTTAAAACCGGTCGATAAACAAACCTTCCAAGCCGTCGATCTCAATGAGATTGGCGGAGACATTGCCAGTTCCGAAGGTGGTTATGAGCTGCACATTGAAACGGATTTTCAAGCGTCGATTGAACCAGTATTTGGTAATCCGATTGCTATTAAACGGGCGGTGAGTAACTTAGTGGTAAACGCGTTACGTTATGGCAATGGCTGGGTGAAAATCAGTACTGGGGTAACGGCGGATAAACGTATGGCTTGGGTCTGTGTTGAAGACAATGGTCCAGGGATTGATCCGAGCCAAGTGCAAAAAGTCTTTGAGCCCTTCATTCGAGGCGATACTGCGCGAGGCAGTGAAGGTACTGGCCTCGGGTTGGCGATCGTAAAACGTATCGTTGGTCAGCACCATGGAGCGGTAGTATTGAATAATCGTAGCGAAGGTGGTTTGAAAATTCAGCTCAGTTTTCCAACCAAGTAAGCGTGGTAGTCGTCAGTTAGGGATTAAGCCGGTTAGCGTATCGCCAACCGGCTTAATTATTTGAACTCGCTTATGGTTGCTCTGTGACTGTGGTTTCTGACTCTTGGCGAGTCGAGTGCTCCGGCAATAAGAGATTGAGTAGAATCGCGGTAATGCCACCTGCGGCAACACCAGAAGAGAAAATACTTTTGATGATTTCTGGCATAAATTGCAGAATTTCAGGTTTTTGCGCAATGCCTAATCCCATCGAGAAAGACAGTGCCATGATTAAAATCGCTCGGCGATCAAGCTCAACTCGTGAAATGATTCGTACCCCAGCGGCGGCAATCGTACCGAACATGACAATCGTTGCGCCACCCAGTACCGGCTCTGGAATTAACTGCACAAAGCTTGCTACACCGGGAAATAGCCCAAGTAACATCAGCATCGCCGCGATGAAATAACCGACATAACGGCTGGCAACGCCAGTTAATAATATCACCCCATTATTTTGGCTAAAGGTTGAGTTAGGGAAACTATTCAGCAGTGCGGCGAGAGCGGAGTTAATGCCATCAGCCAGTACGCCTCCTTTGATACGCTTCATATAGACTGGGCCTTTGACCGGTTCTCCTGAGACTTCCGAGGTCGCAGTGATATCGCCAATCGCTTCTAACGCCGTGATCAAAAAAATCAACACTAATGGAATGAATAAAGACCAATCAAAGCTTAGCCCATATTGCATTGGGATAGGCAGGGCGATGAGACTGCTTTGAGGGCGCTGTGTGGTATCGACCATGCCGAGTAAGTAAGCCATGATATAACCGACCAGCATAGCGATGACGATAGAGGCAACGCGAATATACGGATTGCGAGCTCGGTTAAGGATCACGATAAGCGCTAATACGGTGCCCGCTAAGGCGAGTTTATCAAGGCTACCAAAGCTACCATCACTCAGTGCGCTGTAGCCGCCTCCGATAGAGACTAAGCCGACTTGGACTAAGGTCAAACCGATTAATGTGACCACGATACCAGAAACTAAAGGGGTAATGATCCGCTGGGCAAACTGCAGCACACGTGATAGTAAAATTTCAGCAAAAGAAGCGACTAAAATGGTACCAAAAATCGCCGCCATCATAGTGGCGATATCCGCTCCGCCCGCTTTCAGCGCGAGGCCTGCGCCAATGATTGGCCCAAGAAAGTTAAAGCTGGTGCCTTGAATCGAGAGCAGTCCCGAGCCAATCGGTCCGAAGGTTCGGATCTGAATAAAAGATGAAAGACCAGAGGCAAACAGCGACATACTAATAATGGTATTGGTTTGATCGGCCGGAACCCCTAACGCTTGGCAAATGATCAGCGACGGTGTGATGACGGCAACGAACATCGCCAGTAAATGCTGGATCGCGGCGAATAAAGTTTGGGGCAAAGGCGGGCGCTCATTTAATTGATAGATCAATTCAGAGGGACGCGTATCGTGTTGGTGACTCATGATGGTATCCTAAAATGACAGTCGATGACGTGCGCTGAATGGGCCGTCATCGTTGAGTTTTTATCGCCTGTGATTGCTGTTAATCAGGCTCAACTCTGAGTTGACCAAGCCGGATTCTCTGCTTGCTATAGTCCAGTGCTAGTAGAGAAATCGTCATCTTGGTGATTTTGGGCGAGGATTATAGATCCTTAATCAGAAAAAGCAAACGTTTGCTTTTCAATGTATCAATAAGGGGTAACAGACATCATTGTACGTTCAAGTAACACGAAAACGAGAATGTGGTGAATATTATGCTTTGGCGTAGACTTCGCGCTTACCGAGCCAGCGTTCAATAATCGCATCAGCATGAGTGGGGTAGTGATCATGAATGTGCCGCGCTATTCTTTGTACTTCTGGAATTAAGCGTTGATCACGAACCAGATCGGCAATTTTGAAATCAGCTAATCCGGTTTGTTTCGTGCCCAATAATTCACCCGGACCACGAATTTCTAGATCGCGCTGAGCAATCACAAAACCATCGTTGCTCTCTCGTAATACCGCTAAACGTTTTTGTGCGGTTTTCGATAAGGGTGAACGGTACAGCAGCACACAGTGACTGGCGACAGAGCCTCGACCGACTCGGCCACGCAATTGATGCAATTGTGCTAAACCTAATCGCTCTGGATTTTCAATGATCATCAAGCTAGCGTTCGGTACATCGACGCCGACTTCAATGACGGTGGTTGCTACGAGAAGATGCAATTGATTGTCTTTAAAGGCTTGCATCACCTGCTGTTTTTCTGCGGGTTTCATGCGTCCATGGACCAAGCCAATCTTAAGTTCAGTCAACTGGCGCTGTAGTTCTTCAGCGGTATCAGCCGCTGCTTGAGCTTCAAGCACTTCAGATTCATCAATTAAAGTACAGACCCAATAAGCTTGTTTATGCTCATGCAGGCAAGCGTGACGAACCCGTTCGATGATATCACTGCGCTTGGTATCCGGGATCGCCACGGTTTGGATTGGCGTGCGTCCGGGAGGCAGTTCATCAATAATTGAAGTTTCTAAATCCGCATAGGCGGTCATGGCAAGAGTACGTGGGATCGGGGTCGCAGTCATAATTAACTGGTGTGGATAAGCGCCTTGTTTTGCGCCTTTTTCACGTAGCTCTAAGCGTTGATGGACCCCGAAACGGTGCTGCTCATCGATAATGACTAACGCAAGATGATCAAACTCAACCTGCTCTTGAAAAAGTGCATGGGTGCCGACGATCATTTTTGCGGTGCCGCTGGCAATCTGTGTTAATTCAGTTTGTCGAGCTTTACCTTTTAGTTTGCCAGCAAGCCAAGCAACTTGAATACCTAACGGAGCAAACCAGTTGGCGAAGTTCGCCGCATGTTGTTCGGCAAGCAATTCGGTTGGCGCCATCAGCGCCACTTGATAACCGTGTTCAATGGCTCTGAGTGCGGCTAAAGCGGCGACCAACGTTTTTCCGGAACCGACATCCCCTTGCACTAGGCGCATCATTGGATGGGCTTGGCTGAGATCGGTTTCAATCTCTTGTACGACTCGCGTTTGCGCTTGAGTCGGTTGAAAAGGCAGCTGGGCAAGAAATTGTTTTTTGAGTTGGCCTTGAGTGATGAGAGGCAGCGCCGCGTCTTGTTGACCTTTGCTACGCACCGCGAGCATGGAGAGGTTTTGCGCCAATAACTCCTCGATGATCAGGCGAACTTGAGCGGGATGACGCCCTTCATCAAATTGGCTCAGATCGATATCAGTAGGCGGGCGATGCAAAATATGCAGCGCTTGAGCGAGGCTGATCTGTTTATCGTACAATCCATCAGGCATCAGTTCTTGTACCGCGGCTTTATCGAGTAGCGCAAGAGCTTGTTCGGTTAAACTGCGCAGTGTACTTTGCCTTAGGCCTTCCGTGGTTGGATAAACGGGGGTCAGTGTTGCCTCTTCGGGTTGTGCATCTTGTGGCTGAGTATAAAGCTGATAATCGGGATGGATGATCTCCAGTCCGTGATTTCCGGGTTTGATCTCGCCAAACGCATAAATCACCTTACCAATCGCGAAGCTATTTTTCATCGCTGCAGTAAAATTGAAAAAACGCAGCGTGAGAGATCCATTACCATCACTGATCTTTACGGTGAGCATTTTTCGCCGCCCAAAATGGGTATCAGTGGCGGTGATTTTACCTTGGACTGCTGCCCATAAGCCTGGGTGTAGCTTGACCATCGGATAGATGCGTGAGCGGTCTTCATAACGCAGTGGAAGATGAAACAGCAGATCCTGTACATTGCTTAAGCCAACTTTAACAAGCTTTTCAGCGACTTTAGCGCCGACACCCGATAGCGATGTTAATGGTATTGCGGACAGAAGCTGCGACATAATATCAACCAGTTAATCAGAAATGGTACGTGTTATTCAATCATTGAGCTGTGTATTTGTACAGTTAAATTATGCGCGCTGCATCGCGTCCCACCATTTTTCATCAGCGACAATCTGCCCTTGATCGTCCAATAATGGGTATGCCAGTCCTTTACGTTTAGCGACTTTAGCCAAAACCGGATGACCGCGTTCAAACAAAATACGCTGAATCGTTGCTTTGGATAGGGCGCTTTGCTCGCGGTCATACATCCCGGCTTGCTGACGCTGGCGCTGCGCTTCATATAAGATCAGCGCACTAGCCACCGAAACATTCAAGGATTGAACCATACCCACCATGGGAATAACAATATCATGATCGGCCAATTGTAAGGCCTGTGGCGAGATGCCTGACTTTTCACTGCCGAAAATGATGGCCGTGGGTTGGGTGTAATCAATCGCGCGAAAATCGATAGCGTGCTCGGATAAATTGGTCACCAATATTTGCATGCCAGTCTCTTTTAAGTGACTGACGGCCTCTAGCGTGCTGTTGTGGGTCTGGACTTCAACCCAGTTGCGCGCCCCTGCCGATGTGTGGCTTAAGGTGCGCATTTGTTCGTTTGGCCATACAGCATGAATTTGGTGTAACCCAACCGCATCGGCGGTGCGGATCACTGCAGAGACATTATTCGGTTTGTGGACTTCTTCCAAACAGACGGTTAAATCGGTTTGACGGGCTTTAAGCACATTTTGAATGCGTTGATAACGTTCTAAATTCATAAATCTATTTATGTGCTCGCGCTATGCTGCACACCTTTTCTTCGTCAGTCTATTGCTAATAAAAAAGCCCTGATTCAGGGCTTTCTGTGCGTTAATGGGTTAGTACTTTCTACGCCGCACTTTTAAGGCGTTTGGCATCACGCGGATTTTTCGCATGATCCCCGCTAAGTGGACTCGGTCTTTGGTGCTTAACAGTACCGTCACTGTATACAAACGGCCATCGCGCTCTTCGGTAGAGAGGCCGTGAATATTCGAGCCAGTATTGGAAATAACATTGGTTAAATCGGCCAGCGCACCTTGACGATTGTGCATATCCACCGTCAGTTCAGCGATAAAGTCTTGGTCGTAATCTTTGGTCCATTCCACCGCCATGTATTTATCGGGCTCTCGTTGGTAGCCGCGTACATTTGGACAGGTTTCACGGTGTACAACCAAGCCGCGTCCCGGAGAAACATGAGCAATGATCGAATCATCAGGGATTGGATGGCAGCAATTAGCGAAGGTTAATAAAATGCCTTCTGCGCCCCGGATAGGCAATTTTTTCTTCGCCGAACCGTCAGGGTTTTCTGTTTCGTTGAGCTCATCGGCATTGCCCAGTAAGCGGCGTGCGATGACGATACTCATTAGTTCACCCAAACCAATCGCGGCGAGTAAATCTTGCTCGTTAGCGATTTTAAGTTCACTTAATACATGGGCAAAGTTTTCTGGGCTGATATCGGCCAGTGAGCGCTCACCGAGGGCGTGATTGAGCAATCGTCGACCTAAGGTGATTGACTCTTCGCGGCGCATGGTTTTCAGCACTTGACGAATTTTAGTCCGCGCCCGTGAGGTCACCACATAGTTGAGCCAAGCGGCGTTTGGTCTTGCGCCGGGCGCACTGATAATCTCGACGGTTTGACCATTTTTAAGCGGTTTACTCAGTGGGTAAGGGTTGCGATCGACTCGTGAGCCAACGCAAGTATTACCCACATCGGTATGAACCGCGTAAGCAAAATCGACCGCGGTTGCGCCCATCGGCAGTTCTACGATGCGCCCTTTTGGAGTAAAGACGTAGATTTCATCGGGGAAGAGATCCGATTTTACGTTTTCAATAAATTCAAACGAGTTACCCGCACTTTGTTGTAACTCAAGTAAACTTTGCATCCAGCGCTGGGCTTTTACTTGCGCGGTGGTGCCTCCTCGTTCGCCATTGGCTTTATAAGACCAATGAGCAGCAACCCCTTTGTCGGCCATTTGATCCATATCTTCGGTGCGAATTTGCACTTCGACAGGGACCCCATGTGGACCGACCATTGAGGTATGTAACGATTGATAGCCGTTGGCTTTAGGGACCGCGATGTAATCTTTCACTCGCCCTGGACGAGGCTTGTAAAGGCTATGGACTTGGCCCAATACGCGATAACAGGTATCGGCAGAGTCGACAATCACTCGAAAAGCATAGATATCCATAATGGTGTGAAAACGCTGTTCTTTAGTCTTCATCTTGTTATAGATGGAATAAAGATTTTTCTCTCGGCCAACGACTCGCGCTGAGAGGTTGACTTCTCGTAAGCGATCTTCAATTTCACTATGGATGCGTTGAATCATCTCTTTGCGATTACCACGAGCCGCTTTGACCACTTCTTTGAGGACCCGAAAGCGATTCGGATATAAGGCTTCAAAACCCAGCTCTTCGAGCTCAGTTTTAATATTATGGATACCTAAGCGGTGAGCGAGAGGGGCGTAGATCTCTAATGTTTCGCGGGCAATTCGCCGTTTTTTATCGGGACGCAACGCACCGAGCGTACGCATGTTGTGCGTACGGTCAGAGAGTTTGATCAAGATAACTCGAATGTCTTGCACCATCGCTAGCACCATTTTGCGAAAATTTTCCGCTTGGGCTTCTTTACGATCGCGAAACTTGAGTTTATCCAGTTTAGATACACCATCGACCAGTTCGGCGACAGCACTACCAAATTGGGCTTCTAGTTGTGCTTTAGTGGCAGAGGTATCTTCGATAACATCGTGCAGCAAGGCAGCTTGCAGTGTTTCTAAATCCAAACGCATTTCTGCTAGGATTCGAGCCACTGCAACAGGGTGGATAATATACGGTTCCCCGCTTGAGCGGGTTTGCCCTTCATGAGCATCTCTTGCCACTAGGTAAGATTGGCGCAGAGCCTCTATTTGAGGCTCTGTGAGATATTCTTGGACAACACTTTTGAGGCTATCGAATAGATACAAATTTCAGGCCCGTCAGTTGAATCCTTGCTGATACAGAATTAGCGGTTATGAACGATGCTGCTTACCGCGGCTAACTCTGCTGCTTCTTGCTCTTGTTGCTCTTGACGCTCACGATTATCAAGTACATCTTTCGTGATCAGACCTTCTTCGATTTCGCGTAGAGCGATAACCGTGGTCTTATCGTTCTCTTCCGGCACTAGAGCGTCTTTACCGCCCGTTTGAATTTGACGAGCGCGGCGAGCCGCAATCAGAACTAAGTCGAAACGGTTGCCAACTTTTTCAACAGCGTCTTGAACAGTTACGCGTGCCATGAGAACTCCAAATAGTTAACTAAAATAGGGTTGATTGTAAAGTATACAGCCTAACGCTAACAGATACTAGCGACAGGCGATGCCCAAATTACATCGTCATCCAACGCAAGTCAGCCGTGTTAGTGATGGCGACTTTCGTTGGTGGACAAGGCGGGGTTATTCCGCCAATAAAGCCGCGATCATCGATTGATATTTAGCGGCTTGTTTATCTTGCTTTAATCTTTCTGCGCGTAAGATGGCTTTAAAGTCCATCAAAGCGACATCGAAGTCGTCATTGACGATCACATAGTCGTATTCACAATAGTGAGAGATCTCAGAGCGAGCTTCGCTCATACGTTTAGCAATCACGGCTACGCTATCTTGTCCACGTGTATTCAACCGGCGCTCCAGCTCTTCCTTGGAGGGCGGTAGAATAAATACGCTTTTTGCGTGAGGCATTTGCTGGCGAATTTGTTGCGCGCCTTGCCAATCGATATCTAGGAAAACATCAATGCCTTTCTCTAGCGTATCTTCGATCCAGACTCGCGAGGTTCCGTAGTAATTACCGAACACTTCGGCGTATTCAAGGAATTCACCTTGCTCAATCAGTGCTTCAAATTGTTCTTTTTGCACAAAGTGATAATGCACGCCATCTTGCTCTCCAGGCCGCATTCCACGAGTGGTATGTGAGACGGAAACCTTCATCGCATAGGTTGGGTTTCGTTCCAATAGTCCTGCAATTAGGCTAGATTTTCCTGCGCCACTAGGTGCAGAGACAATATACAGAGTACCTTTGCCCATTTATTCGGTTCCACGTTTGAGTTGGAAGATGAGAGAAACGCTATTTTATCATTGTAAATTAACGCTAGTTTTATCTTAAGACTAGCACTGACCCAGTGTAATGCCGTTTAGAAAGTGGCAATTTAGGTCAGAAAAATGGACGCGAAGAGTAGCATGATCCAGCGGATCGGCTCAAGTAAAAGCTGTGGCTATCTCGATAGGCTAATCTGTGTACAGAAAAATTTCTTATTGAAGATAACGATTGCTTAATAAGTAACCCTTGCGAGCTTATCCTGTTTGCGTATAATCGCCGCCCTTAATTCAGCAATTGTTGTTCGATTAAGTAACATTATTAACTGAAGCTGCGGCTTTCCTTTGGGTTCCCTCGCCCCCAAACCAAACTAAAAAGGTCCAATATGAGTCCGTTTACTCCTGCTCAGTTGCGCAAAGCGCTGGTGTATTTAGTGTTATTTCATTTGGTGATTATTGCGTCAAGTAATTACCTTGTTCAACTACCGTTCACACTCTTCGGTTTTCACACCACGTGGGGCGCGTTTACGTTTCCTTTTATCTTCCTTGCCACCGATTTAACGGTACGTATTTTTGGTGCTGGTTTAGCGCGTAGAATCATCTTTTGGGTGATGCTTCCTGCGCTTGCGGTTTCCTATTTGTTATCGGTAATTTTCTTTGAAGGCCAGTTCCAAGGTTTCACACCACTCAGTGAATTTAACTTGTTTGTTGCGCGTATTGCGGTAGCGAGTTTTATGGCTTATTTGCTGGGGCAGATCTTAGATGTGCATGTCTTTAATCGCCTAAGACAGATGAAACAATGGTGGGTAGCGCCAACCGCGTCAACCCTATTCGGTAATGCACTGGATACAGTAGCCTTTTTTGCAATTGCTTTTTACCAAAGTCCAGATCCGTTCATGGCTGAGCATTGGACTGAGATTGCTTTGGTCGATTATGGTTTGAAGCTCTTGATCAGCTTAGGTCTATTTGTTCCGATGTATGGGGTGCTACTGAATTATTTAATTAATAAATTGACCTTGGTTAAACCCGAAACGTCAGGTAAGCCGATCAAGATATGAATAATCAGCCCAGCATAATGCTGGGCTGAATTGCACTTAAAGCGACGGACCGTTTAATGTTAGCCAGTCATGCCTTACTCGAGACAGCAAAACGCTGATAATCACTAAGCTTATTTTTAACGTTGGGTTAGTTTCGCTGACACAATAAAAGCAATAATCGATCATCGGCTGCTAGCTTGTACCAACCGGCTGTTAAGTTTTCTTCTGTCGCAGGGATCTGTAAATCTTCGCTAAAATCTGCGCGGGCACCGGCCTCACAATCCACGACTTGAGGTACGCGTCTGGCATGCATTCGTCGTTCAAAAAAATATAAGTCAACCAGAACCAATGCAGAGTAGCGTTGATTAACGCTGGCATTATTAATATCAGCGGCAACAAAGCGCAGTGTTTGTGGGTAAAGATAACTCCAAGGTCGCCAGCCTGAACTTTCTTGCGCTGTGCGTATCACTTCAACGCCAGCAGGTAATAGACTGCGTTGATGGCTAAACCAGGTGTATTCTGAGTAAATCTGAAAACCCAACATGCCAGCTCCGGCAAATACCGGAATAATCCAATTAGGTAGTTTTTTCAGGGTGATCGCTCTCAATAACAAGGCGATGCCTGCGGCGCCTAAACCAGCGGAAAAGGTGGCAATTAATTCCCAAAACATACGGTCATCCTACTCAAACATAGTGTCTTGCTAAAAATTCGGGCTTTCAGTTGAAAGCCCGAGTGTACAGTGGTGAGTTGATGTTAATCTTGTCACCTTGGTTGCGATTGATTAATGGTCAATCGCAACACCAGCGCCTTTTGGATAACGAACACTTTCTACCAAGTCCTGGATTTCTTTTGGTGGTGGCGCGGTAACCGCGGATACCGCAAAGGCAACAGCAAAGTTAATCATGGCACCCACAGCACCGAATGATAGCGGTGAAATACCATAACCGAATGAGCCAAATAGCCAGTTATCCGGTGTATTGGGCAGCATATTCGTGCCCGGGATAAAGAACCAACCTAAATAAGTAAAGATATAGAGTAGAGTCACAATTAAACCAGTTAGCATACCGGCAATGGCACCAGCGCTGTTAATACGCTTAGAGAATATCCCCATCATCAATGCTGGGAATAAGGTTGCTGCTGCGATACCAAAGGCAAGGGCCACCACCTGCGCAGCAAACCCGGGCGGATTGAGCCCTAGATAGGTAGCCAGCAAGATAGCACCGGCCATGGAGATCCGAGCGGCTAACATTTCTCCTTTTTCACTGATGCGTGGATTAATAATATTTTTGATTAAGTCATGACTAATGGCTGATGAGATGGCTAGTAACAAGCCTGCGGCGGTTGATAATGCAGCGGCAATACCACCGGCGGCGATTAAGCCGATAACCCAACTTGGTAAATTGGCAATCTCAGGGTTGGCTAATACTAAGATATCATTATTTACCGTTAACTCATTGCCAGCCCAGCCGCGCTCTGCCGCTTTTTCAGCAAAAGCAGGAGTGTCGTTGTACATTTGGATTCGGCCATCATTGTTTTTATCATCCCAGCGGATTAAGCCAGTTTGCTCCCAAGTTTGAATCCAGTCAGGACGTTCTGCGTAATTAAGCGCAGGCGCACTAGGACCATCAGGATAAAGGGTGGTTAACAAGTTTAAACGTGCCATAGAGGCAACCGCTGGAGCAGTTAAATACAGTAAGGCGATAAACACTAAGGTCCAGCCAGCCGACCAACGTGCATCCGCCACTTTCGGTACCGTGAAGAAACGGATAATAACGTGTGGTAAGCCTGCCGTACCTATCATTAATGATAAGGTAAACAGTACCATATTCAGTTTATTACTGACGTCAGCGGTGTAATCTTGGAAGCCAAGTTCACTGACAATTTCGTTTAATTTCACCAGCAGTGGTAGGCCTGATTCAGTGTGAGTACTAAACATACCGAACATCGGAATCGGATTATTGGTTAGCTGTAATGAAATAAAAACCGCAGGAATGGTATAGGCAATAATTAACACTACATATTGAGCAACTTGGGTGTAAGTAATGCCTTTCATACCGCCGAATACGGCGTAAATAAATACCACAGCAGCAGCGATCCAGATCCCCGTAGAAGAGCTGACTTCTAGGAAGCGGGAGAAAGCGACACCTGCGCCGGTCATTTGACCGATAACATAGGTCACGGACATGATAATTAAACAAACAACTGCCGTGATACGAGCGCCTTTGCTGTAAAAGCGATCACCGATAAAATCAGGCACGGTAAATTTACCGAATTTACGTAGGTAGGGTGCTAACAGCATGGCTAAAAGGACATACCCTCCCGTCCAGCCCATTAAGAAAGAAGAGTTGGCATAACCACCGGCAGCCAGCAAACCCGCCATCGAGATAAATGAAGCAGCAGACATCCAGTCGGCGGCGGTGGCCATACCGTTAGTAATCGGATTAACGCCACCACCGGCGACGTAAAATTCTTTGGTTGACCCAGCGCGGGCCCAAATAGCGATACCGATGTAGAGTGCAAAAGAGGCACCAACAAACAGTAAGTTAATGGCAAATTGACTCATGAAAATTACTCCTCTACACCAAATTTTTTATCTAACTTGTTCATTTTCCATGCATAGATAAAAATGATCGCGATAAAGGTAATAATTGAACCTTGTTGTGCAAACCAGAAGCCCAGATCCGTCCCGCCAATATGAATGCCAGCGAGCATCGGGCGCAGCAAGATTGCAAATCCATAAGATACTAAGGCCCAAACGATCAGGCTAATTGTTATGTAGCGCAGGTTAGCGCTCCAGTAAGCGGCGGCGTTGTTGTCATGATCAGCCATAGTGGTGTCCCCTTCTTCCCTGTAATGTTAAATTATTGTTACTCTTGAAGGTTAGCAGGCTTTATGCTGGCGATCTGTGCAACTTTAGTCGTGATGGGGGCTGTTTTATTTGCTTGATTTATAATGGTTTATTTTTGTTTTTAGCGGTTTTTTTAGTGAGTAGAGCGAAGAGATTAGCCAAAGGTATAATAAGCGCTATTCGCTCAATGAGGCGTCTTTGCTGGATCTATTTTGTCTAAATCGTCATTTGTTTACATAAACTTTTCGTTACTGTGTCATAAAGTAGTGCACAATATAGACCAGAGACAATGGGTTAGGGCGATATCATTAATCGATGATAGGAGGATACGTGGACGCAGTTACCATTAATAGTTTTTTTCTGATTGGAGCATTACTGATCGCATTAAGCGTTTTGCTCAGTCCCGTATCATCAAAATTAGGCATTCCGATTTTATTGGTGTTTCTCGCCGTCGGTATGCTGGCGGGAGAAGATGGCTTAGGGGGAATTGTTTTTGATAATTATCCCTTGGCCTATTTGATTGGTAATTTGGCGTTAGCAATCATTTTGCTGGATGGCGGGATGCGCACTCGGGTGGCGAGTTTCCGTGTCGCTTTATGGCCATCGATCTCCCTCGCCACTTTTGGGGTGGCGATTACCACCACGCTGACAGGCTTGATGGCCATGTGGCTCTTTGATCTGAGCTTATTACAAGGGATCTTAGTCGGTGCCATTGTTGGTTCGACGGATGCGGCGGCGGTATTCTCATTACTGAAAGGTCGCAGCCTAAATGAACGGGTAGGGGCGACACTGGAGATTGAATCGGGTACCAACGATCCGATGGCGATATTTCTTACGGTTACTCTGATTGCTGTTTTGGGTAATCAAGGGATGGATTTAAGTGCTGGATTTTTAGCACTGAGTTTTGTTCAGCAATTTGGTGTTGGTGCGTTGATGGGCTTGATCGGAGGTTGGCTATTGTGGAAGTTGATTAACCACACTCAACTGCCAGAAGGGCTCTACTCAATCTTAACCGTCAGTGGCGGCTTAATCATTTTCTCCTTGTCTAATACCTTAGGTGGTAGCGGCATTTTGTCGATTTACTTAGTCGGTTTACTGCTCGGTAATCGCCCAACTCGTGGTCGTCAGTCAATTTTAAACGTGCTGGATGGCATGACGTGGTTGGCTCAAATTGGCATGTTCTTGGTACTCGGGTTATTAGTCACCCCTTCTAATTTACTGGATATTGCTTTACCAGGATTAGCTTTAGCCTTTGGGATGATTGTCTTTGCGCGTCCGTTGTCGGTGTGGATAAGCTTATTGCCGTTTAAAAGCTTTACCGCTCGTGAAAAGTGGTTTGTCTCTTGGGTGGGTTTGCGCGGTGCGGTGCCGATTATCCTTGCTGTATTCCCGATGATGGCTGGGCTACCTGACGCACAGTTGTATTTTAACCTCGCCTTTTTCGTGGTCATGGTGTCGCTGATCGTGCAGGGCGGCTCGTTAACTCAAGCGATGAGCTTGGCTAAAGTTGAGTTGCCGCCCAAACCTGAGCCGATTTATCGTACTGGTGTCGAAGCTTTTCCTGCCAGTCAGTGGGAGCTGTTTGTCTATCGACTCAAAGAAGATAAATGGTGTATCGGTGAACCGCTACGCAACTTGTTTATGCCGGAAGGAACTCGAATAGTCGCGGTGTTTCGCGATCAACAATTGCTTTATCCGTCCGGTAGCACTCAGCTACAAGAGGCGGATATTCTCTGTGTCTTAGGTCAAGAGAACGATCTTCCAGCTTTAAGCCAATTGTTCAGTGAAGCGCCAGAAAAAGCCTCGTTGGCTCGCTTCTTTGGTGATTTTTTCTTGGACATTAATACCAAGTTGGTCGATGTTGCGCTGTTATATGGTTTAGATTTAGGTGATCAATCGGCAAATATGACGCTGAAAGAGTTGGTTGCTGAGCAGTTAGGTAACAGCCCTGTATTGGGGGACTATTTTGAATGGTACGGCTTGCAGTGGGTGGTAGCGGATGTGATCGATTGGCAAGTGACCAAAGTCGGTTTACGCTTACCTGCCGAAGAGGAAGAGTCGACAGAATAAGTCCTATAGTTAACTCAATGGACTGGCAGTGAGCGCGGGTGATGACGCACACTGCCAGTCAACTACCATTCGATTTGTTTGAGCAAAATCACCGCTTGAGTTCGGTTGGTGACATTGAGTTTGCGAAAAATTGCCGTCATATGTGCTTTAATGGTCGCTTCTGAGACGTTGAGTTCATAGGCGATTTGTTTATTCAGTAAGCCGTCGGAGAGCATCCCCAACACTTTATATTGTTGGGGCGTGAGCGTGGCGATTTTCTCGGCTAAATCATTGCCTTGATTAGGCATGTCCGCTAATCCTGCGGGGAAAAAAGGTTCGCCATTGAGTACCTGATTAAGGGCGCTGATCAAGCTGCGCATATCGCTCGATTTAGGAATAAAACCAAACGCACCATGATGTTTGACTTGAGAGACTATCGCTGATTCTTCACTGGCAGAAATAACCACGATGGGCAACTGAGGGTAAAGCGCGCGCAATTGAATCAAGCCCGACATGCCATTGGCTCCGGGCATTTTCAGGTCGAGCAGCAGTAGGTCAACATCCGCTTGCTGGCTTAATAAGCTCAATAAAGCGTCTAATGAATCTGCTTCAAGTAAATGAGCCCCGCTGATCGCCATATGCACGGATTGAAACAGCGCATTACGAAACAATGGGTGATCATCAGCGATAATAATGGTGTAGGTCGAATCCATGACGTTAATTACTTTTGAACATTTAGTTACAGAAATTATTGTCTTGTTTGTTGATAGTCACAATGGCGATGAACTAAAAGTCTGAACTGTATCGCCTTTTTATTGTGCTCAATGAAAAAAGCGTCAAATGGGTAAGCACTTGACGCTTAATAATAGGCTTCGTTTACGAAACGATTTTTAGCTTATCAGCTGGCCGGTTTCTCAAACACCGCGACTGACCAAGCCGGAAGCGATAACTTACCGTTATTGACATTGGCTCCTGCACCAATCGAGTTCGCGCCAGCATCTTGCTGAATGCTATGCTGCTGATAGCCAGTAGCGTCAAAGTTGGCAAAGTTTGCTAAAGGTTCTGGTGAGGCGTTAATCACTACCAGCAGACCTTGGCGCTTGGCATCAATCGCACCATCAAAACGCTCACCGCTATTATCAATGCTCATGACAATCACACCAGCAATTTGCTCGCTGCCTGTGTTGTGGAATTGAACTCTATCGATAATGGTTTGCCCTTTACCTAGAGTGAACAGACCAGATGAAGCGCGCAATTGAATCAGCTCATGGAAGTAATTCAACATAGCTTCTTTCTGCGCTTTATCTGGCTGAGCGTTAGTACCGGCTCCGTTGATCACCGCTTCAATCATTGACCAGTTCTCGCCATCTTTATCTTCACGTGGTAAGCCGATATTCCAGTTGTGACTTTCCATAGTAAAATCGACGCGGTTATACCAATCACCAGAGTCGTAAGAGTCTCGCTGCATCGATTTAGAACGCAAAATCTCACTGCCCATATGAATAAACGGCACCCCTTGACCTAATATCGCCGTCGATAAGCTCACCGCTTGCATGCGCACGCGCTCATCGCTTGTAACACCATAGGCGATCTTGAACTGGTTATTGTCCCATAAGGTTTGATTATCATGTTTGGAAACGTAGTTCTGGATTTCCCAAGCATCTTGCGCATAGCCTGTGGGCTGGCCGTTGTAATCAAGATCATGACCCGTAATCAAGTTATCGTTACGGTCAATAAAGGGAAAGGCTTTTAAGTTTCCAGCCATACCGACTCGCACAATATCAGCCAAATCTAGTGCGGTTGCGCGGTTATCGCTTGCCGCTAGATCATTAGGTAGAATATAGATGCCATTACCAAAACCTTGGTTACTACGTAGCAGTTCTTGACCATCAAAGGGACCGCCGCCACGCACGGCATCCCGTAGCCGATCCGAGAATGAACCGATCCCCGTACCGGCTAAGTTAAGCTGTGTCGCTTGCTTGAATTGGCGATCATTGGCCACTTCACCAAAGTTCCAACCTTCACCATAGAAGTAGACCTCAGGATTGGCCTGTTGCGCTACTTTGAAAGTGCCTAGAATTTGCTCAAGTGGGTGATGGCCCATTAGATCCCAACGGAAGGCATCAATTTTGTATGCTTTGGTCCAAGTATAAATCGAATCATCAATTAATTTCGCAAACATCCGATTTTCTGGCGCGGTATTCGAGCAGCAGGTCGAGGTTTCTACTTGGCCAGAAAACTCGTTCAAACGTTGGTAATACCAAGGGACAATTTTATCGAGTACCGATTTATCTGAGACGCCAGCTTCATTGGTGTGGTTATAGGCAACATCGATCACCATGTTCATGCCAATCTCTTGCTTCACCGCCATCACCATCTGACGGAACTCTTTAATGCGCGTTGTGCCATCAGGGTTGGTTGAGTATGAGCCTTCGGGAACGGTAAAGTGGAAAGGATCATAACCCCAGTTAAAGCTATCGACATCGCGCACAAAGCCATTGAGGCGTTGCACCACAGGGTTTTGTTTATTGTCATCGCCTTTTAACTGATGGAATACTGCCGAAATGGTCATGTTACCGCTACAATAACTACCAAAATCATCGTCGTTTTGCACCGCGGGCTGTAATTGACACAGTTTGCTAAATGGCTGATCAATATCGGCTACTTTGGTTGGGTCTTCATTAATGGTAGCAATATCAAATACAGGCAGTAGATGTAGGTGGGTGACACCTGATTCTGCCAATTTTTGCAGATGCTTAACGGGCACTGTCTCTGATTGAGCAAAAGCAGTAAATTTACCACGGTGGGCTTTCGGTGTGCTGTCATCTAAAGCCGAGAAATCGCGCACATGGGCTTCATAAAGCACAAACTGAGCAGGGTTAGTTTGCGAATGAGGCGCTTTTAAATCATCCCAACCAGCAGGTTTAAGGTCAGGATGATAGAGATTCACCACTTGGCTATATTCTGAGTTCATCGCCAAGCTAAGTGAATACGGGTCCGTGACTTCATAGCGTTCCACTTTATCCGTGGCTGGATGATAAACCGTTACTTGATAGCGATAAAAATCGCCATGTTTTAGCTCTGTCCCTTCTACTGACCAACTGCCTGATTTAGCATCAAATTTCATTGCTATAGGAGCTTGGACTTTTTTATCAGCACCATAAGGGATCAGCTTGACGGATTGAGCGGTTGGCGCCCAGAGACGGAAAGTTGTTGTATTACCATTCGTTAGTGCGCCGTATGGCAACTTGACAGCTTCATCGGCATAGAGAGCATCCAAGGCACTGGCGGGTTGGACTTCTGTTGCTTGAATTACCCCTTGATTATCACTGGCGACTAACCAGAGCTGGCCTTTGAGTAATTGTTTCAATTGCTCTTCGCTATAGTCAAAACTAAAACCAACAAAGTCATCTTTGAGATGTGGTTTGTCTGATGTCCAATCATTGGCGGCTTTAAGCTTAGAGGTAAACTGGCTATCAAAACCAGTCACCGATTTGCTGGCGGAATCAAAACGAAGCTCACCTTGCGCTGAATGATAGAGTGTCACCGAGGTCGCCTCTTTATTACCGACCAATAAAGTCTTAGCGTCAGCAAATATAGCACTGGCACCGATGACATCCACTTGGCCTTGTGGCAAGCGTGCTAATGGTTGATAAAAGACTTTATTGGTACCTTTAAATAGCATCCCAATCGCTCCAATGACCCCTTGTTGAGCAAACTCAAACTTCAAGTTGTCGGTTTGATAATTGCCATTATTAGCAATGAGATTGATACAGTTCTTATCGTCGTTGATGGGTAAGTCCCAATAAGCACCATAGGTTTTACTCAATCCAGTCGGGCTGATCCCCGGCCAACTTGTTTCTCCGGCATCGTAACTGCTGCATTCACCATCTTTATCGTTCCAAACATGCAGTCTAAAATCGCTTTCGTCACCATCTTGGCTATTAAGGTAAATACGTAATGTATCTTGTCTTAACTCACTTCTAGCAATTAACTCAGGGTAAACGGCGGCTACTCCTTGTTGGGTATAGACGCTGGCATTTTCCCCTAGTTGGGTTAAGTCAATTTTCGTATCAATTTCACCCAGTGGTTTATCGTTACCAAAGTGAGGGATCATATTGATGCACTGTGAAGCATCTTGCGTGTAGGGTAGGTGCCAGTAAGCTCCGAAGGTGGCATCAATCCCATTTGGAACGAGACTATTGTTCCACTCGGTATTGCTTCCTGCATAGGCACGACAATGGTTATCGTTCCATACGTGGAGAGTGAGCCCTTGATAAAGTTCGTTATCGCTAGTTTGACTACGTAATGTGGGGTCAGCTTTATAAAAAACGGTGACCGTTTGTGCTTCTGCGGCGATATTATCATCCGATGACGAGTTACAACCGACCAGTAAGCCGCCTGCCAAAATGGGCAGTATGGCTTTACTTAATGTCGAAAAGTTAGGTTTGTTCACGTTCTAAGTCCCTAGTTTTCTATCTAATCTATAAAAAATTAATTAAAAATTTCATAGAATTAGTGAGGTTATGAGTTCACTGGATATGCTAGGGATAAGTAACCTCTACAAAATGTGAGCTACCGCGGTAAAGATTTTTTAGAGCGATAAAAATCACCGTCTACGAACCATTATCACGTTTGGTAGGTTGAATGGCGTTCGATAAGCGCACACTTTGCAGGATGAGCAAGGGGGATGAGCTGAAGAAAATTTACAGCAATAGTCTTATTGGCCAAGGAAATGCTTGGCTGTTGAAAGTTGCTCTCTGGTTATGATTATCGTAAACGGCGTGTGGTATCACAAAAAAGGGAGAGATATTTAATTAGGGAAATAAAGATGGCAGATAAATCAACGGTGATTTATCTGCCAAGCCGATTAGCGTTGAAACTTTTCTAGGTGAGCAAGAAAAGGATGTTCGGCCATAAAGCCGGTAATACGCGCTTGAGGTAGTCGGTTTCCTTGTTCATCCCAAAAATCGATGGTCGGCAAACCAAGTACTTGCAGATGCTGTAAGAGTTCAAAATCTTCCGGCTCACTACGGGTGACATCCACTTGCAGTAATACAAAGTTTTTTAGCTGCGCTTCAACGGTGGGCTGGTGAAAGGTATAACGCTCAAATTCTTTACACGCGACACACCAGTCAGCGTAAAAATCGAGCATCACCGGTTTTCCGGCTGCTTTAGCGTCGAGCAAAGCTTGATTAAGCTGCTCGACGGTTTTAATCGGTTGAAACTGAATGTTAGCTTGCTGAGCGTTGTAATGATTAGGATTCAGCCAATAACTCAGCAGTGGTTGAGCAGAGAATAATAAGCCGAGGATAGCGATGATCCCTATCAGGCTTTGTTTCCAACCTGCAAAAGGTAAGCTGTTTTTCGCATGATAGAGCCAACCGAATGCGCTTAGTCCTAACGCCGACCATAAGACCGTGCTCCATAAGCTAGGGATAATTCTCTCCAGTAGGAAAATGGGTGCGGCGAGCAGAACAAAACCAAACAAGATCTTGATGCGATTCATCCAATCCCCTGCTTTAGGCAATAACTGGTTACCGAATACGGCGACAGCGATTAAGGGAATTCCCATGCCTAAGGCCAATGCGTAGAGCGCGACGCCCCCCGTGACCAAATCACCACTTTGTGCCACGTAGAGCAAGGCTCCCGATAAAGGAGCTGTGGTGCAAGGAGAGCAGACTAAACCCGAAATTGCGCCCATCATAAACACGCCGCCAAGCCGTCCACCTTGTTGGCGCTGACTTAAGCTACTTAGCCAAGTTTGCACGCTACTTGGCAGTTGCAAACTGTATAAACCAAACATCGATAACGCTAAGGCGACAAATAAGACACTCAATGTCATCAGGACATAAGGGTGCTGCAAAGCGGCTTGAAATTGTAAACCTGCAGAAGCTACCACTAAACCCAATAAGGTGTAGGTCAACGCCATCCCTTGCACATAGACCACACTTAGCAGCAATGCGCGGCGTTGTGAGATAGCTCCGCCACCAAGTACGATACTGGTTAAAATTGGGTACATGGGTAATACGCATGGGGTAAAAGCCAAGCCAATACCGAGTAATAAAAACAGTAGCGGAGTCCAAGCACTGTGGGCTAATCGATTCGCTAAAGAATCTTGTTGTGAAGTTGGAAGATGGGTTTCGTTAACCGCCGTGCTGTTCTGCACTGCTGACGACGTTGCGGGTATAACGGTTGAGCTAGAGATAGGTTCGCTGGATGCTTGGCCGATTACGGGTTCCAGATCAACAACCCGAGTTTCAGGTGGATAACAAAAACCTGCGGCGGCGCAGCCTTGGTAACGCACAGTCAATGTGGCACCGGATTGGGCATTGTTCAGTGATACATTCATCGACAGTGGCGTATCATAAATCATCACATCGCCAAAAAATTCATCATGATACGGCTGTGCTTGCGGCAACACGTAATCGGCCCACTGGGCGTTTTTAGCCTCAATGGTTAGGCTACTTTGATATAAATAGTACCCCGGCTTGATCTGCCAATCTAAAAATAGTTGATCAGCTTGTTGGAAAAAAGACAGCGGAAAGGCTTGATCGACCGGAGCAAAGCGCGATGCTCCGTTTAACTCAAATGAGGGATTAACGGTCAATGTGGCCAATGCCGGCGTACTGATTGCCGTACTAAGCAGCAGTAAAAGAGAAATAAATAGACGCATCATCACTACAATATCCAAAACACGATTGGCTTTACTATATAGACAACGGGTTGGAAGATACAGTGCAGCGCTGGGCTTAAGCCACCCCTAACCGACTTTTGACAATTCGCTCACAGGCTTCAACATGATTGGCGTCGCGTGGGATCACTAACACGGTATCATTACCGCCAACCGTACCAATGATTTCACTATGTGGATCGATATCAACCAGACGAGCAACTAATTGGGCGCTGCCCGGATGGGTTTTGACCACCACGACCGATTGGTTATGAGTAATAAACTCTATTTGCGAAGCAATGGACGATTCAACGCACACTGGCGCGGTTTCTACTGTGATGCAATAAACTTTTTTACCGCAAGCATTACGGATTTTGACCACGCCGAGCTGAGAAAGTAAGCGTGACACGGTGGATTGGCTTACGCCTTCAAAACCCAGTTCAACTAAGCGCTCGCGTAATTCATGTTGATTGGCGAAGCTTTGCTGTTGTAGCAGCCTCTTGCAGGCCGCGGTTAATGAGCGTTCATCAGCATCAATGTCAGGGATGGTTCGGTTCACGGTCGTGCCCTCGTTCAACGATTAAGCAAATATCATTCTGGAGTTGAGCATATCACTTATTGATTTACGGCTTATTGCGGCAGATCACCAAATAAAAAACTGCATTATGATGAATAGTTAGTTGTTTAAAGGGATAAACAATCAGGTAGAGAAAATCACGAGCCGGACTTCGGCTCGTGATGTGGTGAGAGGAAGATAAAGGGTTATCGATCAGTCACCGAGGGTGGCTACCATCACGGCTTTAATGGTGTGCATGCGGTTTTCTGCTTCGTCAAACACAATCGAATGTTCAGATTCGATCACTTCATTGGTGACTTCAACCCCTTGTTTTAGCTCTGGGTAAGTCTGAGCCAACTCTTTGCCGACGGTGGTATCTTCACCGTGGAATGCCGGTAAACAGTGCATGAATTTGACATGCGGATTACCTGTGGCTTTAAGCATGTCCATATTGACTTGATAAGGCAGCATTAACTGGATGCGCTCGGCCCACGCTTCTTTGGCTTCGCCCATCGAGACCCAAACATCGGTGTAGAGGAAATCACAACCCATGACGCCTTCTTGCACATCTTCAGTTAGGGTGATTTTTGCTCCCGTTTCTTCAGCAATTGCGCGGCAAGTGGCAACCAGTGATTCTGTTGGCCAGAATGCTTTTGGCGCGACGAGGCGAATGTCCATGCCCATTTTCGCAGCGCCGACCATTAACGAGTTACCCATGTTATTGCGCGCATCGCCTAAATAAGCAAATTTGATTTGATGCAGTGCTTTACCACGGCCGTGTTCGAGCATAGTCATAAAATCAGCGAGAATTTGCGTTGGGTGGAATTCATCGGTTAGTCCATTCCATACCGGAACGCCAGCGTATTGGCCGAGTTCTTCGACAATCTCTTGGCCAAAACCACGGTACTCAATACCATCATACATACGACCTAATACGCGAGCGGTGTCTTTCATCGATTCTTTGTGGCCGATCTGTGAGCCAGAAGGGCCAAGGTAAGAGACTTGAGCGCCTTGATCAAAAGCCGCGACTTCAAACGCGCAGCGAGTGCGGGTAGAGGTTTTTTCGAAAATTAAGGCAATATTTTTGCCTTTCAGGCGAGGTTGTTCATAGCCATTGTATTTGGCTTTTTTTAGCTCAATCGATAAATCTAATAGATGCTGGATCTCTCTTGGCGTGAAATCGAGTAATTTTAGGAAGTTACGGTTACGTAAGTTAAAAGCCATGATGTTATCCTCGTTAAGGGCGCGAGCATGATTTGTGCGAGCGCTGAGTATTTCGCTGATTGACGTGGTGACAACCTAGATTGGTGGGAGGTTGTCATCCAGTCTGAAACCTAGTGTTTAATGGTCACGAATGATATTGGTACCCGCTTGACCTTCTAAAATGGCTAACGCGTCTTCCAGAGCTCCAATGCCTACCAGACGGCCACCTTGTTTAATAAATTCACAAGACGCTTGAATTTTTGGTGCCATTGAACCTTCATCAAATTGATAGTTAGCCAGTTCGCTAGGCGTTGTACTACGCAAAGCGTGTTGAGTGGGCGTGCCCCAGTCGAGATAAACCGCATCGGCATCGGTCAAAATAAGCAATGCATCGGCACCAATTTGTTTGGCGAGAAAGGCGGCTGACATGTCTTTATCGATCACCGCTTCAACGCCCACTAATTTGCCTTGTTGGTACTTAACTGGAATGCCGCCACCGCCGGTACAAATCACTAAATGGCCATCGGCAATCAAGGTATTGATGGCTTGGTGTTCAACAATCCCCGTTGGTAGTGGACTTGGCACCACACGGCGGAAATAGTGGCCATCAGGTTTCACGGTCCAATGGTATTTTTCTGCCAAAGCTCGCGCTTCTTCGGCTTGATAGACAGGGCCAATGGGTTTGGTTGGATTGGCAAACGCAGGGTCATTGGCATCAACGGTCATTTGAGTCAACATACAAGTCACGTTGCGCTCTGGAAGTAGGTTTTTGAATTCTTGCATTAACATATAACCAATCATGCCTTGGGTTTCGCTGCCCAATACATCGAGTGGGTATGGATTGACTTTTTTGTATTCAAGCCCTTGTAGTGCTAATAATCCGACTTGTGGGCCATTACCGTGCACCAGTACCACATTGTAGTGCTCAGCCACTTTCGCGATGGCTTGCGCGGCAATCTGAATATTGTGGCGTTGAATATCCGCTTCTAATGGCTCGCCGCGACGAAGTAAGGCATTGCCTCCTAAGGCGACGACAACAGTTTGTTTTGTCATGGTCATTTCTCTCGTTGATTTATGGAAGGAGAACTCTCCTTCCATATCACTCGCCCTAACTTAGATGTCATCACGTTCAATGGGGCAGCTCATGCAGCGTGCACCACCACGGCCACGGCCTAGTTCATCACCTGGGATAGGGAGCACGGTGATGCCTGCTTTGTCGTATTTTTCATTGGTATAAGTATTGCGTTCATAGCCAATGACGACGCCTGGGCGAACCGTGAGTACGTTGTTGGCGTCGTTCCACTGCTCGCGTTCTGCTTCGAAGCTATCGCCGCCGGTGGTGATCATTTGTAACTTATCAACACCCAGTGCGCGCTCGATGGTATGAATGTAAGAGGCTTGTTGAGTAGCTTTAACTTTGCCAGAAGCATCGCCAGTTAAGCTCCAACATTTCACATCATCTGGAATCACATTTGGATAGACAGAGAAGGTATCTTCGCGCATGTGAGTCATGACGGTATCGAGATGCATACAAGAGCGTTCTTGAGGCAGCTCAAGGGCTATTACTTGTTTGGCTTGACCATGTTTAAAGAGCGCCGAGGCTAGTTGTTCCACCCCTTGTGGCGTGGTGCGCTCTGACATGCCGATTAACACCGCGCCGCGTCCAATCACTAAAACGTCACCACCTTCAATAGTGGATTTATCGTAATTGCGTTGTTCATCACCGAAATATTTGATGAAGTCTTGACCAGCGAAGGTTGGGTGCCAGCGATAGATTGCTCTGAGATGGTTGGTTTCACGCTGACGAGCCACTTTAGCCATTGGGTTAATGGAAACACCACCGTATACCCAGCACGAGGTATCGCGAGTAAATAAATGGTTAGGTAGTGGTTTAATAATAAAATCATCGGCTTTATGCATGGATTGTAAGATAGACGATGATTGCATTGGGAACTGGCCGTAAGACAAGCCGCCGGTTAGGATTTTAGCTAATTCAATATGCGGTAAATCATTAAGGAAGCAGCGAACATCGTTGGCAAACGTTGGTCCAAAACGATTATCTGAGATTTGTGTATGTAACAACCATTCTTTTGCTTCACTGACATCGAGGGTTTCGGCAAGCAAATTTGTTAACAGCAAAACCTCAACACCTTGATCACGGAGGGTTTGTGCAAAAATATCGTGCTCTTTACCTGCGCGTTCAATATCTAACACATCATCAAATAATAAGTCGTGACAGTTAGAGGGGGTTAAATGAGTTAATGCACGTCGTGGACGATGAATTAAAACGCGGCGTAATTGACCTACTTCAGAACCTACGTATAACTTACTCATAATCGTATCTCTCTTATTTTGTATACCTTGATTAACTAAAGGTATAATTATTTTGTAGGGTGTATGAGGGAGATTGAAATTTATATTTAAATTCATCTCTTTGTTCTGTGTTTTATATTACCTTGTGTGGCTGTTCTTTCTTGGATATGGCTCACAGTTTACTTTTTATATTAATTTGCCACTTTGGATGAGTTATTAACAAATATTATTCATTTGATAACGTTTAAATCGGCGGTTTTTTAATGGTTTTTTATGGAATAAAATGCTTTTTATTATTGTTCATCAGCCAGTTTTCAGTCTGATAGCATTTGATTTGGAAATATTATGCAAACCATAAAAGCGTTGGGTTGTCTTAGAGTGGCGAATTTATTCACTATTCGGGATTAGGTAACGGTTTTTATGGTTTTATTTTCCCTAATGTTAACAAAATAAGCGAGGAAATATTGATCTAGAACAATTATAAATCGCTTGTGATTTATGGGAGTCTAGAATTAATGGATTAATTTAATTCATGGTTTGATAAATAAAACTATACCCAAACGACTTGAAATTGAAGGTAGGCGGCAAGTGAGTGAATGAATCCCCATGAGCATAGGCAAACTATGTGATTGAGGGGAACGAACGTAACCAACACCGCTGCAACTTCAAATAGGACGGGCATAATTAATCGCAAGTTAGATCGTTGTTGGCAACATGACGATAGGGGATAGTAGGAAAGCAAAAAGCCGCACCAGATAGCGTGCGGCTTTGAAGAGTAAGAATATTATCAAGCAATGATTTTATTGTTTTGTTATGGCTAGGATGACGTTGATTAAGCGGCGTTCACGTGAACCTTTAAAGTAACACACCAATGCTGAGCATAATCATAATCAATACACACAAAATTCCCAGTAATGGCGCGACCCATTTTATCCAGCGAACATAAGGGACGCGGGCAATGGCTAAGCCGCCCATCACCACTGCAGACGTTGGTGTGACGAGGTTAACTATCCCAGATGCAGATTGGTATGCCGTCACTACTAGATCGCGACTAACGCCGGCAAAATCGGCCAGTGGCGCCATGATTGGCATGGTGAGCACGGCTAAACCAGAAGACGATGGCACTAAGAACGACAATAAAATCTCTAGCCAGTACATCACATTAATAAACATCACTGACGATAATCCCGTGACGATATGCTCAGCTGAATTCAGTATCGTATCGGTGATCATGCCTCGGTCCATCACCACGACAATACCACGCGCAATCCCGATGATTAACGCGACGCCAAGCAAATCACGTGCACCATCAATAAAGCTAGTGGTAAATTCTTCTTCGCTCATTCTGGCTACAAGACCAATCAGAATCGTTGCTCCCAAGAACATCGCCGATATTTCGGCCATCCACCAGCCCGCAACGGATACACCGTAAATCATCACGGCAAAGGAGAGGGCGAAAATGGCTAAAATAATTTTGCGAGTGGTAGTAAAAACTAAGCTTTCTCCGCTACGGTTACCTAAAAAGTGTGCTTGGTTTTCTTCATATTTATCGTAAACAATCGACTTACTTTGATCGGCGCGAACCATTTTCGCATAGCGCATCACGTACATGACACAGATGATCCAGCCAACCAATAAAATGGCGAGACGGAGAAAGATACCATCAGTAAAAGGAATCCCCGCTGCGTTGGCGGCAATCACGGTAGCGAAGGGGTTAATGGTGGAACCTAAGGTACCAATGCCAGCCCCTAGTAATACGGTTGCCGCTGCGACCACTGGGTCAAAACGAGCGGCCATCATCACTGGCACTAATAGGGTATAGAAGGGGAGTGACTCTTCTGCCATGCCGTAGATGGTGCCTCCCGCGGCAAAGAGTGCCATCAGGATGGGGATCATTAATTCCTCTCGCCCTTGTAAGCGCGAGGTGACTCGTTCAATACCCGCGTCAATCGCTCCCGTTTTAGTCACCAAGCCAAGAAAACCGCCGATGATGAGGATAAATAGCGAAACATCAATCGCCGCCGCTTCGTAAGTCGTATGATCATAAAAACCATCAATGGGAGCGAGAAGTACATCAATCACACCCTGTGGATTACCTTCAGTTGGAGCATAAGTACCCGCAATCGGCACTTCTTTACCGAGCTCGGCATTCATGGTTCGTTCATATTGACCAGCAGGGACTATCCACGTGAGTAATGCCACAAAGGCAATCAGTAAAAATAAAATGGTATAGGCAGAAGGAAACTTTAAGTTAGCAAAAAAGCCTTTCTTATGGTCCGTTGGTAAAGTTTGGCTTGTCATAGCGTTCTCCTTACATTTAGATAATCTGGCCTAAATGTGCTTGGTGGCTAATATTCACTTTTTAATTAAACAGTATGGCTTTTATTAATCAGTGAATTAAATGAAATATATGATATTAAAATGTTGAGTGAGGTTTTTAGACGGATGCTTTAATTGGCTTTATTTTAAAGATAGTAAGCTTTATTATCTTGGCTTTGCTTCACAGAATATTCTTAGATATAAAAGGTGGGCGAATGTTGATTATTTATTTTAGGGTATTTGCTTATGAATAATGAAATAATATTCTTAAAGACTATTCTCTTTCCTGACTTATCTTGGTCAGTTGTACCTAAACAGTAAGCTTGCGCTACAGGATTGATTGTTTAGAACGTTCAGGAAGAAATATTATGCACTTTTGATAGTGGGTATGATCAGTTGAATTAATCGAGGTTTGTTTGATTTATATCAAAAATAATAAGGGAGCCTGAGCTCCCTTTGATGACGATTGGTACGAAAATTAGAGGAAAATATTCGCTAAGACTAAACCAAAACCGATACTGAAGATCATGCTCAATAAACCCGGCAGCATAAAGCTGTGGTTAAAGATGTACTTACCGATCCGCGTTGTCCCTGTACGGTCAAAGTCAATCGACGCAATGATCGGGCCGTAGTTCGGAATAAAGAAATATCCGTTAACTGCGACAAACACCGCAATGATGATTGCAGGTGGTAAGCCTAAGGTAATCGCAACCGGTACCAATACTGCTGTGGTGGCTCCTTGGCTATTGACCATCACTGATAGTCCAAATAGGGCAAAAGCAAAGGTCCATGGCGCAACCTCAACCAAGCCAGATACCGCTTCTTTCACCATATCGCCGTGACCCGCGATGAAGGTGTCACCTAGCCAAGCGATACCGAAAATGGCCACGATTGCGCGCATCCCGGCATGGAATACAGAGCCTTGAGTAATGGTATTGCCGTCCGGTTTACAAATCAGGATGATCAGGGCGGCAATGGATAGCATAACGATTTCAATCGTATGTGCCATGCCCATGGGTGAGCCATCAAAGTGTGGACGCAAGCTAGGAATCGCGCCCATAAAGACCACGATAATCGCACCAAATAGGAACAGAGAAACCGATGTTTTGGCCTGTGGCGTGATTTGAATATCTTCCACTTTCATCTCTTGTTCCATTTCTGCACGGAACTCAGGGTCTTGTAGACGACGTTGATATTCTGGATCGTCTTTCAGCTCTTTACCGATTTTATTGACAAAAATACAAGCACAGGCAAGGCCAAGGAAAGTACTTGGAATGGTGACGATCAATACGTTACCCAAAGTGATCCCTTGCGGTTCTAAGAAGGCCACTAATGCCACGACGGCGGCCGCGATAGGGCTAGCCACAATCGCAAACTGTGATGCGATGACTGCCATACCAAGCGGACGCTCTGGGCGAATACCACTACGACGACTGACTTCTGCGATCACGGGTAATACCGAGTAGGCTACGTGTCCAGTTCCAGCCATCATGGTAAAAAAGTAAGTGACTAATGGGGCGATGAAAGTGATATGACGAGGATTTTTGCGCAAGATGTTACTGGCGATTTTGATTAAGTAATCTAAGCCGCCGGCGGCTTGCATGGAAGCCGCCGCTGCCACCACCGCCATGATCATCAGCATCACATCAATCGGTGGACTGGTTGGACGCATACCAAACACAAAACTGAGAATGGCAAGACCAATCCCCCCCATGACACCCAGTCCGATACCACCAATCCTTGCCCCGATTAGGATACATCCTAATACGATAAGGAACTCAATTATGAACATCTTATACTCCTAAAAGATTATGGGAAAATCCGCTTTACCGCCCAGTGTTAAGCTAACGCAAGGCTGTGAATTCATAGGTTTATCTTATTTTTTAGTATCAATGGAAGGTAGCCAACGCTTTTAATTAATTACCATGATTTAGAATAAGTTTTGGCGACTTTCCATCTGGCAAAAACCAAGAAGGCTCTGAATCAGAGCCTTCTTGTAGAGTAAATCGAATTACTCGTAACGTTTTGCCTTGTATTTAGGGTACATCAAGTTGTCGACTGAGAAAATATCGTCCAACTCTTCTTCAGTGAGCAAGCCACGCTCCAGTACGACCTCACGGACGCTTTTGCCCGTTTCGGCACAGATTTTACCAACGATGTCACCTTCATGGTGGCCAATGTAAGGGTTAAGGTAAGTGACGATACCGATCGAGTTAAACACATAGCCTTCACAAACCTCTTTGTTGACCGTAATGCCATCGACACACTTATCACGCAGGTTAACGCACGCGTTAGAAAGCAAGGAGATAGACTCAAACATCGCTTGAGCAATCACTGGCTCCATTACGTTAAGCTGTAATTGGCCTGCTTCAGCGGCATAAGTAATGGTGTTGTCATTACCGAAGACTTTAAAGCACACTTGGTTAACCACTTCAGGGATAACCGGGTTAACTTTGGCCGGCATGATCGATGAACCCGCTTGTAATTCAGGCAAGTTCAATTCATTAAAACCCGCACGAGGGCCAGAAGAGAGCAAGCGTAAATCGTTACAGATTTTCGAAAGCTTCATTGCTAAACGTTTCAGCGCGCCATGAGTCATTACGTAAGCGCCACAGTCGGACGTCGCTTCAATTAAGTCTTCAGCAGGTACCACTTCCAGACCAGTGACTTCGCCTAAATATTTTATTGCTAACGCTTGATAGCCTGGAGCGGTGTTTAAACCGGTGCCGATGGCCGTCGCACCAAGGTTAACTTCTAATAATAACTTAGAGGTGTATTGCAGAGCACGGATCTCTTCGTTCAGCGTCACGGCCCACGCATGGAACTCTTGACCAACGGTCATCGGTACGGCGTCTTGGAGCTGAGTACGCCCCATTTTGAGAATCTGTTTAAACTCAAAGGCTTTAAGTTCAAAAGCGCCTTTGATGTACTCAATCGATTCAATCAGTTTGAGAATGCTGTTGTAAACGGCGATTCGGAATCCGGTTGGATACGCACAGTTGGTGGATTGACTTTTATTAACGTGATCATTGGGGTTAATAAATTGGTATTGACCTTTTTCTTTACCCATCAGTTCAAGGGCTACGTTAGCAATCACTTCATTGGTGTTCATATTGACTGAAGTGCCTGCACCACCTTGGAAAACGTCGGAAGGGAATTGATCCATACACTTGCCGGTTTCCAAAATCAGATCACACGCTTGAATAATATAGTTAGCGACATCTTTAGGGATCACGCCTTGCTCTTTATTAGCGAGCGTGGCCGCTTTTTTGGTCATGACCATGCCACGAACAAATTCAGGGACATCTGAGATCGTAACATTAGAAATATTGAAGTTTTCTATCGCCCGCAGGGTATGGATACCATAATAAGCATCAGCAGGAACATGGCGTTCGCCGAGCAGGTCTTCTTCGATGCGGGTTGCTTGGTTGGTAATAGGGGTTTCAGATAGGGTAGCCATCACAGGATCCTTAAGATAATTGTTCTGATTAGTCACACTTAGCCATCTCTGTCTTAAGAATCCGTTCACCAGAATGGTTGGCTGGGAAAATCTGTCCTGACTTCTTCGCTAATCATACTTGACCAGTAGATAAAAAATAGGAACTGGATCACCTTTCCGGTGCATAACTCCGGAGAGGTTTAGGATCTTTAGCTAAGATCTCACGGTTTGAGTGAATTGGTTTAATAGAAAGTTAAGATATTGAAAATAAGAATTATTTTATGGAATGTTTGTTGGCCTAATCGAGAGTGGTGTTGGGTGAACCTCGTAATCGTATGATTCATCAATCATAGATGGTTAGAATAGTCTGATGGGTGATGAGAAATGACCGGCTGATGACCTAACAAGGTTGCAGTTCCGTGGCCATCACGTTAATTTGAAAAACGTTCAGTGGTGAACGAGGATTCCCATTGGCTCATCAACAAACGGCTGAGCAGTGCAGTCAGGTAAAGTCGGGCTCAGTTAAGGAGAAGCTAGGTTGCTTATTTTATTATGTTTATTTATTGCTTTGCCAATCATTGAAATTGCGGTGCTGATTCAGCTCGGTGGTTTGTTAGGCTTATGGCCAACGCTTGCTTTAATTCTATTTACAGCTTTGGTTGGGGCGATAGTGGTGCGTAGTCAAGGTGTCTTGACGTTTCTGTCCGTCCAGCAGCGCCTTCAACGGGGTGAAGTGCCAGCACAGCAAATCATCGAAGGTATGTTGTTAGCTGTCGCCGGTGTTTTATTACTGACGCCTGGATTTATTACAGATGGAATAGGCATGCTCGTTTTGCTGCCTATCCCAAGGGCGCGTTTGGCTCATTACTTAATGGGCTATCTGGTTGTGAATACCATGAGTGGTCCTGACTCGTTTTCCCATCAATCATCACAATCTCGACCGAACGCCGAGGGGGAGACGTTTGATGGTGAGTATGAGTATAAAGAACAAAAGGATCAGCCGCGGGACGACTCGAATCGACTCAATTGATTGATCTGTCTGGAGATTCGATTTTATTTGGTTATTTTTGAATAAAACGTTTGCTTAATGAGAAGGAAACCCTTATAGTTATCTGGCTCTATAGTTAAGAGTTATTAATGAAAATCAAAAGTAAAAGTAAATTCTTAGAATCCCATCGTAAAAGTTGTTATCCTAATATTTCCCTTACATGATTAGCTACATTAAATAATTCATGCTTCAGCACCTTGCGCATTTGCGCAGTAATCCAATGAATTCTATATAAGGGACAAATTATGTCTAACAAAGCAACTGGTACAGTAAAGTGGTTCAACGAAACTAAAGGTTTTGGTTTCCTATCTCAAGACAACGGCGGCGCGGATGTGTTTGTACACTTCAACGCAATCGCTTCTGAGGGTTTCAAAACTCTTATCGAAGGTCAAAAAGTATCATTCGTCGTTGAAAACGGCCAAAAAGGTTTGCAAGCTGCTCAAGTTGTAACTCTATAATTTACTGATACTCATCAGAATATTTAAAGGTCGCCTAGGCGGCCTTTTTGCTGTCTGTCATTTTTTTAATGGCTGTCATTGATCTTTTCATGGCTTGGTCGTGATTGCTCTCTCCTGCGTTAATGTCTATTGTCGATCCAGTCTATGTCTAAAGCTATCTGCTCTACTCTGCTCTTCGTATCGCTTGTTTGCAAAAGTGTCGGTTTGTAGTTTCTGGCTGTCGGAATCGTGAGCATACCTCACCTTTAGTATCACTTAAGGTTGAGGCGGATTGATCATCTCAGATTACGCATGGAAAACGCGTTAATATTGATCGCCTCTCCTTAAATACTCGGTGGGTAGCTTATTGAGCTCCCGAAAAACCCAATTGACGCCAAGCTTCAAAGGCAATGATAGCGACCGCATTGGATAAGTTTAGACTGCGAGCATTGGGCATCATTGGAATACGAATGCGTTGATTCATCGGTAAGCTATGAATCAGGTCGGCGGGTAAGCCGCGCGTTTCTGGGCCAAACAGTAATACGTCCCCAACTTGAAACTGTGCATCAACATGATGTCCGGTGGTTTTTGTTGTGCAGGCAAAGAGTCGAAATTCACCACGAGCTGTTAAGTAGTCGAGAAAGGCTTGATAATTTTTATGGCGAGTGACTCGGGTGAGGTCATGATAATCTAAACCGGCTCTGCGCAGTTTTTTCTCCTCAAAATCAAACCCTAAAGGTTCTATTAAATGTAAGTTCGCGCCGCAATTAGCGGATAAGCGAATAATATTCCCCGTATTAGGGGCGATTTCAGGTTCATAGAGGGCGATGTCAAACATGGTCGAACGGTTCCTTATCAATAGAGCGCATCAGTATACTGCACAGAAGCTTAGATGTTTATCTTATCGAATGGGTTTACCGTCATCGCTCATTGATCCCGTTGAATCGGTAAGGTGATTTGTACTTTTAAGCCGCCAAGATCACTTCGGCTTGCGCTAACTTGACCACTGTGCTGGCGAATGGCACTTTCCGTTATCGCTAACCCGAGCCCCGTTCCTCCGCTGTCTCTGTCTCTTGCGGTTGATACTCGGTAAAACGGTCGAAAAATTTCACTCAGTTCATTGTCGGGTACGCCTGGGCCATTGTCTTCAACGGTGACGATGATTTGTTGTGCCACACAACGAAAGCTAACTTGAATCCGATCTTGACTATAGTTAATTGCATTGCGGACGACATTTTCTAACGCACTCATCAATAATTGTGGATTACCAGAAATGTATTGATCAGGAATCGGGTCGAGGAGCAGTTGTTTTTGCATTTGCTCGGCCTCAAACTGTGCGTCATCGAGTAGCGCTTCCCATAAACTAGACAATGGTTGTATTTCTCGACTTAAATGACTATTGGTCTGCATGCGAGACAGCTCAAGCAGCTCACTGATCATACGTTCTAAACGTTGCGCTTCGGTATCGATTCTTTCTAATTCTTTACTCTCTCCTTGCTTACGGCTGGCTAAGGCATTGGCCATTCTTAGGCGAGTCAGCGGTGAGCGTAATTCATGGGAGATGTCTGATAATAAGCGCTGTTGGCCGGAGATCATCTGGTTAACCGCCTGTACCATGCGATTAAAACTACGTCCGGCTTGACGAAATTCCGTAGTGCCTTTTTCCAGTTCAGGATCGACAATAAACTCGCCTCGAGCAACACGTTGAGCGGCGAGCGCGAGCCGTTGAGCGGGTTGGCTCAATGCCCAAGCGAGCCATAGCAATAAAGGGGTGCTGACCAACATAACAGACAACAGTAGGTGCAGCGGTTTATCAAATAATCTCAGTAGAAATGGCGGCGGCTGATCCCAACGCATGCCCATGAATAGTAATAGATCCTGATCAGCCAATTGAATAGAGACTGGACCCGAAATCATATAACGACCATACAAACGTTGTTGCGGTTTATCAACCGACTCAATACTGGTGGTAAAGTTCTTTAATGCCTTTAATTGAAAATTTTCATGCCGTTTCGTGGTGAGAATATTGCCCTCTTGATCGGTGACAAAAAAACGCGGCCGCGAACTATGGTGGCTGCCTGATTCTAGTTCGGTGATGATCCGCGAAAGGTTATTTTGTTGGATGAAACGTTTTTCCAAAAGTTGCTGATAGTCGAGCATTCTTTGCAAGCTTTCAGAAGGAAGATCTCGTGATTTTCGCGGATCGAGATGTGGTAAAGATAGCACCGCAATCACCACCAGTAGCATGGTTAGCCAGAAAATGGCAAAGATACGGCCATACAGGCTATTGAATTTGGGTAAGCGCATTACTCTTCCGCCACCATTAAGTAGCCACGGCCACGTAAGGTTTTAATTCGAGGTTTGCCATCGACCCGTTCGGGTAATTTTTTGCGTAAATTCGAAACATGCATATCAATAGCTCGGTCAAAAGCAGCCAGTCGTTTACCTAAGACATCCAAGCTGAGCATCTCTTTGGTGAGGGTTTCCCCAGGATTTTGGGCAAAATGGCCTAATAGAGCAAACTCGGTAGTGGTTAAGTCGAGTAGCTGGCCTTGACAATAGGCCTCTTGTTTTCCTGGGTAAACTTGTATGTCTTGACACTCAATCACATCGGAGGATTTATGCACGGGCTGATGCTGCGTGCGGCGTAAAATCGCTCGAATTCTGGCGAGCAATTCACGATCACTAAATGGTTTGGGAAGGTAATCATCGGCCCCTAATTCGAGACCAATCACGCGATCAATCTCTTCGCCTTTTGCAGTTAACATCAGTACTGGGGTTGCCCAGTTTTCACGTAGTCTCTTCAAGGTTTCCATGCCATTGAGTTTTGGCATCATGACATCCAATAGAATCAGATCAATCTCATCGTTAAGCGCCGCTAACCCCGATTGACCATCATTGGCTTCAGAGACATCAAACCCCTCATAACTGAGGACTTCTTTAAGTAGATTGGTGAGTTCGGTGTCATCGTCAATCAGAAGAATATGTGCCATTGGTGCCTCGTTACCGATATTACTTTCCTAGTCAATGAGGATAGTTTACTGCGAAATCGGCTTGGATAATGGGCTATTAGTGACTATTTACGATTCTTTACGCTCTCTACACGCCACTTTACTCGTCAACTTGTATTGTTTGATTAAGCGCTGCTTGTGCAGCTCTCCCATCGTAACAAGCTTGGAAGGCTAAGCTTATCAACGATAACTATTGAGAGAGGAAATAATGATGAATATGACCAAGACAATGATTCTCGCTGCAGTCGCCTTACCTTTGGCTATCGGTAGTGCCAGTGTACTGGCTTATGGAAAGGGTAAGCACACGGAGCATCAACAGCAACGATGTGGTTTACACGGTGAAAGAGGTATCGTCAGTCAACTGAACTTAACCACAGAACAGCAGAGCCAGCTAAAAGCCTTGCGCGAAGAACATCGCCAAGCCATGCAAGATCAGCGTGGTCGTGGCTCGCGTGATGAAATGAGCACCTTGCGTGAACAAGAGCGAGCGTTAGTGCTCTCTGCTGATTTTGATCGCGCCGCGGCTAACGAACTGGCTAAACAGATGGTGGATAAACAGGTTGAACGCCGAATAAACATGCTCGAAAAACGTCATCAAATGATGAGTATTTTAACCGATGAGCAAAAGACCCAGCTACAAACCTTACAGCAAGAGTGTATGGAAAAGCATCATCGAGAGGGTGGTGAGCCACGTGGGCATAAACACGGAAGTAAAGACAAAGGCCGAGGATAACTGAAGTCAACAGCGGGTGTTACTTTACTGACTTGATGCAATTGAGATGCTGGTGTAGGGTGGTTAATTTCACTCCTTGTGTTACAAAATAACGAAGCAAGGGTAGGCCATTTTATCGCTCAGCACCACGCTATATCCTGTGTATGGGTCTATTACGTTATGGTTAAAAGTAATGAAACAAGAGTACGCTCGCTTAGTAACACTGGCTGCCTGGACCGCCACCATTGTCGCCAGTGGTCTATTAATCGTTAAAATAGCCGCATGGTGGGTGACCGGATCGGTCAGCCTACTTGCCTCAGTAGTGGATTCTTTACTCGACATTGCCGCCTCTGTGGTTAATTTAATTGTCATACGTTATGCCCTGCAACCTGCCGATCGAGAACATACCTTTGGTCATGGTAAGGCCGAATCTTTAGCAGCCTTAGCGCAAGCGATGTTTATCTCCGGTTCAGCCTGTTTCTTACTCCTCAATGGCGTTGAGCGTTTTTTCCGTCCTCACGAACTTCAATCGCCAGAATACGGGATTTATGTCAGCGTGTTTGCCTTATTGGTGACCTTTGGCTTAGTCTCGTTTCAGCGTTATGTGGTCAAAAAAACCAACAGCCAAGCAATTGCCGCTGATTCTTTACATTACCAAACCGATTTATACATGAATGCGGCGATTATTTTGGCTCTGGGTTTTAGTTGGTTGGGTTTTAAACAAGCCGATGCGATTTTTGCTATTGGGATAGGCTTGTACATTTTATACAGTGCGATTGGCATGGCCTATCAGGCGGTGCAAACGCTGCTGGATAGAAAACTCCCTGATGACGAGCTAGCACAGATTAGGGTCGCCTGTTTGTCGGTCAATGGTGTGTTAGGGGTTCATCAATTGCGAACGCGCATGGCGGGGCCGGTAAGATTCATTCAATTGCATCTCGAATTAGATGATCATATTCCGCTGATTGAAGCCCATCGCATTTCTGATCAAGTTGAAGAAAAACTACGCCACCTATTTCCCGGTGCGGATGTGATTATTCACCAAGATCCTTACTCCGTAGTGTTTAATGTGGAACGTAAACAAAAATTATCGACGTGGTAAGGCAAAGTGCGCTCAACTTGACTATATTTCAGTCAGTTTAATTAAAAAACAGTATCCTGATATGAATCAACGAAGCGATAGGATAAAGCTGTAATACTCCTACATAAGTAATAAAGTTACAAAAAAACGCTCAAATAACAGTAGTATTCCTTATAGGGCGAGGTAACATAACGCACAATTTTGTTGCTTGTTTTGTCTGAATGAGCACAACTAAAAATGAGTTTTGAATTCTCAAAAAATCGAGGGTGAGCATGATTAAAAATATCGGTGTTTTGACAAGTGGTGGTGATGCGCCCGGCATGAACGCAGCGATTCGTGGCGTTGTTCGTACTGCATTAGGTGAAGGTTTAGGTGTCTATGGTATCTATGATGGTTATCTTGGACTCTATGAAGGGAACATTAAGCAACTGGATCGCTACAGCGTCTCTGATGTGATCAACAAAGGCGGTACCTTTTTAGGTTCAGCGCGTTTCCCTGAGTTTCGTAATGAAGAAGTGCGTTTAAAAGCGATTGAGAATTTAAAGCAGCACAATATTGATGCTTTAGTTGTGATCGGTGGTGATGGTTCTTACATGGGTGCGAAAAAGCTCACCGAAATGGGCTTCCCTTGCATTGGTTTACCAGGCACGATCGATAACGATATTGCGGGTACTGATTACACCATCGGTTATTTATCGGCGATTAATACCGTTATCGATGCGATCGACCGTTTGCGTGATACGTCTTCTTCACATCAGCGTATTTCCATTGTGGAAATCATGGGCCGTCACTGTGGTGATTTAACCCTGATGTCAGCGATTGCTGGTGGCTGTGAGTACATCATTACGCCGGAAACGGGTCTGGATATGCAGCAACTGATTTCTAATATCCAAGACGGGATCAAAAAAGGCAAAAAACACGCGATCATTGCGTTAACGGAACTGATGACCGACGCCAACCAGTTGGCAAAAGAAATTGAGAAATCAACCGGTCGTGAAACTCGTGCAACAGTACTGGGGCATATTCAACGTGGTGGTCGACCAACCGCATTTGACCGTATTTTAGCTTCACGCATGGGTAACTATGCGGTGCATATGTTGCTAGAAGGACATGGTGGTCGTTGCGTTGGTATCCAAAAAGAAGAACTGGTTCATCATGATATCATTGAAGCGATTGAAACCATGAAGCGTCCGGTGCGCCAAGATTTGTACAAAGTGGCTGAAGAGTTATTTTAAGAACGCGGGTTATTCAACCTGAGTGAAGAAAATAATCACCAATCAAAAAAGACCGCATTGCGGTCTTTTTTCTTCGTAACGTTGAATCGAGTACCATGCCTTAAAGGATCATCGGTAACACATCGCTATCTTTACGCTCTAAGTAATGGATGGATTTAATCCGTCGGATGGTTCGGCAGCGGCCACGGATCAACAGCGTTTCGGTCGTCGCGATATTACCTTGTCGGCTAATGCCTTCCAATAAATCGCCTTTGGTGATCCCCGTGGCTGAGAAAATGACATTATCACTGCGTGCCATATCATGGAGTGCCAGTACTTGGTTAGCTTGTACGCCCATTTGGGCACAGCGAGCCAACTCTTTGGCTCCCCAAATACGATTATCCTCACTATCGCCTTTGACTTGATGGCGCGCTAATAAGCGACCTTGCATATCGCCATCCAAGGCCCGAATCGCCGCGGCAGAAATCACCCCTTCAGGAGCACCACCAATACAGTACATAGCATCAACTTCGCTATCTGGCATGCAAGTAAGAATCGATGCGGCGACATCGCCATCCGGCACCGCAAAGACCCGTACACCCAGTTGCTGCATCTCGCGTATCACGGCATCATGACGCGGCTTCGCCAGAGTCACTACCGTCAGTTGGTGTAACGCTTTATCCAGTGCGGTGGCGATGGCCTGCAAGTTATCGGCTAATGGCTTATTTAAATCGATGCAGCCTTTGGCTCCAGGACCGACGACGAGTTTTTCCATGTACATGTCCGGTGCTTTGAGAAAACTGCCTTTTTCTCCCGCTGCCAATACCGCCAATGCATTGGATTGACCCATCGCGGTCATTCGTGTCCCTTCAATGGGATCGACAGCGATATCGACATCGTCACCACCTAAGCCGACCTGTTCCCCGATATAGAGCATCGGAGCTTGATCGATCTCTCCTTCACCAATAACAATTTCGCCATTGATTTCTGTCTTATTCAATAAAATCCGCATTACTTCTACCGCTGCGCCGTCAGCCGCGTTTTTATCACCTCGGCCAAGCCATTGGTAACCTGCCAGTGCAGCACCTTCGGTTACCCGAGAAAAAGCCATTGCTAAATCGCGTTTCATGCTTACTCCAACCACAAATTAAAGAGGATAAAAAAGTTGCGCGGATTCTAGCACATTCATAAGTAAACGTTTGCTATTTAGCGTTGCAAGCCTTGTAGTGGATCAAAACTTTGTCTTTTAAGGGCGCTTTAAGCGAGAGAAGTAAAGATAGCGTCAATTGCGTTGTTTTTTTGACCGAATAGCGAACAAGATCGAATATAGTAAGTGTTTCTCTGCGCATGGCTGAGTAGAATGGTTAAATAGAGTGAATTGAATTCATATCACGGAATAAACAAGGGTAAGTCACATGTCTTTTGAAGTACTAGAACAACTCGAAGCAAAAATTCAAACTGCGGTTGATACCATCGCCTTACTGCAAATGGAAGTGGAAGAGCTGAAAGAAGAGAAACAACAGCTCATGCAAGAAGCGGATGAATTAAAAGCCAGCCGTGCAGAGCTTGAGCAAAAAGCCCAAGAAATGGAACAAGAGCATGCAGCATGGCAAACGCGTATCCGTAGCCTGCTAGGTAAGATGGAAGAGGTTGAGTAATCTCTACCTACGCTGATTGCCAATAACGCCGAACTTTGTTCGGCGTTATTGTTATATACGTTGGTTAAGCCACTGCAATCGGGCGTACACCAAGGGTATGACAAAGCGCGTAGGTCATTTCGGCGCGGTTCAAGGTGTAGAAGTGAAAATCTTTTACCCCCTCGCGGCTCAGGACTCTAATCATATCAATAGCCTGACTCGCCCCAACTAATTGTCGAGTGACCGGATCATCATCTAATCCTGCAAACTGCTTGGCCATCCACTGCGGCACTTTAACGTGGTTTTGCGCGGCAAAGCGTGCAGCTTGTTTAAAGTTTGAAACGGGTAAAATACCGGGAATGATTTCGGCATCGATTCCGGCGGCAACGCAGCGATCTCGAAAGCGTAGATAGCTCTCAATATCAAAAAAGAACTGAGTGATGGCTCGGTTGGCTCCCGCTTCGACTTTACGTTTTAAATTGAGCAGATCGGCTTGGGCACTTTTCGCTTCTGGATGCACTTCGGGAAACGCGGCCACGGAAATATCAAAATCGTGGCGAGATTTGAGTAGAGCAACTAAGTCAGCGGCGTACATTTCCGGCTTGCCACCACCCGGTGGAATATCACCACGTAGGGCGACAATACTTTCAATGCCGTTGTGCCAGTAGTCATCGGCGATAGTGATTAATTCTTCGCGGCTGGCATCAATACAGGTCAGATGCGGGGCCGCGATCAATCCGGTTTGATCTTTGATGGTTTTAATGATCGAATGGGTTCTATCACGCTCACCAGAGTTTGCTCCGTAGGTCACGGAAACGAATTTGGGTTTGAGTTCTTTTAAGCGATGCACCGAGTTCCACAAGGTTTCTTCCATTTGCGGTGTACTCGGTGGAAAAAACTCAAACGAGACATTGATATCTGAAACTTCAGCGATGCTTTGATTTAAAGCGTCGATATGAGTGGCGTGCGTGTATCCCATTTTTCTCTCCCTGTGCTAACGACCACAACGCAAACACAACATTCCTTACGTATAGACGTCCATATGTCTACAGAATGTAATGAATCGATTTTAATGTCAACATTACTAGTATGAAGGTTTTTCATGTTGATGCTGAGTAAAATTCACAGATTTAACTGAAGAGAAATTGAGCGAGGCCGAAGCGTCTCTCCCTGTTGTAAAGGAGAGACGTGTTGAATGAGGAGCAGGCAAGCAGAGGTAAGGTGTGTTAATGCTCGCTCATAACAGGCTGGCGAGTCGGTTCAGATCCGATTGAATGGCGCCAGCGGTAACTTCACGTCCAGCTCCTGGACCGCGAATGACCAGAGGGTTATCTCGGTACCATTTGCTTTCAATGGCAAAAATATTATCGCAAGGGCGCAAGTTAGCCAGTGGGTGGTCGAGTTCTACGGCCTCTACGCCAACCGAGGCTTGGCCATTTTTCTCTAAGCGAGCGACATAACGGATCACCTTATGTTCTTTTTGGGCGCGAGCTAAGCGCTCAGCAAGACTTTGATTGAGCAGATGGCTTTGATCAAGAAAATCATCCAAAGATAAGTGACGCAGTGCCTCTGGCACCAAAGACTCGACCTTGACGTGTTGAGGTTCAATGTTCAGACCAGATTCCCTTGCCAGAATAACCAGTTTACGCATCACATCGGAACCATCGAGATCATGGCGTGGATCCGGTTCCGTCAGTCCTTGTTGCCAAGCTAACTCAACTAGTTCGCTAAATGGCGTCGAGCCGTCGTATTGTTGAAATAGCCACGATAGTGTACCCGAGAAAATTCCTGATAAAGCGGTGATATCATCGCCACTTTCACGCAGATCACGTACAGTATGATTAATGGGTAGGCCCGCTCCAACCGTAGCATTGTATAACCAATGACGGCCAATTTTACTGAAAGCGTGTTTGACTTGATGATAGTACTCACCCTCTGCCGATCCGGCGACTTTATTGGCACTGATCAAATGCAAACCATGCTGCGCCATCGCTAAATATTGCTGCGCTAAATGTTCGCTGGCCGTTACGTCTAAGACAATGGCCTCATCATAGTTACGCAGTTCACCGAGCTGTTGCAGCCAGCGCTGACCATCATTGGGTTGTGCTTCATCTTGATATCGAGCCGCAACTTGGCTTGGATTGATGCCAGCCTCATCAAACCAAAAGGTTTGGCTATCGATAATCGCGACTAATGAAAATTGCATGCCGTAGCGTTTTTCTAATTCGGTTTGCTGCTCAGCAAACAGCTTTAACCAACTGCTACCAATGTTACCTTTACCACAGAGCGCTAAGGCCACGCGTTTTTGGGCTTGAAACAGCTGCTTATGTAAGCCAATCACCCTTTCGGTTAACGTATTTTGTCTTAACACTGCCACTAAGCTGAGCTCGGATTCCGCTGTGCAGATAAACTCAACTGGGCAGGTTTTCAGTTGCTGGTAAAAACCGTGATTGTGCTGCGCGTTACGTGTTACACCTGCACCTACCGCGGCTAATAGTGAATAACCTTCTTTGAGTTTACTCTCTGTGGCGAGTGCTGAGTCCTGTAGATAACTGAATACATCACTGGCCATCTCTCGGGTATAGGCAAGACGAAGTTGATGTTGATCGGCTTGCACTTCAAAGGCCAATGGCTCCAGTTGGGCCCGTTTGAGGTGTGCTAATACCGTGTGCTGTAGGCGTTGGAAATCTTGTCCGGCGGCTAACGTCAATTCAATCAGCAGCACATCCTCCAAAGAGGTGATGATTTTTGCTCCTCGCCCAGAGGCGAGAATACGCTCAATGCGTGTCGATCCCGATTCTGGCTGGTGACTGGAGCGTAAATGCAGTTCCATGGTGCTGTGTACGACCGGCTGTAAAGTGCGGCTATGCAGCACGGGAGCTGCCAATCGAGCCAGTTCATTGGCTTCATCTAAGCGCAGCAGTGGCAATAAACAAGCGTCATCCACCACTCTTGGATCCGCACTATATACACCCGCGACATCACTCCAAATGGTGACTCGTTCAACGTCCGCTAAAGCGCCAATCATGGTTGCAGAATAATCGGAGCCATTACGCCCAAGCAGAACGGTTTCCATTGCGCTATTTTGTGCAATGAAGCCAGTAATGATGACGCGCTGCTGCGGGTGCTGAGCAAGAATCTCTTTGAGTAAAGGCGCGGAACGAGTGCGATCAACCTCAGGTTGTGGCCCAGTTTCGGCACGTAGGAAAGCACGTGCGTCTTGTGCAATAGCGGGTAATTGTTGCTGATTGAGTAGTGCTGCCAATAAGCGCGCCGACCATACCTCACCATGCGCCAGCACCGCGGATTGTTGGGCGTAGTTTAGTGGCGGGGTGAGTGCGGCCAGTTGTGAGCACTCTTGATTGAGCTGACTCATAAGATGGTCGGCGATATCGCCGTTCAGTAATTCCTCAATCAGTTGAGTTTGATACTGACGGATAGCTTGCAGTTGTTGATGTGCCGTTAGACTATCTTTTTCAATGTGACTGACAAAATCAATCAATTGATTGGTGGTTTTGCCAGCGGCAGAGACCACCACCAGATCGTGCTGCTGCGAATACTGCTGTAAAATATCCACCACATTTCGGTAGCAATCACCATCGGCTAGGCTACTACCGCCAAATTTATGTAACTGCTGCTTCATTAATTTTTTTCCTGTGCTTGATGAAAGGCTTGTTCAAGGTCAGCAATCAGATCGCAAGCCGCTTCCAATCCGACAGAGAGGCGCAGCAGTTGTTGGCCGACGCCAGCTTCGGCAAGGGCAATCTCCCCCATAGCCCGATGAGTCATTGAGGCGGGATGGCAAATTAAGCTTTCGACGCCACCTAACGATTCCGCTAGCGAAAACAGACCTAATGCACCGACAAAGTGTTTGAGTTGTTCAAAGGTGCCTGCAAATTCAAAACTGAGCATGGCACCAAAGCCACTTTGTTGCTGTTTCGCAATCTCATGGCCGGGATGGCTGACCAAGCTAGGGTGATAAATTTGCCCAACCAGAGGTTGAGTTTGTAGGTAAGCGAGTACTTGTTGTGCGCTCTCTTCGTGAACGCGCATCCGGGCTGATAAAGTTCGTAAGCCACGCAAGGTCATATAACTATCAAACGGTGTGCCGGTTGAACCAAGGCAATTTCCCCACCACGCTAATAGTTCGCCATGCTCGGCTATGCGGCTGATGATGACGCCACCAATCACATCAGAATGCCCATTGAGGTACTTGGTGGTGGAGTGAATGACAAAATCCGCCCCTAAGGAGATAGGTTGCTGATAAATAGGAGTTAAAAACGTATTGTCTACGGCGACTAACGTATTGGCTGCTTTGGCTTGTTGGCAGAGCTGCTGAATATCGACCACTCGTACTAAAGGGTTAGAAGGGGTTTCAATCAGCAGCAGTTTGGGCTTGAGCGCTAACGCCTCACTCACCGCAGTCGGATCCGATTGATCAATAAACAAGACTTTGAAATCGCCTTTTTTCGCTCGTGAGTTGAGCAGTCGATAGGTACCGCCATAACAGTCATGAGGAGCGACAATCCACTCTTGAGGAGACAAAAAGGTCGAAATCCACAGATTGATAGCCGAGGTTCCACAGTTGGTGACAATCGCCGCTTGCCCCCCTTCGAGATCCGCTAGGGTTTGTTCAAGTAAGCTACGGTTTGGGTTACCAGAGCGGGTGTAATCATAGGTAGGCACTTCACCGAAGGCAGGAAAGCCAAAGTTAGTCGATAGATAGATCGGTGGTACCACCGCATGATATTGGCTGTCCGATTCTATTCCTGTGCGAACCGCAATGGTGGCGGGTTGGCGAGTGGTCATAGTGGCTTCCTTTCTGAATCTACAATAAATGGGCTAACGGCAGAGGGGATCTCATCGTCAATAGAGTCACACTTTACTGATCAAAAAAGAAGACGTCAACACATCTAGATGTCTATATGTCTTTGCTTATGGCGGTAAATCCCGCTAAAATTAGGGACTTTGATTAGTAGACTCAAATTCACACAACGAAGGTGCGCAATGGCAGACTGGAATGGCGATTATATTAGCCCCTACGCGGAGCATGGTAAAAAGAGTGAGCAGGTAAAAAAAATCACGGTATCCATTCCGTTGAAGGTGCTCAAAGTGCTTACTGATGAAAGAACTCGCCGACAAATCAACAATTTACGTCACGCTACCAACAGTGAATTATTGTGTGAAGCTTTTCTGCATGCGTATACGGGACAGCCGTTACCGACCGATGAGGATTTACGTAAAGACAGGCCGGATGATATTCCAAGTGAAGCTAAAGCCTTGATGACCGCAATGGGTATTGAGTTTGAAGCGTACGATGACTGAATGATGCCCATAAAAAAACCTAGCCACGCTAGGTTTTTTTAGATCAAGGGTCGCTATAAGGTCATCATTAACGACTATTTTCTGCCATATAATTTTCTGGCATGTCGATACGGGCAACACCTGACTCGACGGCGGCTTGAGCGACCGCTTTGGCGACTCGTGGTAGTAAGCGTGGGTCCATTGGTTTTGGAATAATATAATCAGTACCATAGCTAAGCTTTTCAACCCCAGCCGCTTTGAGTACTTCACTTGGGATCGGCTCTTTGGCTAATTGACGAATTGCATCGACAGCGGCAAGTTTCATTGCATCATTAATTTCGCTGGCGCGAACGTCCAATGCACCACGGAAAATAAATGGGAAACACAGCACATTATTCACTTGGTTAGGGTAATCGCTGCGCCCAGTACCGAGGATTAAATCGTTTCTCACCTGATGAGCCAATTCAGGTTTAATTTCCGGATCGGGGTTGGAGCAAGCAAAAACAACGGGTTTATCGGCCATTAATGCCAGGGCTTCTGGTGGTAATAAATTCGGGCCAGAAACCCCAAGGAATAAATCGGCACCGGCAATCACATCTTCCAAAGTGCGCTTATCGGTATTGTTGGCAAACAATTGTTTGTATTCGTTTAAATCGTCACGGCGGGTATGAATGACGCCTTGGCGATCCAGCATGTAAATTTTTTCACGCATCGCCCCGCATTTAATCAACAGTTCCATACAAGCGACCGCTGCGGCGCCCGCACCCAGACAAACAATAATACATTCATTGAGTTGTTTGCCTTGCAGCTCAATCGCGTTGAGCATTCCTGCGGCCGTTACAATCGCGGTGCCGTGTTGATCATCATGGAAGACAGGGATATCACAGCGCTCGATGAGGCGGCGTTCAATTTCAAAGCAATCTGGCGCTTTAATATCTTCTAAATTGATCCCGCCAAAGGTGTCGGCGATGTTGGCAACGGTATCGACAAACTCATCGATAGTACGATGTTTGACTTCGATGTCGATCGAATCAAGACCAGCAAAGCGTTTAAAGAGTAGCGCTTTACCTTCCATTACCGGCTTTGATGCCATCGGACCAAGATTACCTAAACCAAGAATTGCGGTGCCATTCGAAATGACGGCAACCGTATTGCCTTTGGCGGTGTACTTGTACACGTTATCAGGCTGTTGGGCGATTTCACGTACCGGTTCTGCCACGCCTGGGCTATAGGCAAGCGCAAGGTCACTGGCTGAATCAGCCGGCTTGGTTAAGGCAATGCCAATTTTACCTGGAGTCGGTAGTGCATGGTAATCAAGAGCGCGTTGGCGAAATGCTTCTTGTGGCGAGAGGTCTTGGCGATGATCATCAGACATAGGGGGGGCTTCTCTTATAATGTTATCAACGAAACTATGATTCTAAAGGATGTCGATTGAGCTGCCTAGGTGGGATTGCGATCACAAACCATCAAATCGGTAAGATGAAGACTGATAAGACCAGCTGAGCGTCAAATAAGACAAAGCAGAGAGCAATAACATGAACACATAAAAAAAGAACGCCGGAGCGTTCTCTTTTAATAATCTTCGCGTGAAGTAAGGATTACTTCTTGCTGGATAGAGCACCGAAACGCTTGTTGAAGCGGTCAACGCGGCCACCGGTATCAACGATACGTTGCTTACCAGTGTAGAATGGGTGGCATTTGTCACATACGTCAAGGTAGATGCTTTCTTTAGCAAGCGTTGACTTAAATGTGAAAGCATTGCCGCAAGAGCAAGTTGCGCTGACTTCTTTGTATTCTGGGTGGATACCAGCTTTCATGGGATAACCTCAAATGTAGGCCGCGTCGCTATCCGGATCAATGCCGGACACCACACGTAATGTTAATGATAATATGCAGATGCTAAACCGATTTGCCAAGCATCTTTAAGGCGCGATATATTAATGAATCCACGCCATGGGATCAACTGCTTTCGGCGCTATTTTCACCACTTTTGTTGGTCGAATTTCTGGTTGTCATCCAGTAGACTGTGTTTTCTGCTCCTTTTTATTGCTAACGGATGGTTATGCGCCCCACTATTGCTCGTGTTGCTTTACCGGTTCCTCTTGATAAATCCTTCGATTATTTGATTGCTGACGGTGTGTGTCCTGTGGTTGGCGGACGGGTTTCGGTTCCGTTTGGTCGCCAAACCTTAGTGGGGATTGTCATTGCTCTCGTGTCTGAATCCGATTTTCCTTTGCATCAATTGAAATCGCTGCATGCGGTATTAGATACACAGCCGTTATGGCCAGAAACACTCTATGGGTTATTGCAGTGGTGCAGTCAATATTACCATTACCCTCTGGGAGAAACCCTAGCTAACGCGATGCCAAGTGCGTTGCGTAAAGGCAAAGTGGCGCAATTTGCGGTGACTAAGGAGTGGCGACTGACTGAGCAAGGGCACAATCAACTACTCCAAGGCTTTGGTCGTGCCATCAAGCAGGCCAAGGTTATGCAGTTATTGCAAGCGGGGCCCGTTTCTCATCAGACCATGTTGGATGAAGCGGTATCAAGTAGCACGCTAAATACTCTGCTTGATAAGCAATGGATAGAAGTGCTTGAGCAAGCTCCGCAGATCGTACCTTGGCCTTCTGATGTTGAAGCTCGGGTTGATAAACCGAAATTAAACCCAGAGCAGGCGATTGCGATTGCGACGGTGAACAGTCAGCCGGGCTTTGGATGCTACTTGTTGCAAGGCGTCACGGGGTCAGGTAAGACCGAAGTATACTTAAATTTGATCAAGCCTGTTTTGGAACAAGGCAAACAAGCCTTAGTGTTAGTGCCAGAAATTGGCTTGACGCCACAAACGATTCAACGTTTTCGTCAACGTTTTACCGTGCCCGTGGTCGTGATTCACTCGGGATTAAATGACACGGAGCGTCTTAATGCTTGGTTAGCAGCACGGGATAAAGCGGCGGGGATTATTATTGGTACTCGTTCGGCCTTATTGACCCCTTTTGCTGATCTCGGGATTATTATTGTTGATGAAGAACATGATACTTCTTATAAGCAGCAAGATAGCTTGCGTTATCACGCGCGCGATGTTGCGGTCATGCGAGCCAATCTTGAGCAAGTGGCGATTGTCCTCGGCTCGGCAACTCCGGCTTTAGAAACGCTGCATAATGCGTTGAGTGGAAAATATTATCATCTGCAACTGACTGAGCGAGCGGGGCACGCCGTGCCCACGAAAAATCGAGTGCTGGATATTAAAGGTGAGTATTTAGAGAGCGGACTCTCTGCGCCGTTGATAGCCGAAATGCGTCGTCATTTACAGCAAGGCAATCAAGTCTTGTTGTTTCTTAATCGACGTGGTTTTTCTCCCGCCTTGATGTGCCATGAATGTGGTTGGATTGCCGATTGTCAGCGCTGTGATGCTTATTACACCTATCATCAACACAGTAACGAGGTCCGTTGTCATCATTGTGGCTCGCAACGTCCGGTTATTCAGCACTGTCAAAGTTGTGGCTCACATCAATTAGTGACCGTTGGCGTTGGGACTGAGCAACTTGAGCAGCAGCTTGCTCAGTTATTTTCTGATTATCGCACCATTCGTATTGATCGAGACAGCACTAGGCGTAAAGGCAGTTTAGAAGCCGCGTTGACCGCTATCCACAATAATCAGTATCAAATTTTGATTGGTACGCAAATGTTGGCCAAAGGGCACCATTTTCCCAATGTAACCTTAGTCGCGCTGTTGGATGTGGATGGTTCTTTGTACAGCAGTGATTTTCGTGCCCCAGAGCGCTTGGCACAGTTATTCATTCAAGTTGCTGGCCGCGCGGGAAGGGCAAGTAAGCCTGGGGAAGTGGTTTTGCAAACTCATCATCCTGAGCACAGCTTATTACAAGCGCTACTGCATAAGGGATACGATCATTTTGCTCGAACCGCTCTGGCTGAGCGGCACGTCGCTCAACTTCCGCCCTACACCTATTTAACGCTGTTTCGCGCTGAAGCGAATCAATCATCGGTGGTAGAAACCTTCTTAAGGCAAGTTCGGCAAACCTTACAAGTGCATCCGTTGTTTGATCAAGCCTGCGTGGTACTTGGGCCAACGCCAGCACCATTGGCTAAGCGAGCGGGTAAGCACCGTTGGCAACTGTTACTACAAACCCCTTCACGTAGCACGATGCAGGCGATATTAACCAGTTCAAAAACGGCTATTCAGTTGTTGCCTTTAGCCAATAAAGTGCGTTGGTCTTTGGATATTGAGCCGCAAGATTTGAGTTAAATCTCTCCCCTCACTCGCTTGATGCTTATTGAAAGTAGGGCTGACTGAGCGCTGTTTTTTAGGGGTTCTAAATAGCAGTGAGTTTTATTTGCGCAACTAAAATCACTTGCTGTGATCGATGTCATATTTGTAATGCAAAAAATGTTACTTAAGCCGTAACTTTCTCTATGGAAAGAAATAAACTAGGGGCACTATACGTTCAGTGAATCGTTTTCGTCGACCATGTTATGACTTTACGACGAAGGGAGTCGTTTTACCGACAACGTTTATTCGGCTTAGGTATTGAGAGAAAATAGAGAGGGTTAAAAATTTATGGCGACAATGAAGGACGTTGCCCAGTTGGCAGGTGTCTCTACCGCGACGGTATCTCGTGCGTTGATGAATCCTGAGAAAGTATCCACCACCACTCGTAAACGAGTGGAAGAAGCGGTACTTGAAGCTGGCTACTCCCCCAACTCTTTAGCGCGAAATCTGCGCCGTAATGAATCAAAAACCATTGTGGTGATCGTGCCCGATATTTGTGACCCTTATTACACCGAGATCATTCGTGGTATCGAAGATGTGGCGATGGAGCATGGGTATTTGGTGCTGCTGGGTGACAGTGGTCAACAAAAGAAGCGTGAAAGCTCGTTTGTGAACCTAGTCTTCACCAAGCAAGCCGACGGTATGTTATTGCTTGGTGCTGATCTGCCGTTTGATGTCAGTAAAGCGGAACAGAAAAATCTGCCACCGATGGTGATGGCCTGTGAATATGCCCCGGAGTTAGAACTGCCGACGGTACATATTGATAACCTTACCTCAGCATTTGAGGCGGTGAACTACCTCACTCAGATGGGACATAAAAAAATTGCTCAAATCAGCGGGCCAGTAGGTGCTGTGTTGTGTGAATTTCGTCAGCAAGGTTACCAGCAAGCACTGCGTAGAGCTGGATTGGTGAAAAATCCAACCTATACCGTTGTTGGTGACTTCTCTTTTGAATCCGGTGCTAAAGCGGTACGACAGTTATTAGCACTGTCTGAGCCACCAAGTGCGATTTTTTGTCATAATGACGCGATGGCGATTGGGGCAATGCAAGAGGCGAAACGCTTAGGTTTACGAGTTCCGCAAGATTTATCCGTTGTGGGGTTTGATGATATTCAGTTTGCTCAGTATTGCGATCCACCGTTAACGACGATTTGCCAGCCACGCTATGAAATTGGCCGACAAACGATGTTGATGATGCTTGAATTACTGCGAGGTCGAGATGTTCAGGCTGGATCACGGTTGTTAGAAACTCATCTGGTAGTGAGATCCAGCGCCGCGCCGCCAAGGTAAATATTGCCCTGACTGAGCGGGTTTGCAGAAGATAACCAGCGTTGCTTACATATTGACGCTGTTATCCGACGGCAAACTCCTTTACCATGGAGCTACAATTGTCAGCGTTTGAATTGAATCGTGGCTAATAAAGATTATGTAAGAAGGGGTCGTAGTCCAAAGAAGCCGACCGCAAAAACAACAACGCGCCGAAAACCTTGGCGCAGTGGATTGATCGCGTTAATCCTCCTCAGTGGGTTTGTTTATGGATTGTATTGGCTAAACCAGAAACCTGAGCCGCCCGCACCACCAGTCAAAACCGTTTCTCCGGTTAAACCTGCGACGCCACCTGCGCGAGTGATCCCGCCACCACCGACGGAAAAGTGGGACTATGTGCAGAGTCTGCCTCAGCGTGAAATTGAAGTCACCGCTAAAGAGCAGCAACTGTCGGAGATCCCGTACATCATGCAGTGTGGGGCATTTAAAACCTTGCAACAAGCGGAAGCGCGTAAGGTCGAGATTGCTTTTCAAGGGCTGAAGAGCAACATCCGCAAAACTGAAAATAGCAGTTGGTTTCGAGTGGTGTTAGGACCATATCCATTAAAACGAGATGCTGAGCGAGATCGCCACCGTTTACAACGCGCTAAAATTGAGCCTTGTGCGATATGGAAAGAATCACAATAAACAGAATTTAGGCGATTCAACCTTTCAAGATGGCTAACGAGTCACTTTCTCTCGCTCTTCTTCGTAAGAGGAGAGAAAACGGCCGCGTTGGCCTTTTTTCTGCATTCCGTTTCTCCTTACCTTGAAATCGTTTTTCCGCATCCTCATATACCTTAAACACCCTAGTGAAATAATAAAGAGGTCCTCACGTGACTACCATTGTATCTGTACGTCGTGATAATAAAGTTGTGATTGCCGGAGACGGCCAAGTCTCGCTTGGCAATACCGTAATGAAGGGTAATGCGCGCAAGGTTCGTCGTTTATACAACAATAAAGTTCTGGCCGGATTCGCTGGTGGTACCGCAGATGCCTTCACGCTATTCGAGCGTTTTGAAAGTAAGTTGCAAATGCACCAAGGTCATTTGACCAAAGCAGCGGTTGAGCTTGCGAAAGATTGGCGTAGTGATCGTGCTTTGCGTCGTTTGGAAGCGATTTTAGCGGTTGCTGATGAAACCACATCGTTGATCATTACTGGTAATGGCGATGTGGTGCAGCCAGAACACGATCTGATTGCGATTGGTTCTGGTGGTAATTATGCTCAAGCCGCAGCACTCGCGTTGTTGGAAAACACTCAATTAGACGCGCGTGAAATTGCTGAAAAAGCGTTAAATATTGCTGGCAATATTTGTGTATTTACCAACCACCATCACACCATTGAAGAACTAGAAATACCAGCCGCATTATTGCCTGAAAAGAACGCATAATCTGGTGTGAACTCTGTACTGAATGTAAGGAATTGATGATGTCTGAAATGACGCCTCGTGAAATTGTTCACGAACTAAACCGCCATATTATCGGTCAAGAGAAAGCCAAACGTGCTGTAGCGATTGCATTACGTAACCGCTGGCGCCGTATGCAACTTGAAGAAAGTTTACGGGTCGAAGTGACACCGAAAAACATTCTGATGATCGGCCCAACAGGGGTGGGTAAAACAGAAATTGCTCGCCGCTTAGCTAAGCTAGCCAATGCACCGTTTATCAAAGTAGAAGCGACGAAATTTACCGAAGTGGGTTATGTTGGTAAAGAAGTCGAAAGTATTATCCGTGATTTGACCGATGTGGCGGTTAAATTAACCCATCAACAGGCGATGGAAAAGGTTAAGTTTCGTGCTGAAGAATTGGCCGAAGAAAGGGTACTTGACGCCCTTTTGCCTCCTGCGCGCGATGCGTGGGGAGAGTCAGAAAAAACCGAGCAGTCATCGACCACTCGCCAAGTGTTTCGTAAAAAACTTCGTGAAGGCCAGTTAGACGACAAAGAGATTGAAATTAACGTTGCCGTACCGCAAATGGGCGTTGAGATTATGGCTCCTCCAGGTATGGAAGAGATGACCAATCAGCTGCAAGGGTTGTTTCAAAATCTCGCAGGTGATACCAAGAAAAAGCGTAAACTGAAAATCAAAGAAGCGTTAAAAGCCTTGGTTGAAGAAGAAGCGGCGAAACTGGTTAATCAAGAAGAGTTGAAAGAGCAAGCTATTTACAACGTTGAGAACAACGGCATCGTGTTTATCGATGAAATTGATAAAATTTGTAAGCGTGGTGAAAGCTCTGGTCCGGATGTGTCTCGTGAAGGGGTACAGCGTGATTTATTACCACTGATTGAAGGAAGTACCGTTTCAACTAAGCACGGTATGGTAAGAACCGATCATATTTTGTTTATCGCTTCGGGTGCCTTCCAAGTGGCTAAACCTTCGGATTTAATTCCAGAGCTGCAAGGTCGTTTACCGATTCGTGTTGAGTTAGAAGCGTTATCGAGTCATGATTTCAAACGTATTCTTACCGAACCGAAAGCGTCTTTAACTGAGCAATATATCGCGTTGATGAAGACCGAACAGGTCGATATCAGCTTTACTGAAGATGGCATTAAACAAATTGCCGAAGCCGCGTGGCAAGTCAATGAAAGCACAGAAAATATTGGTGCACGACGTTTGCATACGGTGATGGAGCGTTTGATGGATGAGATCTCTTATGAAGCGACAGAGCGCCCGGGTAGTCAAATGGTCATCGATGGCGACTATGTACGTGGCCGTCTCAGTGAATTGGTGGAAGACGAGGATCTTAGCCGCTTTATCTTATAAATTACTAGCCCACCGCACTGGTGGGCTTTTTTATCGCCCTCGTTTGCGCGTATACTCAGCGCACTGTTTTGTCATTGCTATTTATTATGAATAACTCTTTACGTATTTGGGTCGATGCGGCGCGACCGAAAACTCTCCCTCTTGCCTTGGTCTCTATTCTTACGGGGAGTGTACTGGCGTTTTCTGTCGGTTCGTGGTCTTGGCCAGTCACCGGTTTAGCGTTACTGACCGCAACTTTATTGCAAATTCTTTCCAATTTAGCCAATGACTACGGTGATGCGCTGAAAGGGACGGATAACGAACAGCGTCTTGGACCGATGCGGGCGATTCAATCAGGCGCGGTTTCATTAGCCGATATGAAACAAGCGATGATCATTAACGTGCTATTAACGATCGTCTCTGGATTAGCCTTGGTTTTTTATGCGTTAGACAGTGCCCAAAGTATTGCTGCCTTTTTGGCGCTGGGCGTAGTCGCCATTCTCGCTGCGATTGCCTATACCGTTGGCAATAAACCCTATGGCTATGTGGGGTTGGGGGATTTATCCGTCTTCATCTTTTTCGGTTTACTTGGTGTCTCTGGCAGTTATTTTTTACATACAGGCCAGATCGAATGGCGGTTGTTATTGCCCTCTGTTGGTTGTGGGTTATTAGCGGTATCGGTGCTCAATATTAATAATATGCGAGATATTGAAAACGATGCCTTATGTGGTAAACGTACGGTAGTGGTACGTTTAGGGCAGCAGCGTGCCAAGGTGTATCATCTGTTGTTATTAGCCGGGGCCCTATGTGCCTTTGCCAGTTACTTATTGATTCAAGACCGCTCAGCTTGGCTTAGCGCTCCTTTTTTGTTCAGCCTGATGGTATTGATTAATCATGGGCGAGCCGTGTATCGAACTTCGCAACCGGTACAGATGGCGCCTTTGTTACCCAATGCAGTTAAATGCGCTTTAGTTACCAATGTATTGTTTATTTCGGTCGTCATCGCTCAAACAATCCTACGTTAATTTGCGTTCTGTCATTGCATTGACTTACTGACACTATATACTCGTGGGATAATGGTTCGTTAAGAGAGTAAAGCTATGGAATACAACACCTCTGCGCTGTGCGATATCTATCTCGAGCAAGTCGATGTACTAGAACCGATGTTCAGTAACTTTGGAGGCCGAGCATCCTTTGCTGGTCAAGTGACGACCATTAAATGTTTTGAAGACAATGGGTTGATTCGCGAAACTCTTGAACAAGACGGTGTCGGCCGAGTGCTGTTGATCGATGGTGGTGGTTCGTTACGTCGAGCGCTGATTGATGCCGAGCTCGCTGCGATTGCTGAAGAAAACGAGTGGGAAGGCATTGTCGTTTATGGCTGCGTTCGAGAAGTCGATGAACTGGAAGAGATGAGCGTGGGTATTCAAGCGCTGGCTTCTATTCCTGTTGGCGCGGTGTCACTGGGTATCGGTGAAATTGATGTTGCGGTGAACTTTGGTGGGGTAACCTTCCTACCTGAAGATTATCTCTACGCCGATAACACAGGGGTGATTTTATCACCTGAGCCGTTAAACGTCGATTTAGACGTTGAAGACGACGAGCTCGAAGAGATCTAACTTTCGCGCGCCGATTGGATAATCTGAAGCAGAACCGAAGTCAAAAGCTTCGGTTTTTTGTTGCCATAAAACTTGTCTTGGTATCTAGTTTACCTGAACTCTGGATAAGAAACTGAGCTGGCAGAGGAACTAATTGCTCGTTCCCCGATCTGATCATTCGACCAAAAGGAACAGATACCTCCAAGGAAAGAGCATGGACAAATTAATTGAAACCTTCT
>NZ_VHSI01000012.1:0-105367 GCF_013048705.1 Vibrio sp. A11 | reverse complement strand
AGAAGTGAAACGAAACAGCGTCGATGGTAGTGTGGGGTCTCCCCATGTGAGAGTAGAACATCGCCAGGCTTTAATACTTGTGTTTAGACCTAAGGTCTGAAGACAGAAACTCAATAAAGCAGCCAATCAGACTTTATCGAGTAACAAGACAATGTGGAGCGGTAGTTCAGTTGGTTAGAATACCGGCCTGTCACGCCGGGGGTCGCGGGTTCGAGTCCCGTCCGCTCCGCCACTGATAAGAGTCCCTAGCAGCAATGCTGGGGATTTTTTTGTTGTTCGTTATTAATACGAAAGAAAAGCAGACAGCGGATAAGTTTAATTGAATAGAATGCCAGCCTGTCACGCCGGGGGGCGCGCCTGTTTTTAATAGCAGGGAGTCCCGTCCGCTCCACTGATAGAGTCCCAAAATAAACCTTATTCTAAGTATTGTTTAATGCTGTTGGTTAGGTAAAATGCGGCTAGGTGATGATGTTCCACCTAGCAGTTATGCTAAACCGCTTTTCAAGCTGATGACGTCTGTACATGCAATGAGATAACAAGATAAGTTCTTGTTGTGTCTGTGTACAGCTCATTTGGCTCATCACAGAATCATTGCGTTTTATCCCTTTTGTTAAGAGTGAAGCAATGATGCACACCTCAAAGAACCAATTTTATCCTCACACCGTTTATTGCTTATTATTCAGTATTATAAAGTTAACGCTTTTTAAAGACGCTTAATCAGTGTTTCGCTACGTTATTTACATTAATCACGACTATTATTATGCCTGTTATCTATTTAGTTAGCGCTGAATCTCGTTATTGAATGATGATCGGTGGAAGTGAAGCAAATCATTATTAAATGATTTGTACATCATTGGGAGCATAAATTTTGTCTATCAAATCTCTGGATCATTTACCTCACGTTGTACTACAAACATTACGTTGGACATTGCTAGTTACCCCATTAGCAATTTTAGTCGGCTTGATGAATGCTTTTTTCTTATGGGCTTTGGAAGTTGCGACTCAGACTCGTGTCGATAACCCGCATTTAATTTATGGGCTTCCTATTGCTGGTTTAGGATTAGTATTTTTTTATCGCCAGTGGGGAGGTATTTCCGAGCGTGGTAATAATCTGATTATCGACCAAATTCATCAATCGAATGAGAAAATTCCTTTTCGGATGAGTGTTTTTGTACTCGTTGCGACGGTAGTTACTCATCTATTTGGTGGCTCTGCGGGACGGGAAGGTACGGCGGTGCAAATTGGCGGCGCGGTATCAGCTTGGTTTAGTCGCGTGTTTAAACTGGATGAATCTGATCAACGCTCTATATTGGTTGCAGGAATTGCCGCGGGGTTTGGTTCGGTGTTTGGCACCCCGATTGCGGGAGCTATTTTTGCCGTGGAAGTCCTGTCAGTCGGTAGGATTAAATATCAAGCATTACTACCGGCATTGATTGCTGCGGTTTTAGCGGATGTGGTATGCAGTGCGGTAGGGGCTCATCATACGCACTACAATATCGGCTTTGCCCAGTTCAATAGTTTGTTTGAGCATCCTATATCGATTGATTTTATTTTAACTGGCAAGATATTGATTGCTGGCGTGATATTTGGCTTAGTGGGTTTATTGTTTAGTGAACTAACATCAGGCTTGAAAGCTTGGTTTCTACGTAGGTTACGCAATCCTTATTTAATTGTATTTTGTGGTGGTTTGTTAGTGATTGCTATCGTTAAGTTAATTGGTAACTATGATTATATTGGTATTGGTGTTTATCCTATACGTGAAGGTGGAGTGAGCATCACTTCTGCATTTGAGGCCGGTGGCGCTGAATGGAATAGCTGGATATTAAAATTGATTTTAACGGCAATAACTTTAGCTGCTGGCTTTAAAGGTGGCGAAGTTACTCCCTTATTCTTTATTGGAGCCACACTAGGTAATTTCCTTGCATGGGTAATGGGGGCACCGGTTGAGCTGTTCGCTGCGCTAGGCTTTTTAGCGGTGTTTGCCGCCGCCGCCAATACTCCTCTAGCTTGCATTATTATGGGGGTTGAGTTGTTTGGGGCTGATCATCTGATCTACTTTGCTTTAGTTTGTTTTATTGCTTATTACGCCAGTGGTCATACTGGTATTTATGGTTCACAACGTATTGCGGTGGCTAAACGTATTTCTCCTTATCAACCACCTAAAATAGACCAAACCGTCGCTCAGGCGATGGCGAGTAAAAAGAATAAGCAATAACTGTTAACTATTTTGCTGTTATCACTAGATTGCTAAATTTATATAATCTTGTATGCTAGTTTTCACTTGTCGGAGTGCCATATGGCTGAGACCGTTTATTCGGGATCCGTTGAACCTGATCAGGCTAATACCTGCGAAGGGAACAAGAGAAGACAATTTGTGGTGTCTTATTGTTAACCCTATCTACACACCACTGATCTGTTGATCCCCTCTTGTTGCATCTTTCCGTCAAGCATTATCCCTAATGAATAACACAGGAAAATGCTATGTCGATTCGTAAACAAGCAAGACTGGAAGCAAAACAGTTTATTGATTCACTTTCAGTTCAACCTTACCCCAATTCTAATAAAGTTTATATTCAAGGCTCGAAACCAGATATTCGTGTACCGATGCGCGAAATTACTTTAGCTGACAGCTTGATTGGTGGCACTAAACAAGCACCGATCTATTCAGCAAATCAACCCATCCCTGTTTATGACACCTCAGGTGTCTATACCGATCCAAACTATACGATCAATTTAAAACATGGCTTGCCTAAGCTGCGTGATTCATGGATTGCAGAGCGTGGTGATACTGAAACGCTACCGGTGATGAGTTCAGAGTTTGCCCGTCAGCGCTTAGCCGATGAAACTCTCGATGAGCTGAGATATGGCCAGTTACCTGACATTCGACGAGCTAAAGCGGGTAGACGAGTCACTCAGTTACATTATGCCAAACAAGGCATCATTACTCCTGAGATGGAGTTTATCGCCTTACGTGAAAATATGGGACGGCGAGAGTATCAAGATCAGCAGCTTAATCATCAGCACCCAGGTGAAAACTTTGGTGCCCATTTACCTGCTGAGATTAGCGCTGAATTTGTCCGTCAAGAGGTCGCGGCTGGACGAGCGATCATTCCTTGTAATATCAATCATCCTGAATCTGAACCCATGATCATCGGCCGCAACTTTTTAGTCAAAGTGAACGCGAATATCGGTAATTCTTCAGTGAGCTCTTCTATTGAAGAAGAGGTGGAGAAGTTGGTTTGGGCCACCCGTTGGGGGGCAGATACGGTAATGGATTTATCCACTGGACGTAACATTCATGAAACTCGGGAGTGGATTTTACGTAATAGCCCAGTACCTATAGGCACTGTTCCTATGTATCAAGCGTTAGAAAAGGTTAACGGCGTTGCTGAAAATCTGACCTGGCAGGTGATGCGCGATACCTTGTTAGAGCAAGCGGAGCAGGGCGTTGACTATTTTACCATTCATGCAGGCGTGCTGTTGCGTTATGTACCGATGACCGCAAAACGTGTTACTGGGATTGTCTCCCGTGGCGGCTCTATCATTGCTAAATGGTGCCTTGCCCATCACCAAGAAAATTTCTTATACACCCATTTTCGTGAGATTTGCGAGATTTGTGCTCAATATGATATTTCCTTATCGCTTGGTGACGGTTTACGTCCTGGATCGATTGCTGATGCCAATGATGAGGCGCAGTTTGCCGAACTAAGGACCCTTGGTGAGTTGACTAAAATTGCTTGGGAGTATGATGTTCAGGTGATGATTGAAGGGCCTGGCCATGTACCCATGCATATGATTAAAGCCAATATGGACGAGCAACTTAAGCATTGTCATGAAGCGCCTTTTTATACCTTAGGCCCTTTAACCACGGATATTGCACCGGGTTATGATCATATCACGTCAGGGATTGGTGCAGCGATGATAGGTTGGTTTGGTTGCGCCATGCTGTGCTATGTGACACCCAAAGAGCATTTAGGCTTACCGAATAAAGAAGACGTAAAAACCGGCTTAATTACCTATAAGTTAGCAGCTCATGCGGCGGATTTAGCGAAAGGTCATCCCGGTGCTCAGGTAAGAGATAATGCGTTATCGAAGGCTCGTTTTGAATTTCGTTGGCAAGACCAGTTTAACTTATCACTTGATCCGATCACTGCTAAAGCTTTTCATGACGAAACTTTACCGCAAGAATCTGGCAAAGTTGCTCATTTCTGCTCAATGTGTGGTCCTAAATTTTGCTCGATGAAGATCTCTCAAGAAGTGAGAGAGTACGCTAACGATGCACAGCAAGTGGCGGCGGATCAGGCTATTTCGGTGACTATGCTGGAAAGTCCTTTACAAGGTATGCAGCAAAAATCGCAAGAATTTCGTGCCTCCGGTTCACAGTTGTATCATCCAGCGGTGACAGCGGAGGAGTAAAGCGTGAAACTATTAATCCCTGATCATTGTATTGAGTTAACGGGAGCCGTTCAGCAAGTCTTATTACTTGCTAAGCAGCAAGGTTTTGCGATCGAATCGATTGAGTTGGGTGTTAGTCCAACCCAATCGATGCAGCTGCTTGGCGAGCATCGTTACTCGTTGCAGACGGATCTCTTTCCTTCTTTCTCAGGCTCAGAGCCATCACGGCAAAACTTGGCATCTATTGCCATTGGCTATCAGTCGCGTAAGAGCGATAGTGATATTGATAACCTAGACTCAGCCACCGTGTTGATTGGCGCTTCCTATCAAGGTCAGCAAAGGGATATTTGTCGACACACCGATGGTGAATTAATGTTCCTGTCGGGGGCGATGTTATCTCCAGCCCAGGCTTGGCATCATTTAGCGTGGTTGGTCGCGGCACTATGTTTGGAGTTTGCCCTTGAAGATGCTTTATGCATCGCTAGGGCTGCGCTGAATGTTTCACGTGAAACATGGCCAAAGGATTATGCTTATTTCCCTGCTGTGCAATCTTGCCTGGTCGATGAAACTAGAGCGATCAGCTTTCCCTCACTGGCTAAACAGAGCTTAGGTCTTTATCCGGTGGTGGATAATATCGCTTGGGTAGAATCCTTGCTTAAGCTCGGCATAAACACACTTCAGCTACGGATAAAAAATCCTCAGCAAGTGGATTTAGAACAGCAAATTGTTCGTGCGATTGAATTGGGCCGCCAGTATCAAGCTCAGGTCTTTATTAATGATTATTGGCCATTGGCGCTTAAGCATGGTGCATTTGGTGTTCACTTGGGACAAGAAGATTTACAAACAGCGGATCTTGATGCTTTAGCTAAGGCTAACATCCACTTAGGGTTATCAACCCATGGTTACTTTGAATTACTGACCGCGTTAAAAATCAGGCCGAGTTATATCGCATTAGGGCATATCTTTCCTACCACAACCAAGCAAATGCCTTCACGTCCTCAGGGGTTGGTACGTTTGGCGCTATACCAGCAGTTAGTAGATAGCAGTACCGACTATCGATATTTAGCGCCCGCCTCAGCTCTCGATCAACAACTCACTATAGAACGAGACAGTACCATTAAGGGAGAGTTACCAACGGTAGCGATCGGGGGTATTGATTTAACCAATATTCAATCGGTAGTGGAATGTGGCGTTGCCAGTGTTGCCGTCGTGCGTGCCATTACTGAGGCCGATGATGTACACGCCGCAGTTAAGCATCTCCAAGCTCAACTAGCTAGTAAGCCGCAGGAGCAAAAGCTATCAACTCAGGAGGTGGCCGATGTTAACGGATAAGCAATTTTTACGTTATCAACGTCAGATTTGTTTGCCTGATATTGCTGAGCAAGGGCAAATCACATTGCTCGCAAGCAAGGTGTTGATTATTGGTTGTGGCGGTTTAGGCAATGCGGTAGGCCAATATCTTGCCGCTGCAGGGGTTGGCAAACTGATCCTAGCTGATGACGATACGGTAGAAGTCTCTAACTTATCTCGACAAATCGCTTTTCAAACTCAACAAGTAGGAATGTCGAAAGTCTCGGCTTTACAGCAATCTCTACAGCGCTTAAACCCTGAAGTACGCATCCGTTGCGTCAATCGGCGGATGGATGAGGCGCTATTAAATATAGAAGTACCGATGGCCGATGTTGTTGTCGACTGTAGTGATAATAGTGTCACGCGCTATGCGATAAACCAAGTCTGTCTCCAGCATGGCGCTGTACTTATTTCTGGCTCAGCGATTGGCTGGCAAGGTCAATGTATCGCGTTTAATTTTCGTCAGCCACATACCGCTTGCTATCGTTGTCTAGTGGCTGAGCATAACTCAGCGCGTAATTGCAGTGATAGTGGGGTAATTGGACCGATAGTAGGCATGATAGGTAATCTACAAGCCTTAATGACCTTACAAGTCTTGCTCGATATTGGCTCGGTTAAATATCAACAGCTGCACTATTTTGATGGACACAAGTTAAGTTGGCAGCAATGGCGACTAGCGGCTGATCCTCACTGTCCGGTGTGTCATTCAGCATCTTCAACAGCAACGTCATCTTTTGCTGATCATTTTCACCAAGAGGAGATTACCTAATGACCATCTCTGTGACTATTAATCAACAGCTGCAGCAATTAGCACAACCGATCACCATTGCTGAATTACAACAGCAATTACAGTTACCCAACGTGGGCAGTGTATTTGCGCTTAATGATGGCATTATTCCCCAAGGTTTATGGGAGCAAACCATAGTTAACGACGGTGACACGATTGCCATATTTCAAGCCATCGCAGGAGGTTAATGATGTTAACTATTGCAGGAACTCAGTTTCAATCACGGCTATTAACTGGCACTGGCAAGTTTGCCAATCGCCACACCATGGCAGCAGCGATAGCCGCTAGCCAATCGCAGTTGGTGACGATGGCTTTAAAGCGAGTCGATTTACAGCACCGTGAGGATGACATTCTCGCGCCCTTGATCGCTGCTGGTGTTCAGCTATTGCCCAATACTTCGGGAGCGAAAACCGCCCGTGAAGCGATTTATGCTGCCCATCTTGCTCGAGAGGCGCTGCAAACGAATTGGCTTAAACTGGAAATCCACCCAGACCCGAAATATTTAATGCCCGATCCGATCGAAACTTTACTGGCCGCTGAACAATTAGTGAAAGAGGGATTTATTGTTTTACCTTATTGCCACGCCGACCCTGTGTTATGTAAACGCTTGGAAGAGGTGGGCTGCACGGCGGTCATGCCATTAGGAGCGCCGATAGGCAGTAACCAGGGGTTAAGAACACAAGACTTTCTAAAGATCATCCTTGAACAAGCCAATGTGCCAGTAATTATTGATGCCGGCATTGGTGCCCCTTCTGATGCGATGTTAGCGATGGAAATGGGCGCCGATGCGGTATTAGTCAATACAGCGATTGCGACTGCCGCTGATCCCGTTTTGATGGGGCAGGCTTTTAAGCAAGCGGTCGAAACCGGACGCTTAGCTTATCAAGCAGGATTAGCCGCTCGAGGTCAACAAGCGGTGGCCTCAAGTCCGTTGACCGCTTTTTTGGATTGATACTATGAGTTTTCTAAATCGCTTTGCTGAACTTAATTGGGATGATATTAAGCTGTCCATATATAGCAAGACAACTACAGATGTCGAGCGGGCGTTAGCCAAGCCAATTAGGACATTAACCGATTTTCAGGCTTTGCTGTCACCAGCAGCTGAGCCATACCTTGAGCAGATGGCTCAGCTGTCTTATGCTGCTACTCGCCAACGCTTCGGCCATACGATGGGCTTGTATGTACCGCTGTATCTATCGAACTTGTGTGCCAATAGCTGTAGCTATTGCGGTTTTTCGATGGAAAATCGCATTAAGCGGAAAACTCTTGATGTTGATGAAGTGCAGCAAGAAATAGCCGCCATTAAAGCAATGAACTTTGATAGTGTGTTATTGGTAACTGGTGAGCATGAAACTAAAGTCGGCATGAATTATTTTCGGCAAATGTTACCGTTAATTAAGTCCGCTTTTCATCATGTGGCAATGGAGGTGCAGCCGTTAGCGCAAGCGGAATATGCGGAATTAAAAAGCTTAGGTTTAGATGCGGTGATGGTTTATCAGGAGACGTATCATCCTTCTACTTATGCTCAGCATCATTTACGTGGCAAGAAAACGGATTTTGAATTTAGGTTAGCGACTCCCGATCGCCTTGCCAAAGCTGGGATCGATAAAATCGGTTTAGGGGCTTTAATTGGTCTGGATGATTGGCGTACGGAAAGTTTTTATGTCGCAGCACATCTCGATTATTTAGAGAAGACCTATTGGCAAAGTCGCTATTCTATTTCATTTCCACGTTTACGGCCTTGTGCGGGAGGGGTGCCTCCCAAGTCACTGATGACAGATAAACAGTTGGTGCAGTTAATTTGTGCCTTTCGTTTATTTAATTCGCAGGTTGAGTTATCGCTCTCTACTCGTGAATCGGCTGAATTTCGCGATCATGCTATGTTGCTTGGTATCACCAGTATGTCGGCAGCTTCGAAAACCCAACCGGGAGGGTATGCGGATAATAAACCAGAATTGGAGCAATTTACGATCAGTGATCAGCGAAGCGCGGCAGAGGTGGCGACTATTATTGAAGCTCGTGGACTTGCTGCGGTATGGCAAGACTGGCACTCGGTGTATTCTGGAGGGTATGTTTCACGTGAAACATTAACCAGTAAGAGTTTGTCATCACTTTGACGGATGCTTTGACACTTGAAGCTTAGTTAACTTAAAACTTAGTTAATATGTGTCTTTTAAGCTAAAAGCAATTATCAAACGAAGCTTATTAAGTTGTTGAGATAAAGCACCAAGGTAATGAATAACTTTCTTGGTGCTTTTTTCATTTATTAGATAAGTAAGCCTGTTAACGGATAGCGATGAGTCACAAAGCGATTAAGCGGCTTGATGATATTTACCTAATAGCGCGTGATAAAAATCATCGTCATTTAGCGTACCAACAAGTTGCTGCTTATCGATGAGTAGGATAGGTAGACCGGTTTTGTAACGTATCTCTATCGCATCGCGCATACTGATTTCAGGGCTGGCCATCACTAAAGTGGTCGAGTTTAGTTCCGTGGTTGGCATTCCTGATTGCCAAGTCATCAGCTGTAATGAGGGTGGTTGATGATTAGCGCCAGTTAACTGCCAACCTTGTTCCTTATGTTCTAACCATAAATCACGTTGCGAGCAAACTTGCCAGCGTTGTTGATCTTGACTGAAAGAGGATGCGTCTTTCATTAACGAACGACCTTTCAGTACATTCAATGGATTGGTATGAGCGACGAAATCTTTGACGTATTGATTGGTAGGGGTTAATACAATCTCTTCCGGTGTGCCATGTTGGATCAGCTCTCCTGATTCCATAATCGCGATATGAGTGCCGATTTTTAACGCTTCATCGAGATCGTGGCTGACAAAGACAATGGTTTTATTGAGTTTCTTCTGCAAGCTTAATAGCTCATCTTGTAGCTGACTACGAATTAAAGGATCAAGAGCAGAGAAAGGCTCATCCATTAATAGTATGTCGCTGTCCATGGCAAAGGCTCGGGCGAGTCCAACCCTTTGCTGCATTCCGCCTGAGAGTTCATGTGGGTATTTATCTTCCCACTCTTGTAGATCAACCATTTGTAGCTTTTCTCTGGCTTGCTGGCGACGTTGTTTTTTACCAACGCCCTGCATTTCTAAACCAAAAGCGACGTTATCCAGCACGGTTAACCATGGCATTAAGGCGAACTTTTGAAATACCATCGAGACTTTATGCATTCTCAGTTGACGCAGTGTGGTTTGATTACAATCGGCTAGATTAATTGAATCCTGGCCATCTTGAACTTGTAGTGAACCGCGAGACACCAAATTTAAGCCATTAATAGCGCGTAGCAAGCTTGATTTACCGGAACCGGACAGCCCCATGAGTACGCAAATTTCACCTTGTTCAACATCAAGGCTCACGTTATTCACGCCAACCACAGTGCCGGTTGCAGCATTAATTTCTTGGCGGGACTTGCCTTGATCGAGTAAATCCAATGCAGGTTGGGGATTGTCGCCAAAGACGACATCAAGGTTACGTATCGTGATCGCATTCATTAGCTGTTTTCCTTACGTTGCGGCGTCTTACATAAACGGTCAAGAATGATGGCAACCAATACAATGGCGAGACCGGCTTCAAAGCCTTGGGAAATATTCACCGTATTGAGGGCGCGAATGACGGGTTTACCAAGACCATCGGCACCGACTAAGGCTGCGATGACCACCATTGACAGCGAAAGCATAATACATTGGGTGATACCGGCCATGATACTGGGTAAAGCGGCGGGAAGTTCGACTTTAAACAACAGCTTCATTTTGCTAGCGCCAAAAGCTTTACCTGCTTCAAGCAGCTCTTCTGGAACTCGGGTTACCCCTAAATAGGTCAGACGAATCGGGGCGGCAATGGCAAAAATAATCGTTGAGATCAGCCCCGGCACAATGCCAAGACCGAATAAAACTAGGGTCGGGATCAGGTAGACAAACGTTGGTACGGTTTGCATCAAATCAAGAATCGGTCTCAATAGGGTGTATAGCCAAGCTCGATGAGCAGCCATAATACCAATTGGTACGCCAATTAATACGGAAATCGTTGTTGCGGCAAACACCAAAACAAAGGTTTCCAGCATTTCTTGCCAGTAGCCAAGGTTAAGAATCAGTAGTAATGAAGCAATGATGAAAATGACCAGAGAGAAGCTGCGATGTAGCCACCAAGCCAAAGCGGCCGTGATCAAAATGGGAGCGGCTGGTGGCATGGCTTTAAATAGATCAATTAACAATAAAATACTACTTTCTAATACAAAAGCGATCACATCAAAAAATCGTTCTCCATGAATAGTCAGCCAGTCAACAAACGACTCCATCCATTGTCCGAGAGGAATTTTGTGTTCAGTAATCATAAGCATAGTTCCTTATTCACTTGGCGATGGCGGTGAAGCTATCGCCACGCGAGGGGTAAAAATTAGCGAGATAAATATAGGTTTACAGCGGCAAGAGCTGGTTGGCCGTCAATGGTGGTTACATTGTCGAGCCAGCGGCTTAGCGTTTCAGGATTCGCTTGTAGCCATTGCTGAGCCGCTTGTTCAGGGGATTGATTTTGGTTGAGGATAGCATCCATTAACTCATTCTCACTTTCTAAGCTAAAGACGAGGTTAGTTAAGAAATTACCAACGTTTTCACATTCATTAAGGTAGTTTTGACGCACGTTAGTGTGAACACTAGCTCCACCGTAATTAGGACCAAAGTAATCATCACCACCACTTAAATAAACCATATCAACCATAGTATTCATTGGATGTGGTTCCCAGCCAAGAAAAGCCACCCATTGTTGACGACGTACAGAGCGTTGAATTTGTGAGAGCATGCCCGCTTCGCTCGATTCAACAATCGAAAACTCACCGAGGCCATAGGCGTCATCTTCAATCATAGACAGCAAGGTGCGATTGCCGTCATTGCCAGGCTCTAAGCCAAGGATTCGATTACGGAATTTATCACTGTGTTTGGCGAGATCGGCAAAAGAGGTAATACCTGCATCATAGACATACTGAGGGACGGCTAGGGTATACTTTGCGCCTTCTAGGTTAGCACGTACGGTTTCAACGGTCCCTGCTTCACGGTAACGGGCGATGTCGGCTTCCATGGTTGGCATCCAGTTGCCAAGGAATACGTCAATATCTCCATTAGCCATCGAAGAGTAGGTCACGGGTACGGAGAGTAATTGAGTGCGAGTCTGATAACCGAGTCCTTGCAGGATTTCACTTGCTACGGCGGTGGTGGCGGTAATATCTGTCCAGCCGACATCGGCAAAGCGAACCGTTTGACATTGGTTAGCATAAGCATTGAATGATAATGCAGCGACGGAGAGATAGGTGGTCATTTTAAGCATAATGTTTCCTTGTCATTGAACTATTTTCCTGAGAAGTTGAGCGTTCCATTGGTCGAATGGCTGCTCGGCTACGCTGTTTATTATGCCAACTGTCTGCAATCCACACAGGCGCGGATTCAGCAGGTAACAGCGATTTATTGAGGATCATATCAGCGGCACGTTCGGCAACCATGATTGTCGGAGCATTCAAATTACCGTTCGGTATGGTGGGGAAGATCGAGGAATCGACAACTCTTAGCCCTTGAATACCAAACACTCGGCACTGGTTATCCACTACAGCCATGGCATCGTCAGCTGAGCCCATTTTGCAGCTACAAGAGGGGTGATAGGCACTCTCAACATTTTGTTTAACCCAATTATCAATCGCTTCATCGCTGCTAATTGATAAACCGGGTTGAATCTCTTCACCACGATAGTCATCTAATGCGGGCTGCGCGAGTAACTCACGGGTTAAGCGAATGCAGTCTCGCCAATCTTGAATATCTTGTTGGTGTGATAAATAACGGAACAGAATCGCTGGCTTTTGCTTTGGATCGCTGGAGCGAATCCAAACCCGGCCGCGACTGTGTGGTTTATTGGGACCAACATGCACTTGAAAGCCATGACCATCAAACGCGGTTTGGCCATCGTAACGCATCGCGGCTGGTAAAAAGTGGTATTGAATATTTGGCCATTTGAGTCCGGCGCGTGAGCGAATAAAGCCACAAGATTCAAAATGGTTGGTTGCCCCTAGGCCTTGTTTGGTCAAGATCCACTGGGTGCCGATCATCCCTTTGCTGATTAAACCGAGTTTGCTGTTTAACGTGATCGGTTGTTGGCAGCGATACTGAAAATAAACTTCTAAGTGATCTTGCAGGTTTTCACCCACGCCGGGTAGTTGGTGTTGCACTTTAATGCCAGCACTCTCTAATACATCACGAGGGCCAATCCCCGATAATTGCAGTAATTGTACGGAACCAATTGAGCCAGCGCTGGAAATGACCTCTTGATTAGCAAACGCCACTTGGGTTTGGCCGCCTTTTTCAAATTCGACGCCAATCGCGCGTTTATCTTTGAGTAGTACTTTACGCGTCAGTACGCCTTTAAGCAGGGTTAAGTTAGGTCGAGCTAAAGCACGTTTTAAATAGGCATTGGCGGTTGAAGCGCGCACTCCGTTCTTAACCGTCATGTGCATTGGCCCAAAACCTTCTTGTTGGTAGCCATTGTAATCATCGGTTTTCGGGTAGCCGGCTTGTTCGCCAGCATCGATGAAGGCTTGGTAAAGTGGGTTGAGCGTCATCTCGTTACCGTTGCAGGTCGCCACTGGACCGTCACCGCCTCGATAGGTATCCGCTCCTTGACTCCATGATTCGGCACGTTTGAAGTAGGGTAAACATGAGGCGTAATCCCAGCCTTGTGCACCGTGCTGTTGCCACTCATCAAAGTCGCAAGCATGGCCTCTGACATAAACCATACCGTTGATGGAAGAGCTGCCCCCTAAGACCTTGCCGCGTGGACAATGCAGTTGTCGGCCATCAAGTCCAGGTTCGGCGAGAGATTCAAATTGCCAAGCGTATTTAGCGCTGTTCATCGGATAAGACAGGGCGGTTGGCATTTGAATAAAAATGCTTTTATCACTGCCGCCGGCTTCAAGTAATAACACCGAGTTATCTGGATGTTCACTTAATCGATCCGCTAACACACATCCTGCTGATCCGGCACCGATAATAATATAGTCATAATGCTGTTTCATGATCACTCCTTAAGCATAAGGGCCAACGAAGTCATCGAGTTCGATTAACACGCTTTTGGTTTGGGTATAGTGAGATAAGGTCTCGATACCATTCTCTCTTCCTACGCCCGATAGTTTGTAACCACCGACAGGCATTTGCGCTGGAGAGTCTCCCCATGTATTGATCCAGCAAATACCGGCTTGTAGCTGGTGGATAACACGATGAGCGCGAGAAAGGTTTTGGGTAAACACCCCAGCGGCTAAGCCGTAATCGGTGTTATTAGCCCGTTGAATAACTTCTTGTTCATCCACAAAGCTCAGTACCGCCATTACTGGGCCAAAGATCTCCTGTTGGACAAAGGCCATTTCATCGTCACAATCGATAAACACAGTAGGGGCAACAAAGTAACCCTTAGCGCATGAACCTTCTGTGACCGCTTTTCCACCGGTGAGCAGGGTGGCTCCACTTTGTTTGGCGCTGTCTATCGCTGACAGCACTTTGTCAAAATGTTGTTGAGAGATCAGCGAGCCTACTTGAGTATTTGGATCCATCGGATCGCCAACAACCAGAGCTTCCGTGCGCGCTTTGAGTTGTTCAATAAATGCTGGATAAATGGATTGATGAACAAATACCCGAGTACCGTGAGTACACACTTCGCCTTGGGTATAGAAATTAGCGGTCATCGCCGCAGATACGGCTTGGTCGAGCTTAGCATCATCAAAAATGATCAAGGGGGATTTACCGCCCAGCTCCATGGTCACTGATTTTAACGTTTTCGCGCTATCTGCCATCACCGCTTTACCGGTTCCACTTTCCCCAGTGAAAGACACTTTTGCTATCTCAGGGTGAGCGGTGAGCATTTGTCCTACTCGGGCATCTCCTTGCACTACGTTGAACACGCCATCCGGTAAACCGGCTTGTGTAAAAATTTCGGCCAGTTTGAGTACGCTGAGCGGCGTTTCTTCTGATGGCTTAAAAATCATGGCATTACCTGCTGCTAAAGCAGGCGCGGATTTCCACATCGCAATTTGGATTGGATAGTTCCAGGCGCCAATCCCTGCGCAAATGCCCAGCGGCTCTTTGCGGGTATAAAAGAATTGGCTGTTTGAGAGTGGTTGCTGCTCACCCTGCAGCGTTGGGGCTAGGCCGGCAAAGTACTCGATCACATCGGCGCCCGTGGTGATATCAACGGCAAGTGCTTCTTGAATCGGTTTGCCGGTTTCTTGGACTTCGAGTTTGGCTAACTCATCATTACGCTCACGGAGTATCGCGACCGCTTTTAACAAAATTCGGCTACGCTCGGTCGCGGTCATCGCTGACCAAATCGCAAAACCTCGTTGAGCGGAATCAATCGCCGCTTGCACATCGCTGGTGCTAGCCTGACCTAACACGGCCAGTGGCTCTCCGGTTGCGGGGTTGTAGCTGGTAAAAGTTTCTCCAGATGACGCGTAGCGCGGTGCGCCATCGATATAAAGCGAAGCGATTTCCATATGATAAAGACCTATTGAGTAAGTGCTGCATGTTGAGCGAGTTGTTGTTGTAAGTAATCATTAATTAAGTGCTGTGCTTGGTCGGCATTAATCCCGTTGGGATTAAGCGCACCACGTAGCCAGAAACCATCGATTAGGGCGGCGATACCCTGCGCAACTCGTTGGGCATGAGCTTTGGGAAGTAATGCTTTGAGTTCAATGTGTAAATGAGAAATTAGCCGTTTTTCATTCACCCGTTGTAAACGGTTGAGTTGTGGGTCATGCATCGAATATGACCAGAAGGCTAACCAAGTTTTGACGACGTGACTTTGGGTTTGAAAGCCGGCGAAATTGGCTTGCACGATGGCATTAATTCGCGCTTGATGAGCGTCCTTTTTGAGTTTGCTTAACGCATTCGTCACGGTGAGTGAGTGCTCACGAAGGATCACGCGCATGGTTTCTTCTAATAAACCGTGCTTACCACCAAAATAATGATTAATGATCCCGGTTGATACCCCAGCTTGGCGGCTGATCAAGGCAATGCTAGCAGCGTGTAATCCAACTTGTTCAATCACCGTCATGGTGGCCTGTACGAGTTGTGGCTTTCGTATGTCAGGCATTCCAATCTTAGGCATTAACACTCCCTGTTATCTTTAATTGAACGATTAGTTAACAATAACTCTACTTAAATAATCGTTAGATCTCAAACTATTATTTTGGATTTATATGGCAAGGAGGCAAAGGTTGGTTTTGTTTTTTCTTTTAAATTAATGGGTTATTTTGTTTTCTTGCTTGTTGGATTTTTATTAATAATTAGAGGTGTTTTGTGTTTATATCCATCCTACTTGAAGCTGCACTCCACGTTGTTTGGCGATAGATAAGAGATGAGTTGGGTATAAAAAATCCCTTAACCAAGAGGTTAAGGGATGCAAATGAAAGCTTAGCCGAGAGAATAGAACACGAAGCAAATTGGTGTAACCAGAGTGGTTGGTTTCAGCGTTCAGACTGGTTTACACTCGGATTTATCCGCTTATAGAGTGATTGGCTGAGTGGCTTTTTCTAACCAGAGTTTCACCTCGCCCTCGACCAGTGGGCTAATGTCGCGCCACACCTTCTGGTGGTAGTCATTAAGCCAAGCAATCTCATGCGCGGCTAACAGGCTAAAATCAATCACTCTGGTATCGATTGGGCAACGAGTCAGCGCTTCAAAGCCAAGCATGTTTTTATCCCCTTGGGTTGGGATCTCAACCACTAACTCAAGATTTTCAATCCGAATGCCAAACTCGTCAGCTCGGTAATAACCAGGCTCGTTAGACAGCACCATACCAGGACGTAAAGCGACGGGGTTATGGACTTTGCTGATCCGTTGTGGCCCTTCATGGACACTTAAAAAGTGTCCGACACCATGGCCTGTACCGTGATCGTAATCGTAGCCTTCGGCCCATAAATATTGGCGTGCAAGCGCATCCAGTTGATGGCCGCAAGTCCCTGCTGGAAAGCGAGCTTGAGCTAAGGCGATATGCCCTTTAAGCACGAGCGTAAACTGGTGTTTCATCTCTGCGCTTGGCTGACCAATCGCAATGGTACGCGTGATATCGGTAGTACCGTCGAGATATTGACCGCCTGAATCAACTAAGTACAAACTATTTAAACTAAGCTCACCGGGCTGCGGCTGATTGAGGTGATTATAGTGACACATTGCCGCATTACTGCCAGCGGCAGAAATCGTATCAAAGCTAAGATCGGCCAGTGTTGGGTCTTGAGCGCGGAAAGCGTAAAGTTGGTCGGCTAACTGGGCTTCATTGTAGAGACGACCAGCGGCGACCTCATTGTCTAGCCAAGAGAGAAATTTACTCATCGCCACGCCATCACGGATATGACAGGCTTTCATTCCTGCCACTTCCGTTGGGTTTTTGGCCGCTTTGGGCAGTAAGCATGGATCGCTATCATTGATCAGCTTGGCGCCAGCATTTTGTAATACCAGCGTAAACCACGCATTACTGGTGTTCGGGTCGAGCATCACTGTGCGGCCAGTAAGTTGTTCTAATCTGGATGGTAAGTGGTCCGGATGATGGACACGTACGCTTGAGCCGACGTGTTGATTAAAGCCGCTCGCTAAACGTGCTGGGTCGAAGAAAAAATCAACGCTCGCATCAGCATGAATGATCGCGTGTGAGAGCAAAACCGGCAAGCGAGCCACATCGAGTCCACGAATATTTAATAGCCAGCAAATAGAATCCAGCTCAGTAAGAATTGCGCAGTCGGCTTTTTTAGCCTGCACTAGATTAGCAATGGATTCGCGTTTTGTCTGACAATCTATCCCTACTTGATCCACGGACATCAAGCGCATGGCCGAGGTCACTGGCGCAGGGCGGTCTTGCCATAATAGGTCAATCGGGTTTTCGGTTATTGCCACTAGTGTATATTCACCAGCTAATAGCTGTTGCGCGCTGGTTAACCAGCTTGCTCGATGCATTCTTGGGTCATAACCGATTTTACTGCCTTTAGGGAGCTGTTCGGTGATCCATTGCAAATAAGGCTCTTCAATTAAATGGCGATATTGAAAAATGTCGCCAGGTACTTGCTTAGGTACCTGCACTGTATAGCGGCCATCGGCGAAGATAGCGGCATTATCGTGTGTGATCACGGCGGCACCGGCCGAGCCAGTAAAGCCAGTAACCCACTCTAAGCGTTCGTTTTGAATCGGTACGTATTCACCGAGATACTCATCTTCGTGAGGGACAATCAGGGCATCTAAGCCTTGTTGAATCAGCCAATGGCGCAGTTCAGTAATACGTTGAGCAATGGGGTGTGACATGAGGGTAATCCTTGTTAACGGTCCTTGATAAAGGCTCATGGCGAGTGAAAGCCAGAGATAATATAAGCTACCTCTTTTGCTGTAGGGGTGCAAATCTGTCTGATTTCGCTCATTAGGTAAGCCTTAATTGGTTCGCTTTCTGAACTTATCTCCGCTCGCTATTCAGCACCATAACCGTGTTGGCGAAGATGGGTGGTTTTGCTGTCGATAATTTGTCGTAACCAACTGAGCGCAGGGTCGTCTTCTCGATCACGGTGCCAAAAGAGTGTGTAAGCCATCGGTGGAAATTCTAATGGGATGGGGAGGACCACCAGATTCATCTGCCGAGCAATCATGTAAGTAAAGTGTCGCGGGGCGGTAAACACAAAGTCAGTATAAGTGCATAAGCTAGCAGCACTATTAAAATCGGGTACTGTGATAGCAATGTCTCGTTCTAAGCCGACATCAGCGAGTCGATAGTCGAGTAACCAACGATCGTTGCCATCACAACGCACTTGAACGTGGCGTAAAGAGAGGTAACTATCCAAATTCCATGTACGTTGCAATACGGGATGATCTTGGCGAACGGCACACATCTGGGTATCGCGAAAAACTTCCTGCTCACAAATGTCTTTCGGAGGCAGCATGGTTAGACGTGCATCATTAATATCAATGTCTTTGCCTGTGATCCCTAAATCTAATTCGCCGAGTTGTAATTTTTTGAAGGTTTGATCGCTCCACGCATGAGTACTGATATTCAGTTTCGGTCCCTGACTAAAAATAGCCGGTAAGACGTGGGGCAGAATTAGCGAGTACACACTTTCTACCGCCGCAATGTGAAAGCGATATTCACTCGATTGGGGATCAAACACTTCCGGCTGGTTAATTAACTCTAACTGATTGACCAAAATATCCAATTTAGGTTTAAGAAATAAGGCTTTAGGTGTGGGTTTTAATCCATATGAGTGACGAATAAACAGCGGATCATCAAATTGAATACGCAATTTGGCCAGTGATTTACTGACTGCCGATTGACTAAGACAGAGTCGACTTGCAGTACGGGTCACGCTGAGCTCTTCGATCAATACTTTTAAACAAACCAATAAATTGAGGTCGAGGCGCGCTAAGCTTTCAATCTTCATCTGTTTTTCCATTTTGGAATAATGGTGATGATTATACGCCATTTCTATTCATATCTGTTTACCGTTATGATAGGTACCTCTTAATTTATACCCTTATTGATGTGGAATACTTCCGTGAACGTGACTGCTTTACCGACACCAAGTCGCTTGCAAATGGTGCTACTGACCCTGTTAGTGCTGTTTAGCCCTTTGGCGATTGATATTTATTTACCTGCTTTACCGAAAATTGCCCAAACGTTTCACGTGGAACATGCATTAGCACAAGATACGATCACTTGGTTTTTATTTGCGATGGGCGTCGGACAACTGTTCGCTGGACCCCTCGCAGATAAATATGGACGTCGAACTGTTGCATTAGTTGGAATCAGCATTTATACCTTGAGCGCTTTATTGGCGTGGAGTGCACAAAGTATTGAATGGATGCTGATTGCTCGGTTGTTACAAGGCTTAGGTGCGTGCGCGACATCGGTAGCAGCCTTTGCAACAGTTCGCGATCTTTTTGGCCCAGAACGCAGTGGAAAAATGATCAGCTACTTAAATGGTGCGATCTGTTTTATCCCGGCACTGGCGCCTATTTTGGGCAGTTGGTTAACCCAGCAATTCGGCTGGCGCGCTAATTTTAGTTTTATGGCAGGTTTTGCGATGACGATTGGGTTGCTGATCCTGTTTAGTATGAAAGAAACCAACCCCACGACCGAAAAGCAAGCTTACTTTGCTTGGTCTCGTTACTGGTCAGTATTAAAAACCCCTTCGTTTTTGTTTCATGCGTCGTTATGTATGCTCGCGATGGCTGTGATCCTTGCTTACGTTGTTTCTGCGCCTTTAATACTGATGGATCGTTTAGGCCTGAGTATGAACCAGTTTACTTTTTGGTTTGGAATTAACGCGTTAGTGAATATTATCGCTTGCTTATCGGCTCCGAAAGTGATGGATCGGGTTGGTACGCATCGCACGTTAGTGTTGGGAATTATCGCCCTGCTGGTGGGTGGTAGCGTGATGGTGATGTTAGCTGAGGTTGCCACTGCATTAGCATTTATGTTGCCAATCTTTATTTCATCAATAGGCTTTGCATGGATTCTCGGTGCAGCAGCAGGCAAAGCGTTAGCTCCGTTTGGTGACCGAGCGGGTACCGCAGCCGCTTTATTAGGATTATTCCAAATGAGTGGTTCAGGTTTACTGGTTGGTACACTACAACGTTTAAGTTTTGAACCACAAATCTTGATAGCTTTGCATATGTGGTTGGTGGCTCCAGCACTGATCATTTTGTTTTCAAAAGTTGGTCGTCGTTGGCATCAATGGGCGCTCAATTCTTAATAGTTATCGGGTACGCTAAAAGATAGGCGCTCAGAACATGCCATGTTTGGCCTGAAAATAGACGGGTTAGCTATTTTCTAAAGGGTGGAAGATGTGTATATTGTTCACTCTTACTTTTGAACGATATTTTTGGAATACGATACGATGTCAATGACCACTTATGAAATGGCTCGCATTTGGGAACAGCTGGATGAATCACCGGAAAAAGTGATGTTTGGCAAGTTGCTCAATGAACTGGGTAACCAAAGTAGTGAACGTATTCGTAGTGCAGCTAAGCAAGTACCGGTTCCTGTATTGCGTGACTTGGTTTATCAATTTGAACAGGTCATTGAGGCTCGCAAGGGAGAGCAAGTGGAATTGCTGGCCAAGCAACTTTCTGAGCAAGGCATTTCTGCGCAAGATCTGTTGAACTACCTCAATAAATAAACATCAGCACCGTTTATCATCAATCACCCCAATCGTTCAGGTTGGGGTGATTGCGTTTTAGGGATTGACGTTGCGGTTAATCGGGTTTTGCAACGAGATTAAGGTTTCGGTCGATTGCACTTCATCAATTGCTTGTAGCTTATCGATCAATACATACTGTAGCTCTTCAATCGATTTACACATTAATTTGACAAAAATATTGTAAGCGCCCGTCGTGTAGTAAGCTTCAACCACTTCTTCTAACGCATTCAACTTAGCCAGCGCAGAGTGATAATCACGAGCAGCGTTAAGATTAATGCCAATGAAACAACACACGTCGTAACCGAGTTTTTTGGTATTGACTACTACTTCAGTGCCTTGGATAACCTCGGCCGCTTTCATTTTCTCGATTCGCACATGAATCGTGGCGGGACTGACCGAAAATTGTTTGGCCATCTCAGCGTAAGGGGTGCGTGCGTCATCCATTAAAATTTTTAAAATGGCGCGATCTAAATCATCTAATTTTGTTGAAGCGGTTTGCATATCCATTCCTAAATTCAGCGTTAGGCGATGGGCCATCTGCCGTTGATAGACCCTTTGGGTTGAAGCGGTAGCGCTATGATTATCCGACTTATTGTATGAGCTAAATAGGTTGGCCTACAGCATCAGCTCTGTTGGATATAGCATTATTTACCGTTGCTGCCAACTGTGGTTTGATTCAACGCCTTAAGCGGAACGAGCGGACTTGTGAAAATATCGCGGTTCCGTTGAAAATTCGCTACACTGAGCGCTGTTTTTTCTCTCTGGAGTGACCCTTTGCAGCTACAACTGATATGTGAAGCCCCACAGCGCTCGTCAGAGCTTGAGCAACTGGCGCAGCGCTGGCAACTGACCCATAGTAACGACAGTGTCTTTGCCTTGGTGTTGACCGAGCAGCGTTTAGAGCTACGTAAAACGGATGAGCCAAAGTTGGGCGCGATCTACGTCGATTGGGTAACCGGTGCTGTCGCTCATCGACGCAAATTTGGTGGCGGTAAAGGGCAGTCGATAGCTAAAGCGGTTGGCTTAAATAAAGGTATGGTCCCGACGGTATTAGATGCAACCGCTGGCTTAGGTCGAGATGCGTTCGTTCTCGCTTCATTAGGTTGTCGAGTACAAATGGTCGAGCGTCATCCTGTGGTGGCGGCTTTGCTTGACGATGGGTTAGCCCGCGCCAAACAAGACCATGAAATTGGTCCGTGGGTCAGTCAGCGGGTAACGCTGCTCCATGCATCGAGTCATGCGGCTTTGCAGCATTTAGCTCTCGACAGTCAGTTTGAGCAACCGGATGTGGTGTATCTCGATCCTATGTATCCACATCCAGAACATAAGAAAAAAACCGCACTCGTTAAAAAAGAGATGCGAGTTTTTCAATCTCTGGTTGGCGCTGATCATGATGCTGATGAGCTACTGGCTCCCGCATTGCAATTAGCCAGTCAGCGGGTAGTGGTCAAACGGCCGGATTACGCTCCTTGGTTAGCGGAACAAAAACCGAGTATGGCGATTGAAACCAAAAAAAATCGCTTTGATGTTTATGTACTTGCCGCCATGCAAGCAAATAATCGGTAGATTGGAGAAAAAATCGCCTTGCCTTCGTCAATGGTTCGCGGTATATCTAACTGCGAATTATTAGCATTATTAGTCGGAGTTGTGTTTCTTATGGTAAAGCGCTTATGTAAATTAAATCGTCATGATATTCGTGCTTCACTGGGAGACATTCATCGTTTAGTGGCGCAAACCAATTACGTTTGTGGTTCGTGCGCTCGTAGCTCTGCTGAAAAAGGGGCTTTGTGCAAGCCACAGCCATTACTAAAAACGGTTAAGCAGAGTCAAACCGTAGCGGCGTCGGTATCCGGTCAGGTTGAAAATACGGTTTTAACACCGAATAAAAAAACGCTGAAAAAGCAGAAGAAGTATCAGAAAAAATTAGCCAAAGTATTAAAAAAGCAGCGTAAATTACTCAAAAAACAACATGCCATAAACGCAAAATTTGCTCAGTTGCCGGTTCATCCTGCTAATCCGGTACTTCAGTTGGCTCAAGTTCATTAAATCTTCTATCGGGCAGGTTTCCCGCCGTATTGATTAGCGCAGACTGACTGGTTCGTTCTGCGCTTTTTGCGGTTTATTTGCTGAGAGTGGTCGCATATTGTGTCGCGGCTCGACGTTTCACCCAAGTTTCGTTTACCCATAATGACAGCAAAATAATCGCGCCGCCCACCGATAAGCGCAACAGATCCGCCTCTCGGTTCCAAATCACGATATTCACCACTAATCCTGCTGGTACTAACGCGTTATTCATGATCGCTAATGCCCCCGCATTCACCAGACAAGCGCCCTTGTTCCAAACAAAATAGCCAAGCCCTGAAGCGATAAGACCAAGATAAATTAGGACACTCCATTGCAATGTGTTGGTGGGGAGTTTCTCCGTATTTCCTAAGAGTAAGAAAGCCACGCTCGCTACCACTAACGCGCCGAGATAAAAATAACCAAATACCGTATGTTGTGATAACTGAACGGGCTCTTTTTCCATGACATATTTATAGCCAACTTGGCCCAGTGCAAAACAGAGGTTGGCCCCTTGCACGACTAAAAAGCCACTTAAAAAATGTTCATTGATCCCTGAGAATTGAATAAATGCTGTACCGAGCACGGCAATCGCGGCGGTTAATAAATACCAAGGAGAGAAGCGTCCTTTCAACCCGTCATAAATGAGCGTGACATAAATCGGCGTAAAGATGGTAAACAGCAGCACTTCAGGGACAGAAAGTAACAAAAAGGACTGGTAATAAAAGCAGTACATTAAACCTAACTGAATGCCACCAATCGCCATTAACTTAGCGATCAGAGGCCATGGTACCTGTTTGATTTTTAAGAAAGGTAAAAAAACAAGACTAGCAAGGGCCACTCGCATCCAAACGGAAAACCAAGCATCAACTTGACCGGCAAGATAAACGCCAATCAAGCTGAATGAGAAGGCCCAAAGTAGGGTCACCGCAGATAAGTAAAGCATAAGATGTAATCATGGATAAAACGTGTCTGCAGTGTAGCTGAGTTTTTAAGGCTCGTCAGTCGTTGAGTGGTACTACCAACATGTCCACAGGTGAGCAGTTGATCAGCTGACGAGTGGAGGAAAGGATCTTACTCCAGAAGTCTTGATGATGGCCACACACCACGAGATCAATATTGAACTCGCCAATGGTATCACACAGCTCATTACTCAAATCGCCACTGCCGACTAAGGTGTGCTTAATCGGGTAATTGGCGTAAGTGGCCAATTCTTGTAACTGTTTTTGCGCTGTTTCCATCGAGTGGTGCTGAGTTTCCGCTAAGTTAATATCAATCAATCCCGTATACAGTTCAGCATAATTGACATCGATATGAATAAAAGAGATCTCCGCATTCAGCGGCTTGGCCAGTGCGACGGCTTTATCGATCAAGAGTTTGCTGTCTTCCGACAGATCGACCGCAACCAAAATATGTTGATAACTCATTATGCTCTCTCCTTGCTGATGACATGATTAGGTTAGCACTTTGAGCAAGACATTTTTGCTAAAGTGATCTCATATCTATCGTCACTCGTAATGGTAAAAGCGCAATAAAGCGGGATCATGGTATAGTGATCAGAGTCATAGACCAAACCATTAGGAGTCATCGATGCTTTCACCTGCCATGATTGATCATTTGAATGAGCAAATTAATCTCGAATTTTTTTCATCCAATCTATACTTACAAATGAGTGCTTGGTGTGAAGACAAAGGATTTGAAGGTGCTGCTGAATTTTTACGGGTTCATGCCGTAGAAGAAATGCAGCACATGCAGCGTCTGTTCACTTACGTGAGTGAAACTGGCGCAATGCCAATCCTTGGTGCGATTGCTGCACCGAAACATGATTTTGCCAGCTTAGGGGAAGTGTTTCGTGAAACTTATGAACACGAACAGATGATTACCCAAAAGATCAACAAACTGGCTCATGTTGCGTTTACCGCACAAGATTACTCAACGTTTAACTTCCTTCAGTGGTATGTGGCGGAGCAACATGAAGAAGAGAAGTTGTTTAAAGGGATTTTAGACAAGCTAGAACTGGTCGGCGAAGATGGAAAAGCGTTGTTCTTTATCGATAAAGATCTAGCAGCATTAGCCAAAGCAAGCTCATCGTCGGTAATGGGTGCCCCTGCTGAGTAACCTCAGCAAAAAGAAAAACTGAAGCGCAAGTGGTCGTCTTTTTTTCTGGGCATGCTTACATGAGATGTAGGGAGGAAAGATGATCAGTGGAGATACTATTTTACTTGGGCTCATGATAGTGACGGGCATTAATATCGCTAGATACTTAACCGCGTTACGTTCGCTCATTTATATCATGCGTGAAGCTCATCCATTGTTGTACCAACAAGTGGATGGACGAGGATTCTTTAGCACTCAAGGTAACGTGACCAAGCAAGTACGTTTGTATCATTACCTGAAGAGCAAAGAGTATCACCACCATCATGATCCCGTCTTTACCGGAAAATGTTCCCGAGTAAGAGAGCTCTTTGTATTGTGCTGCGCTTTAGTTATGGTGACCTCATTGGCGGCTTTTGTTCTCTAAGGGGATGGATTGGCAAGCCAGACGTTTATCGTTAGAATAGTCACCCTAGTAAGGATGTGCTGGTCGCACATCCTTTTTTTATTCCCGTGAGAGTAGTGGATGAGTGAACAAGTAGACGTGATTGTCATTGGTGCTGGTGCCGCAGGGTTAATGTGCGCGGCGCAAGCGGCGCAGCGTGGTCGTCAAGTATTAGTGATGGATCACGCCAAAAAACCGGGCCGGAAAATTTTAATTTCCGGTGGCGGGCGATGTAATTTTACCAATTACGATGTCTCGGCAGCGAACTACTTGTGCCGTAATCCACATTTCGTAAAATCAGCGTTATCCCAGTACAGCAACTGGGATTTTATCTCACTGGTCAGTAAACACGGTATTGCGTTTGAAGAGCGTGAACATGGCCAGCTGTTTTGTGTCGATTCAGCGAAAGAGATTGTTAACCTATTACTGACCGAGTGCGATCAGCCAACGCTGAAGCAGCGCTATCAAGTTGATATCCAAACCATTAGTCAAACCGCGGACGGCTTTGTACTGCAAACCTCACAAGGTACTTGGCAGTGTCAATCGCTGGTGATTGCCACTGGAGGATTGTCAATGCCTAAATTAGGGGCAACGCCGTTTGGCTATAAAGTGGCGGAGCAATTTGCGATTCCTGTATTGCCAACCTGTGCGGGTTTGGTGCCATTTACTCTGCATGTTGCCGATAAAGAGGCCTTGGCTGAGCTGTCAGGAATTGCGCTGCCGGTTGAGATCCTCGCCCGCTGTGGCACCAGTTTTAAAGAAGCCTTGCTGTTTACTCATCGCGGCCTATCAGGGCCTGCGGTGCTGCAAATTTCCTCTTATTGGCAGCCAGGCCAAACCCTGAGCATTAACTTATTGCCCAATGTGGATGTGGATCATGCCTTAGCCGAGGCTCGTGAACAGCACCCTAATCAAACGTTAAAAACGACCTTGTCGCGCTTATTGCCTAAGCGTTTGGTTGAAGTGCTGATTGAGCGTGGTTTATTGGTCGATAAACCGATGAAACAGCTAACCCCTACTGTGCTGAAACAAACGGCGCAAGCCTTGCAAGAGTGGCAAATTGTCCCTAACGGAACGGAAGGGTATCGCACGGCGGAAGTGACCTTAGGTGGTGTGGATACCGACTGGCTGTCTTCTAAAACCATGGAATGCAAAACCGTACCCGGTTTGTTTTTTGTCGGTGAAGTGATGGACGTGACGGGCTGGCTCGGTGGGTATAATTTCCAATGGGCTTGGTCGAGCGGCTATGTTGCGGGTCAATGGGTGTAATACCTGACCCGCTGCGCTGGTGGGTTTTATGGCCGTGCTTTTCTTGGCTTAGTGCGGGCTGAGAATTTCATTTGCTGAATCACTAACCCGCTAATAATAAACACTAAACCGATAATGGTGGTGGGATGAATGCGCTCACCGATAATGGTCGCCAATAAAATCAAAGAGATAAATGGCGAGGCAAAAATAAGATTACTGATCCGCGCGGTATTTTGAGTACTTTTCAAAGCGCTCAGCCAGAGCACAAAGGTAATTCCCATCTCAAATAAGCCCACATAGCTCACCGCCAGCCAGCCTTGCCATGAAATAGTTAGCCATGAGGCTCCCTCATAAAGGCTTAAACCCATCGCGCAGGGAATAGCAACCAGAAAGCCGAGCAGTAGGCCAACCACCGGATCCGCTTGGTTCTTGGTATTTAAAATCCAATATCCTGCCCATAATAACGTTGAGCATAAAGCCAGAGTGACGCCAAGTGGGCTTTCAAATTGTAATTCCAGTAAGTTGCCTTGAGTGGCAATCACCAATACGCCAAAATAACTTGCTGCGCAGGCGAGCCAATCTTGCTTGCGGATCGTTTGGCCTAGAAATAGCGCCGCCATTAAGGTGAGTGTAATTGCCCAACTGTAGTTAATCGCTTGTGCTTGAGAGGCGGGCAGTAAAGCGTAGGCTTTAAAGAGCAATAAATAATAGGCGAGCGGATTAATCAAACCGAGCAAGCAATAGTAAAACGGATTGGCGATAAAGGTCGGGACAAGCTGTGCCAGTTTACCTTGTAGGCCACAAATGATGGCTAAGGTACAAGCCGAGACGATGCTTGCCATGGTCAGCATTTGAATTGGGGTCAGCTCGGTTAAGGTGAGTTTGAACGCGGTCGCGACCGTTGACCAAAGTAACACGGCGGATAACGCCAGTCCAAGCGCTCGGCGCTCATTCATGCTTCTACTCCTTGCTAATGGTTAGCGACCTTGATTGGCAGCCCGCACTGTGACACGTCATTGTGTGGCTAGTTTGTGCAAAGTGCTAATCTACGGTGGAAAAACCAGTCAGTAAACTGGACATTTATCCAGTATCACCATACCATTTTTAATTAAAGTGATAATTGATGAAGTGCTTGATATGCAATGGTTCATGGAACATGCGACGACTTGGCTGGCGGCGCTCTCTGCCGCTGGCGTTGCCGCGATTACCACTGGCTGGTGGGTAAAACAGAAAATGCAGTTCTCACTGCAACTATTAGAGCAGCAATTAGCGAGCGAAGCCCGTTGGCATCAACAACAAAAAACGCAGCTAGAGCAGTCGTTACAGCAAGCTCAGCAAGAGTTAGATGAGCTTGATCAGCAGCGTGATAAAGCGGAATTTGAGTTAAAACAAGCGCATGGCAAGATGATGGCGGTGATGGAAAAATTACGCCATTTTGAAGCGATCAAACAAGAGCGTTTGGCTTATGCTGAGCAATTGAACCAGATGCGCGATCTCAAAACTCAATTGGAAGTGCAACTCCATGAGCAGCAAGCCCGACATGAGCAGCAACTCGCAGCCAGTCAAGATAAGCTGCAATTGCTTGAGCGAGCTGAAGAGCGTTTAAAGCAGCAATTTGAGCAACTTGCTAATCAGGTATTTGAACACAAAACTGCAAAAGTTGATGCGCAAAACCAACAGAGTTTAGCTGGGCTGCTTAATCCACTGAAAGAGCAGCTCGAAGGGTTTAAAAAACAGGTCAATGACAGTTTTAACCAAGAAGCGAAAGAGCGGCATACCTTAGTACATGAGCTGCGTAACTTGCAGCAATTGAATGAGCAAATGGCCAAAGAAGCGCTCAACCTCACCCAAGCCTTAAAAGGGGATAATAAACAACAGGGCAATTGGGGCGAAGTGGTGCTTGCTCGGGTATTGGCAGAATCAGGTTTGCGCGAAGGGCATGAATATCACACCCAAGTCAGCCTACAAAATTCCGCTGGGAAACGTTATCAACCCGATGTGATCGTCCATTTACCACACAATAAGCAAGTGGTGATTGATTCAAAAATGGCACTGGTGGCTTACGAGCGCTACTTTAATGCCGAGACCGATAGTGAACGCGATCGTGCTCTGCACGACCATTTATCGGCGCTGCGTAATCACCTGAAAGGCTTGAGTCAAAAAGATTATCACCAGTTGAAAGGGCTACACAGTTTAGATTATGTGCTGATGTTTATTCCGGTCGAGCCGGCCTTTCAGGTGGCGATTCAAGCGGATCCAAGCCTAGTCAAAGATGCCCTTGAGCAAAATATTATTTTAGTCAGCCCAACCACTTTATTAGTAGCGCTACGTACCATTGATAACCTCTGGCGTTATGAACGTCAAAATCAAAATGCGCAAGAGATCGCAGAACGAGCCAGTAAATTGTACGATAAGCTGCGTTTGTTCGTAGAAGATATGCAAGGTTTAGGCGGTGCACTGGATCGCGCTAATCAGAGCTATCAATCGGCTATGAATAAACTGGCGACAGGGCGTGGTAATGCGATACGTCAGGCGGAAAGTTTTAAGCAGCTTGGGGTGGAGATTAAACGTTCGATAGCGAGTGAGTTGGTGGAACAAGCGCAGCGTGAATCGGATCCTGATTTTGCGCCTTTACTAGAAAGACATCCCACTGAGGATAAAGTAAACTAATCGTCCGCAGTTGCAGTTTAGGTGTAAGACTGCCCAAGAGGAATAACAATGACGGATATCAGCGTGCAAACCAATACAACAATAGACAATCAAGAAACCACCCATTTCGGTTTTACTACCGTCGCCAAAGACGAAAAAGTCACCAAAGTGGCGCAAGTATTTCATTCTGTCGCTGCCAAATACGACATCATGAATGACATGATGTCTGGTGGTATTCATCGCTTATGGAAGCGTTTTACGATTGATTGTGCGGGTGCGCGTCCTGGACAGAAAATTCTTGATCTCGGCGGTGGTACGGGGGATTTAACTGCCAAGTTTTCGCGTATTGTCGGTGAAAAAGGACATGTGATCTTAGCGGACATTAATAATTCAATGCTCAATGTGGGCCGTGATAAGCTGCGCGATCGAGGCATTGTCGGTAATGTGCACTATGTGCAAGCTAATGCCGAAGAATTGCCGTTTCCCGATAATTACTTTGACTGCATCACGATCAGTTTTTGTTTGCGTAATGTGACCGATAAAGATCAAGCGCTACGCTCGATGTATCGAGTATTAAAACCGGGTGGTCGTTTACTCGTGCTCGAATTCTCTAAACCTGTCCTTGAACCACTCTCCAAAATATACGATGCCTACTCGTTTCATCTGTTGCCGAAAATGGGCCAGTTGATTGCTAATGACGCAGAAAGTTATCGTTATCTGGCTGAATCGATTCGCATGCATCCTGATCAAGAGACGTTAAAAGGCATGATGGAGAGCGCAGGCTTTGAACAAACCACTTACTATAACCTCACTGGCGGTATTGTCGCTTTACACCGTGGTTACAAATTCTAAGGGGTCTTATGCCGTTTCAATCTTTGATCACTGCGGTGATGGAAACCACGCTCAATACCTTAATTGAGGATGATCCACAACTGCACCGTCGACTTACTCGTTTGAAAGGGCAAGTGATACAGCTGCATATTAAAGAGATCGATCAAACCTTTACTTTTGTATTCAGTCAGCAAATTGATGTGCTTGGTGCTTATGAAGCTCAGCCCGATTGCTACTTGTCGTTATCATTGACTATTTTGCCTGAGTTGCGTGAGCAGGCCAATATCACGCAACTGATTAAACAAGACAAACTGGTGTTACAAGGCGATATTCAGCTAGCACAAAAATTTGCTCAATTATTGACAGATTGTAAGCCCGATCTTGAAGAGTGGTTATCACGTATTACTGGCGATGTGGTCGCTCATACTGTAGTGCAAGGCATTAAGGATGTGCATCAGCAAGTGACCAGCCACTTTGTCAAACAGCAACATTATGTCGCCCAAGTCCTCACCGAAGAGTGGCGTATTGCTCCTCCGCCATTAGAAATCGCTGATTTTTGTGATCAAGTGGATGAAGTAAAAAGTCATGCCGCTCGTTTAGAAGCCAAATTGCATCAGTTACTGGGAAAAGTATGACTCCTGCAGAAGTTAAGCGTTTATATCGCATCATCAAAGTTCAGCTTGAATATGGTTTAGATGAGCTGATCCCACAACACCAATTAAGCAAAGCGCCATTACTGGCACGTAAAATGTTGTTTTGGATTCGTAATCAACATTCCGATAAGCCTCTGGGTGAACGGCTGCGCCTTGCGTTACAAGAACTTGGTCCAGTGTGGATTAAATTTGGTCAGATGATGTCAACTCGACGAGATTTATTCCCACCGCATATCGCTGATCAATTGGCGATGTTGCAAGACAAAGTTGCTCCGTTTGATGGTGCTTTAGCGCAGCAACATATGGAGCAAGCGCTCGGCGGGCCATTAGATACTTGGTTTGATGAGTTTGATATTGAGCCTTTAGCTTCGGCGTCCATTGCCCAAGTGCATACCGCGAAACTCAAATCTAATGGTCGCGACATTGTCTTGAAAGTGATCCGTCCCGATATTCGCCCCGTTATTGATGCGGATCTAAAACTGATGTACCGCTTAGCGCGTATTATTGCCAAAATGACGCCAGAAGCACGTCGTTTAAAACCGGTTGAAGTGGTACGTGAGTATGAAAAAACCTTACTCGATGAACTGGATCTACGACGAGAAGCCGCCAATGCAATCCAACTGCGTCGTAATTTTGAACACAGCGAAGAACTGTACGTACCAGAAATCATCACCGATTTTAGTAATAAAACGGTCATGGTCTCTGAACGCATTTATGGTATTCAAGTGTCAGATTTGGCGGGGTTAAAAGCCAACGGCACCAATATGAAACTGTTGGCTGAGCGTGGAGTGACGGTGTTTTTTACCCAAGTATTTCGCGATAGTTTTTTCCATGCAGATATGCATCCGGGTAACGTATTTGTTAATCCTGAACATCCAGAAAATCCGCAATGGATTGGTTTAGATTGCGGGATTGTCGGCACGTTAAATGCTGAAGATAAGCGTTATTTGGCAGAGAATTTTTTAGCATTTTTTAATCGTGATTACCGTAAAGTGGCGCAGTTGCATGTTGACTCAGGATGGGTGCCCTACGATACCAATATCGATGAGTTTGAAGTCGCGATTCGCATTGTTTGTGAGCCGATTTTTGCTAAGCCTTTGTGTGAAATATCGTTTGGTCACGTGTTATTGAATTTGTTTAATACCGCCAGACGGTTTGAAATGGAAGTGCAGCCCCAACTGGTATTACTGCAAAAAACGTTGTTGTATGTTGAGGGATTAGGTCGTCAGCTTTATCCGCAATTAGATTTGTGGCAAACCGCAAAACCCTTTTTAGAAAAATGGATGCGTAATCAGGTTGGTCCTCAGGCGGTGATTAACGCGGTCAAAGAGAAAGCGCCATTTTGGGCGGAGAAACTCCCAGAATTACCCGAGCTACTCTATGACAGCTTAAAACAGGGGAAAAACCTCAATCTGCGTATGGAGCAGTTTTATCAAGGCTACTGTACATCGAAGCGGCAGCAATCGACCGGGCAGTTTTTATTTGGTGTTGGCGCCACTTTAGTCGTATGCTCTGCTTTATTATTAACCGACTATCCTTCATTAGCGATGGGAGCGGTGATGGCGGGTGCAATTAGCTGGTGGTTAAGCTGGCGAGTGTATCGTCGATAACTTAGATTCACTGAAGAATTCATCATTAACACATAACCCGAGGTAGAGAAAATGGGTGGTATCAGTATTTGGCAACTGCTTATTATTGCGGTGATCGTTGTTTTATTATTTGGCACTAAGAAATTACGTGGCATAGGCAGTGACTTAGGCAGTGCGGTGAAAGGCTTCAAAAAGGCGATGGCTGAAGAAGAAGACCCGACGAAGAAAGATGCCGATTTTGAGCAGAAAAATCTACAGCAACAGAAAACGGAAAGCACGGCGGAAGCCAAAAAAGACCAAGAGAAGGTGTAAGCTGTGTTTGATATCGGTTTTTGGGAGCTGGTATTGATCTCGGTGGTTGCACTGGTTGTGCTGGGCCCAGAGCGTTTACCTCATGCAATACGCAGTGTGGCTAAGTTTGTTGCTACTGCCAAAGGGATGGCAAATAGCGTCAAAGAAGAGTTGGCCCAAGAGCTAAAGGTGCAGGAACTGCAAGAGCAATTACGTAAAGCGGAGCAAATGGGGATGAAAAATCTATCGCCAGAGCTACAAGAATCCGTCGATACGCTAAAAAAAGCAGCACAGGATGTGCAGCGTTCTTACGGTGCTAATGCTGAGAACATTGTCGAGCCAGACTCGGCTTCTGCGCTGAAACCAACAAATCCGACATCAGACTTAGCTGTGACAAAAAAACACCCAGCAAAGCGCCAGAGTAAGCCGAACGGTTCGGCTGTACAAAGGCGGTGATTGAGTTGGCGTGGTATCGCGCCACTACAGCGATAGTCTCTTTCAGTGATGAAACCGCCATCAGCTGATACTGATTACTTGTACTCCATATTAACCGAGGTTGTTATGTCATCCGCTGAACAAACCCAGCCGCTCATCGCCCATTTACTTGAATTACGTGACCGTTTATTACGCAGTATTGCGGCGGTGATCGTCGTTTTTATTGGTTTGATTTATTTTTCAAATACGATTTACGAGTTTGTTTCTCGGCCTCTGGTTGAGCGTTTGCCTGCTGGTGCGACGATGATTGCTACCGATGTCGCTTCGCCATTTTTTACGCCACTGAAACTGACGTTAATTGTCGCTATCTTTTTATCGGTGCCGTATATCTTGTATCAAGTTTGGGCGTTTGTTGCCCCTGGTTTGTACAAACATGAGCGCCGGTTGATTTTTCCACTGTTGGTTTCCAGTTCTTTGCTGTTTTATTGTGGTGTTGCCTTTGCTTACTTTGTCGTGTTTCCTTTAGTGTTTGGTTTTTTTACCGCCATTTCGCTGGGGGGCGTACAATTTGCTACCGATATCGCTAGCTATTTAGACTTTGTGTTGTCACTCTTTTTGGCGTTTGGTATTGCGTTTGAGGTTCCCGTAGCGATTATTTTGCTGTGTTGGACTGGCGCGACGACACCGAAAGCGCTCAGTGAAAAGCGGCCCTATATTGTGGTCGCCGCTTTTGTGATTGGTATGCTACTCACGCCACCGGATATTATTTCTCAAACCCTATTAGCCATACCTATGTGCTTGTTATTTGAAGTTGGGCTGTTTTTTGCGCGCTTTTACGGCCAGAGAGAGCCGCGTGAGGCGCAAGAGTAATCGCGATATCGCGATGGCTTGGTCGTCGTTGGTTATAACTTAAATAAGGCTTTGGCATTGTTAGTGGTGAATTGGTCGACGTACTCGGTGCTTAGGCCGCGTAACTCTGCAATTCGCTCTGCGACTAATCGAGTGTACGCTGGCTCATTACGTTTACCGCGATGCGGCACTGGCGCTAGGTAAGGACAATCGGTTTCTAATACCAGATAGTTCAAATCGAGCGCTGGAATTACTTTATCCATTCCGCCATTTTTAAACGTTGATACTCCGCCTAAACCTAAGTGAAAGCCAAGATCATTGATCGCTTTGGCTTGTTCAACCGTTCCGCCAAAACAATGGAAAACACCGCGTAATTGACCATTTTGCTCTTGCTTGAGTAGGGCTAAGGTTTGATCGATGGAATCACGAGTATGAATGACGACCGGTAAGTTAAGGCTTTTTGCCCAGTTCAGTTGGGTAATGAATGCCATCTCTTGTTCGGCTTGATAGGTTTTGTCCCAGTACAAATCAATGCCGATTTCGCCTACGGCAATAAACTCGCGTTGTGTAAACCAGTATTCTATCTGCTCGAGCGTTTGTTTGACGTCGGCGTTTACATAGCAAGGATGCAGGCCCATCATCGATCGGCATAAATCAGGATAAGCCGCTTCGGTAGCGAGCATAGGAGCGATAGAGTCGAGATCGATATTGGGTAACAAAATGTGCTCAATACCTTGTTCAATCGCACGTTGTATCACTTGGTCGCGATCGTGATCAAATTCACTGGCGTAAACATGGGCATGGGTATCAATCATCGTAATCTCTTTATGGTTAGTGGCTGTTGACGCTTCCGAGCTATCGTCAGCGGGATGATATTCGATAAAGAAGCAGTATACGCGAGTGGGCCACGGAGATCATTTTTCGCCTTTTCTTGGATTGAGCCTAGCGCCAAGTGATTAGAGTGATATGATTTCACGACTACACGTTCCAATCACGACCGCGGGTGGTCCTATCACTGCTGTGCGGTTCGACAACTAAGGAGAGTCGAGTGTCTGTATCAATCCAAGGTCAGTTCCCTGGCCGTCGTTTACGCCGTTTACGCAAACATGATTTTAGTCGTCGCTTAGTCGCAGAGCACAGCGTCTCGGTGAATGACTTGATCTATCCGATGTTTATCTTAATGGGTAAAGATCGTCGTGAAGCGGTAGAGTCGATGCCCGGTGTTGAACGTCTATCTATCGATTTGATGTTAGAAGAAGCGCAATATTTAGCGCAATTAGGAATTCCAGCCATCGCCCTGTTTCCGGTCGTGACTCCAGATGCAAAAAGTCTCGATGCTTCAGAAGCCTATAATCCGGATGGATTAGTGCAGCGTGCGGTCAAATTACTGAAAGCGCATGTCCCTCAAATGGGCGTGATTACCGACGTGGCTTTAGATCCTTTTACCACACATGGCCAAGATGGGATCATTGATGAAAGTGGCTATGTGCTCAACGAAGCAACGACCGAGGTGTTGATTAAGCAGGCGTTGTCCCATGCTCAAGCCGGCGCGGATGTTGTCGCACCATCAGACATGATGGATGGACGAATTGGTAAAATTCGCCAAGCGCTTGAAGAGGCGGGGCATATCCATACTCAGATCATGGCTTATTCGGCGAAATATGCGTCTTGTTACTATGGGCCGTTTCGTGATGCGGTCGGATCGGCAAGTAATCTCAAAGGGGGCAATAAGAAAAACTATCAGATGGATCCGGCCAACAGTGATGAAGCATTGCATGAAGTCGCGATGGATATTAACGAAGGCGCGGATATGGTGATGGTTAAGCCCGGTATGCCCTATCTTGATGTGGTACGCCGAGTGAAAAGTGAGTTGCAAGTGCCCACTTTTGCTTATCAAGTGTCTGGTGAATATGCGATGCATAAAGCGGCGATCTTAAATGGTTGGCTTAAAGAACGTGAAACCGTTATGGAGTCACTATTGTGCTTTAAGCGCGCTGGAGCCGACGGCATTTTGACCTATTTTGCTAAACAAGTCGCCGAATGGTTAGCCGATGATCACGCTCAAGCGGCGAAGCATTTGCGTCAGAAAGCCACCTCAAAATAAAAGCTACCTCACACTCACAATAAAAACTACCCCACAATAAAAGTGGGGTAGATCAACAAATGAGATTTTTTCTCATTTGAGTGTTGACATTAAGATGAGAACGATTATTATTAACCTTGTCTTAGGGGATAAGTCGAGTTCAACAACAGACCTGCTGATTATGTTAGCTTTATCTATTGCTAGCGGATAAGCAGAGGTTATTGGGTAACACAGATTCTTTTTGACACGACATTGCTCACATTGCTTCCAGTGTAATATTTAGCTTTTTGGGGAGTTGATTTTACCATTAGCTTCACCAGCATACGGCTAGGCGACATCTTCGGGTGTCGCTTTTTTTATGCTATGAGTTCGGCAAGTCAATCTGTCACATGAGTAGATTTTACTCAATGACGTCAGCAAGATTGGATGAGACTGTTGTAATTGTAATCAGCTAATTTCGAGCGGGATCTCAGCGTGAGTAAAAGGACAGCAAGTATCTTTTCCACAATGGATGATCGTTAAAGGATCATTGTTGTCTTTGTCGATCTGGATTAAATTCCTTAAATATCAGTAACTTTAATTTTGATTGGCAGTGGTAAAAAGAGAGTGATAGCGGTGTGGATAAAATCTATGAACAGACTTATCCACAGATGAAGGGGAGGCAGAACCGATCTCGGGGTACGCTTAGGCAACGAGTCAGCTTGATCAGCATGGAAACCAAGCAGCAGTCATGGCATCCTAGGCGCTTATTGTTTCTGTTCGGATAGCAAAACTATGGCTCGTATCCCTGATAACCCCCTCATTTTGATCGATGGCTCCTCTTATTTATACCGCGCGTTTCACGCCTACCCAGGCACCATGACCAATGGTGAGATCCCGACCAATGCGGTGTATGGGGTCGTCAATATGTTGCGTGCCATGATGCGTCAATTTGCTTCAGAGCGCATGGCCGTGATTTTCGATGCGAAGGGTAAAACCTTTCGTGATGACATGTACGATCAGTATAAAGCTCATCGCCCTCCGATGCCGGATGATCTAAGGTGTCAAATTGAACCTTTGCATCAGATTATTCGTGCAATGGGTTTACCGCTGATTTCGATTGAAGGTGTGGAAGCGGATGATGTGATCGGTACCTTAGCGGCGCAAGCATCACAAGCGGGAATGCCAGTGCTGATCAGTACCGGCGATAAAGATATGGCGCAATTAGTCAACGATCATGTCACTTTGATTAACACCATGACCAATGTCGTCATGGATCGCGAAGGGGTGATTGAAAAATTTGGTATTCCGCCTGAGTTGATCATCGATTATCTCGCTTTGATGGGCGATAAAGTCGATAACATTCCTGGCGTTCCCGGTGTGGGTGATAAAACCGCGACCGCCTTGTTACAAGGGATTGGTGGCCTTGAGGCGTTATATGCCAATTTAGATAAAATTGCGGAGTTAGGCTTCCGTGGTTCAAAAACCATGGCCAAGAAGCTGGAAGAAAATCGTGACAATGCTTGGTTATCTTATCAGTTAGCCACGATTAAGCTCGATGTTGCATTGGATCACACGCCGCAGTCTTTATTGAAAACCACTCCCGACTGCGACGCCTTAATTGCGCTGTATGGAAAAATGGCGTTTAAATCTTGGTTAACGGAACTCTTAGACGGCGGTAATGGCGTGGTTGAAGCTCGTGAACCTATCACCCAGCGAGAAGTGGCCTCTGGCCAAGCGCACACGGTGATGAGTGAGCACTCAGCGGTAACAATTGATCGCAGTCAGTACCAGACGATCCTTGATGAACAGAGTTTTGCGATATGGTTAGCTAAGCTCAAACAAGCCGAAGTGTTTGCGTTTGATACGGAAACAGACAGTCTCGATTATATGGTCGCTAATTTGGTGGGTCTCTCGTTTGCCGTAGCAGAAGGAGAGGCGGCGTATGTGCCCGTTGGGCATGACTATCTTGATGCGCCTCAGCAGCTGGACCGTGATTGGGTACTGGCGCAGCTAAAACCGCTATTAGAAGATCCTCAATTGGCTAAAGTTGGTCAAAATCTGAAATACGACGCCAGTGTTGTGGCGCGTTATGGGATAACGATGCGTGGCATTGCTCATGATACGATGCTGGCTTCTTATGTCTATAACAGCGTTGGTGGTAAGCAGGATATGGATAGCTTAGCGCTACGCTTTTTACAACATAGCTGCATTTCTTTTGAGCAAGTGGCTGGTAAGGGCAAAAATCAACTGACCTTCAATCAAATCGATCTTGAACAGGCTGCGCCATACGCCGCGGAAGATGCCGATGTGACACTAAGGTTACACCATCGTTTACAAGCTTTGCTTGAAGCGGATGCGCCGCTATTCGCTGTTTATCGTGATATTGAGGTGCCATTAGTGCCGGTGTTATCACGTATGGAGCGCACAGGCGTATTGATTGACGATCAATTACTGGCGATTCAATCTCAAGAAATTGCCCAGCGTTTGGTTGAGCTCGAGCGCAAAGCCTATGAGCTGGCTGATCAAGAATTTAATTTAAGCTCACCAAAGCAATTACAAACGATTTTGTTTGAGCAGATGAAGTTACCTGTGGTGAAAAAAACGCCATCAGGTACTCCATCGACTAACGAAGAAGTGCTACAAGAATTGGCGTTAGATTATCCGTTACCAGCGGTGATCCTTGAATACCGTGGATTGGCTAAATTAAAGTCGACCTACACAGACAAGCTACCAAAGATGATCAACCCAACAACTGGGCGGGTGCACACTTCTTATCATCAAGCGGTAACGGCGACAGGACGTTTGTCTTCAACCGATCCAAACTTACAAAATATTCCGATCCGCAATCAAGAAGGACGCCGTATTCGTCAGGCCTTTATTGCTCCAGCGGGCTGGAAAATCATGGCAGTCGACTACTCACAGATTGAATTACGAATCATGGCTCATTTGTCTGGCGATCCTGCGTTGCTGGACGCTTTCCAGCAAGGCAAGGATATCCATACCGCGACGGCAGCAGAAATCATTGGCGTGAGTATTGATCAGGTAACCAGTGAGCAGCGTCGCCGTGCCAAAGCGGTCAACTTTGGCCTTATTTATGGCATGAGCGCCTTTGGTCTTGCTAAGCAACTCGGTATTCCTCGCTCTGAAGCTCAGCATTATATGGACAAATATTTTGAACGTTATCCGGGTGTGCTGCGTTATATGGAAGAGACGCGCAGTATGGCGGCAGAGCAAGGGTATGTGGAAACGCTCTTTGGTCGTCGTTTGCATTTACCTGAAATTCAATCACGGAATGGCATGCGTCGTAAAGCCGCTGAGCGGGCGGCGATCAATGCACCGATGCAAGGTACTGCCGCTGATATCATTAAAAAAGCGATGCTATTAGTGGATAATTGGATCGAGACAGAGGGGCAAGGACGCGTAAAACTGTTAATGCAAGTACACGATGAACTGGTTTTTGAAGTGCAAGAGTCAGCTTTATCCGAAATTGAAAGTAAAGTACAAGAATTGATGGAATCTGCTGCCCAACTTAACGTGCCGTTAGTGGCTGATGCTGGTCACGGAAACAACTGGGATGAAGCCCATTAACGTCGATTTAGCATAAAATCAATCAATTATTCTAGCCAGCGTCTTATCGCTGGCTTTTTTTTAATCGAAAAAAATTGAGTGATTTTCAAGTGTTTATGTATTTTAATAAAATTTTAATGAAAAAAAACTACAAAAACTATTTTCATTTATGACCAGTTGCTGTAGATTTAATTCCGTAGGGTACAGAGGTAAGATGTTCTATCTTTCAGACCTTTTGTTTCACGTTATTGGATTAGGCTGATTCAGCCGCCCCAGTCGATTATTGACTGGGGCGTTTTTTATTGTGCGCTTCCCATCTTTTTATCTCTCGTATCATCAATCTTCGCGGCTGAAATCTGGTCGATTATTTCGGCTAAGCAGCGCCTCAATATAAAGCTGATTGACGATGGTTTTTGATCAGTATTGTCATTAAACGTCATTCACACTTTCGATTCTTTTTAGCGGAAAATCAAGTCTATAGCATGGTGGTTTTTTTGATTTAATTTATTGATTAATAAATTAAAAATGGCGATATGTTTTGTGGTGTTGAAGCAAGATTGTGGGTGGTAGCGTCTTGTAATTTTTGCGGGATTGAGGAATGCTAGCGCTATAACAATAATGACTTCCTATTTCTCTCCCGTTGCCCCACCAGGATGGTGGGGATTTTTATCGCTTGGATATAAATCAACAAACGAATAATGACTAAGCGACAGGTGGCTCGTCGGTTGATAACGGTTGTTCGGTACGACGCAATACTTCAGGCATAAACCAACTATCGAGTTTACTGCGTAAGGTATCGACCCCTAAGCCGTTTAGCGACGAGTACACATCGACACTGACATCACCACCGAACGATAATGACTCTTCTCTGATCTTGTTGAGTTGGGCTTTACGTGCACCGCTTTTCAATTTATCCGCTTTAGTCAGCAGTACTTGCACCGGAATGGCACATTCAACCGCCCACAAGACCAATTGTTGGTCGAGATCTTTCATTGGATGGCGGATATCCATTAACACCACCAATCCTTTTAGGCTAGAGCGCTGTTGCAGATACTCACCCAGTGATTTTTGCCACTTCTTTTTCATTTCTAGCGGTACTTGTGCAAAGCCATAACCCGGTAAATCAACGATATGGCAACCATCGGTGACTTTAAATAGATTAATTAACTGAGTTCTTCCAGGGGTTTTACTGGTTTTCGCCAAGCTTTTTTGGTTGGTTAAGCGATTGAGAGCGCTTGATTTGCCAGCATTTGAACGTCCGGCAAACGCAATTTCGATACCGTCATCGGCGGGAAGATGGCGAATGTCTGGCGCACTGGTAATAAAATGCGTGTTTTGATAGTGAATTTTTACGCTCAATGTTAACTCCATCTCGACTTTGCGTAGTCGATTGATTGCTTTTATAAAAACTTAGTCGAAGAATCGTACTCGGTACAAGACCGATGATTGTACCATGAGTGCTTGGGTAAGCTGGACAATTATCAACAAGCGGATGGGAAGAAAGTCATCCGCTCGCCTTAAATTACCTTTTAGTTTTTTATATTAATGACTTACCTCGCCAAGGATATTGTCTTCTTCGCTGGGCGATGAGGAGTCATTGTTGATTTTTAGGTTAAGCCTAGCGCATCGCTTATTCGCGGCGGTCGGGTCTTTTTGTCGTGTGATAAATGGATTGATGATCTTTTTACAATAATTGCTCTGTTTTTGAACAAAGAGGCTCCACACTATCGCCAGTTTCTGGTATGTTGCGCATCCCCCAATCAGGAGGCGACAATGCAGACTTGTCCTTTGTGCCACAGCGTTCAAACCCACGCTTACTTTGCCGATAATCATCGCGCTTATAGGGAGTGTTCGGTTTGTCGATTGGTCTTTGTGCCTCCGGTTGATCGATTGAGCGCTGAACGTGAGAAAAGTTTCTACGATTTGCACGACAATAATCCTAACGATCTGGGCTATCGTCGTTTTTTATCGCGTCTTTCTCAGCCAATGCTTGAGAGACTTGCTCCTCAATCGAAGGGATTGGATTTTGGCTGTGGCCCAGGCCCGACGTTGTCGGTCATGCTTGAAGAAGCTGGACACGACGTCGCATTGTATGACTTCTTTTATTATCGACAGCAAGAAGTCCTACAAAGGGACTATGATTTTATGACTGCCAGTGAAGTGATTGAGCATTTACATGATCCTCACCGTATTTGGCAGCAATGGCTGAATTTAGTTAAGCCAGGAGGCTGGATTGGTATCATGACCAAACTAGTGAAAAACGTGGATGCGTTTGCTGGATGGCACTATAAAAATGATCTTACTCATGTGAGTTTTTTTAGTCGTGATACCTTTCAGTTTCTGGCCGAGCGGGATAAGCTCGAACTTGAATTTATCGGAAATGATGTAATTTTACTGAGGAAACCCCAGTAATGTCTCGTACAAAGAAAGCAAAAACCGGCTTTAACGGTGAACTGATTGTTGCTCGTAAACGTAATCGTAGTGAGGCTGATGTAGAAAGCCGTGAGCGCAAAAAATTGAAAAAACGCAAAGGACTGAAAAGTGGTAGTCGCCATTCCGATGGCGGTGAGCAAAGTCAACGTACTGCTGAGCAAGCTCGCGATCCGCGCTTGGGAAGCAAGAAAAAAATTCCATTGATCGTGGAAACGGGTAAAAAAGCCAGTAAGCAGCAGCGCCGTTTAGATGCTGAACAAGAGTTAGCGATGCTGGAAAATGATCCTCAGTTGAACGTTCTGCTAGATAGAATTGATAGTGGTGAAAATCTGGGTGCGGGTTTACAAAAATACGTCGACGAAAAACTCGATCGCATCGAAGTATTGATGAAGCAACTTGGGTTGTTCGATGATGCTGCTGATGAAGACGATGAGCTTGAAGATGATTTTTCTGTCCCACAAGCGACTCAATCTAAGGTACGTAAAGTTCAATCCGATGATGAGTTGTTGGCGCAATTTGAAAATCTAGATGTGGATGGGTACAAACAGTAGGACAATGGTATGAATACGCTTTTGTTGATGATGGTTGGTGGACTGATCATTCTTGGTTTGGCAAGCTATGCCGTTTACTTGTTATTGCAAGTTAAAAAACAAACTCAGTTACAGCAGCAACATCAAACACTGGCAATAGAAAAACGTAACGCCAATATTTTTGATAGTGTGAATACACTCTGTTTGGCCGGTATTCAAGGTCAGTGTGATTTATCGGAAATCGCCATTCGAGTTTACTGCATTATGGATTATGTGCAGGGTGAACAACGGGTAGACTTTGACCGTGACTATCCAGCCACCGCAGAGCTGTACCACATTGTTAAAGATATGCCTCGTGGCGACGCTCGACAAGCGATGCCAAAGCAAGAAAGAATGCGCCATAACCTGACGCGTCAGAAAGCAGAAGTGCGTCTTAATGATGCGATTGTTGTTGAGCTAAAAGCCTTACAACAGCGTATTCGGCCGTTGAATCAACAAATTCCTATTCAATTCGTTTAATCTATTCATCCGGTTTTCAATGAATGCTTTCGATGGTGTACGCTTGTCGCGTTATACCTCGAAAGCCGTTGCGGTGCCAACACGCAGACGATCTCTATTGCCCTTGTTTAACGGGTAATAAGAAGTGATCCGGCTAGCAATTTAGACTATTTTATCGGTAAATCTTCTTTTGCTGCCCGACGCTATGTCTCTGGTGTGGCAAAATAATCAGTCCACGTTCAATAACGGAAGAGTCACTATGTTGTCGCCAGTCGTACCCAGTCAGCAGATTGTTTGGGATCAAACCATTTTAGACAAGTACAACTACTCGGGGCCGCGTTACACTTCCTATCCAACCGCGGTGGAATTTCACGAAGCGTTCACGATTGCCGAATTTGATATGGCTTGTGCGCGTTATCCACAGCGACCGGTATCCCTGTATATCCATATTCCTTTTTGTCACAAGCTTTGCTACTACTGTGGCTGCAACAAAATCATCACTCGCCACTCGCATAAAGCGGATGAGTATTTAGATGTGCTGGAACACGAAATTCGTCAACGCGCACCATTGCTGCTTTCGCGTCCTGTGACTCAATTGCATTTTGGTGGTGGTACACCGACGTTTTTAACCAACGCTCAAATGAGTCGTTTAATGACGTTATTACGGGCTGAGTTTAACTTTCAGCCCGATGCGGAGATCAGCATTGAAGTTGATCCACGTGAGATTGAACTCTCGGTACTCGATCATTTGCGGAGTGAAGGTTTTAATCGCATCAGTATCGGAGTGCAGGATTTTGATAAACAAGTTCAGCAGTACGTTAATCGTGAACAAGATGAACAGTTTATTGTTGATTTAGTAGCGCGCGCCAAGCAGCTTGGATTTCGTTCGACCAATCTAGATTTAATTTATGGTTTACCCAAGCAGACGGTCGCCAGTTTCCACGCCACTTTACAACAAGTGATTGAGATGCGTCCGGGGCGTTTGTCAGTGTTTAACTATGCGCATATGCCTGAGTTGTTTGCCGCACAGCGTAAAATTAAATCTGACTTTCTGCCCTCGATAGAGGAAAAAATGGCCATCTTGCAAGATACCATTAGCACTTTAACGGGAGCGGGGTATCAGTTTATTGGCATGGACCATTTTGCGTTACCCGATGACGAGTTAGCCGTGGCGCAGCGTAACGGTGTTTTACATCGTAACTTCCAAGGTTACACCACGCAGGGCGATTGTGATTTACTGGGATTTGGTGTTTCTGCCATTTCAATGGTCGGCGATGTGTATGCCCAAAATCAAAAAGATCTGAAACGCTATTATCAGCAAGTGGATGAGATGCGTCACGCGCTATGGAAAGGGGTGTCATTAGACAGTGATGATCTGCTACGCCGTGAAGTCATTAAACAACTTATTTGTAATTTCCAATTAGATAAACAGGCAATAGAACAGGATTTTAAGCTGCGTTTTAATGACTATTTCCAGCAAGACCTCGCGTTATTACAAACCTTCATTGATGATCAATTGGTTGAAGTGGACTCGCGTTTTATCCGCGTCACCTTACGTGGCAGATTGCTGATCCGCAATATTTGCATGTGTTTTGACAAGTATTTACGTCAGCGCGCCCGTCAGCAGCAGTTTTCTCGGGTTATCTAATCTCACGTATCATACCTGATATCGTAATCGCTCACGACGATTGGGAAGAGCATCAGAAGAGTATAAAAAGCGGTCCATCGTACAGAGGGACCGCTTTTTCTATTAAGCGGTGGTCAGTAAGGATAAGGCTTTACGACTGACATCGTGCGCCGCTTGTGGGCGATCTTGCTGCTCTAATGCTTGAGCTAAACAGGCGTAATCTTCAATATTCACTCGAAGTGATAAAGCCTGTTCAAGGTGCTGTTGCGCTTGTGCCCACTGTTTCTGGTGGAGCAGAATTTGGCCTAGCGCGCTGTGGGCTTCGGCATTATTTTTATCGCGACGTAGCTTGTCTTGCAGTAAGGCGATAAGTGGCTGTTTATCTTTTAGCGTTAACTTAGGCAGAAAGCGATATAACTCAGTCGTAGGCTGCTTATTTAGCCATTCTTTGAGTAATTTAAACGCCGCTGGGTCGGCTTGACGCTGTAATAACTGCTCAATCATTTCAACCATTAAACGGGTTTCGTTTTTAAGGATTTTGGGTAGCGATTGCCAATAGGTCAGTAATCCTTCGCTACCACCTTGAGTTGCCACAACGCTGAGCATTGCTTGTTGAGCTTGTAAGGTCAGGGCATCGGCCTGTGATGGGGTAAGTAATTGAGCTTTAGTCAATTTTGGAATTAAGGCCAGGAGAGGTTGCCATTGCTCTAAGGCGAGATAAGCTTGTTTTAAGCGCTTTAAAACCAAAATATTATCAGGGTAAGCCTGTGCTAACGGAGTCAGAATATCAACCGCTGCCTGCCATGCTTGGTCGCTCAATAACTGTTTGGCGCGAGTCAATTCAACCGCTAGGGTGGCATTCGGTTGTTTAGCGGCTAACGTCAAATAGTCGTCTCGTTTACGCTGATCGCCTTGTTCATGAGCCGCTTCTGCCGCGGCCAAATAACAGAGTAGCGGCATATCATGATGATTCGCCCAGCGAGTGACTTTTTTCTCGGCCTGTTTCCAATCCCCTTCAAGTAGTTTAATCATACCTTCATCGGTGTAACGGCGGGAGCGGCGTTGTTTACGAATCGTAAACCAGTTCCATGTGCTGCTGCTGGCACGAAGGATTTTTTTTATCAGATATTCAAGAAAAAATAGCCCCGCCAGTAAAGCGACCATCAAAATGATCAGCGTGGTGACGCTCATTTCGATACTGGTATTAGCGATGGAGATCAAAACATAGCCTTGTTGGCCAGCGTATTGGCTACCCACAAATAAGCCTAGGCCGAGGACAACCAGTAAAAACAGTAAACGAATCATTGCTGTCCCTCCGTCATTATTGGTGCCACAGAGCGACGTAACCGTTCACGAATCACATCAGCGAGTGGCTGTTGAGCGGTGAGCTGAGGCGTATCAAGCTGAATGTGTTGTTCAGCCAGTTGCTCAAGGCTATGAGTAAAGGCTTTGACCTGCTGATCGTATCGATTGAAATAATCGTTTGACCATTCTAGGGCCATATTGAGGGAGAGCGTGTAAATCTCTTGTTGCTCGCTGTAGATCGCTTGGATGGCGGTATCTAATTTAGCTTTAAGGTTCTCACGAAGATAAAGATGTTGCTGTGGTGATAACAGCGGTATCGCTTGTCCATCTCTTACGCGAAAGGTAATAAAGTTATCGGCAAAGGCTTGCAAAGAGGTGCGTAGATTGGTTTTCCAATCAGCAATATCCTCTGAAACGGTCGGTTGGGTAGGCTGAGTTTCCTCTGGCAATAGTGCATTGGCGAGCGGTAGTTGGTCGATACGCTGCTGCAGACTCATCAGACGCAGCACTAAGCCATCTCTATCGATGAGCGGCATTGCTTGTAACTGAGCGATATCATGGCGTAGTGCGCGACGCAGTGAAGTTAAACTTGGATCATTGAGCTCCGCAACACGTAAATCAGCTTCTTGGACTAACTGAGTCGCAGTCTCGATATCACGCTCTAAATACAGTTTGCGTCCCGCGAGTTTGACTAAGTAATCCGCTTCTGCCAATAGCCAGTCATTGGGGCGTCGACCTTGAATCTCGGCGAGTGCGAGATGCAAGCTATCGACGCTCTGTTTTTGCTGATTAAGCAACAGTTCAGCTTGAGTCGCTATATCACGAGTAGCGGTAATCGCTTGTTCTTTCGCTTCGCCAAGCTGAGTATTGATGGTGCTGCGAGCTTGATTGAGTTCTGCTCGTAGCGCGCCTATTTGCGCTTGATGGTCGGCACGCTGCTGCTGCATATGTAAAGTGAGGCCGCCACTAAACAACACCGTTAACACAATCGCAATGCTGGCGAGTTTACTGCCACCGCTTACTGGACTACTGACGGAGGTGGTCGTTGGCGGATTGACGGTTTTCGGCGAATTTTCATGGCTTGTTGAGTCTGCCTTACGCTCGGTTTGTTTGGTTTTTGCTTGGTCACTCTTATCGACCGGATCGCCGGATTGAGGTGAAGTTTGCTGCGGTTTTTGTGGAGAGGGGTGGTTATTATCTGTCATGGCTAAATCCTGGGTTAAGGCTAAACAGCCGCCACTAAATCGCGGTTTGCCGCACTTCCTGTTATCACTGTATGCTGAAACCCCAATTCTCGTGCTTGTTCAGCGATACGTTGACTGGGGATCAATAAGCGTAATGCCCTCGTCCAAGCTTGAGCTTTGCGAGGCAGTTGTGAACAAAAAAACGCCAGCTGCTCACCGCTGGTAATGATTAAGGTATCGACGTTGGCTGCTTGCCAACGTGCTAACGCCGTTTCACCGTCAAAAGGCAAGGGGCGTCGCTGATACATTTCACGGTAGTCAACGTTGGCTCCTCGTTGGTGCAGTGTTTGGTAAATTAACTCTCGCCCGCCATTACCACGCCAGATGACCACTCGTTTTCCGGCTACCGATTGTAGCGCTGGCAACGCCAAAAGATGTTCACTATCACTGATCTCGGGGTAGTGTACGAGTTGTTGGCTGGCTTTGCTTAAAACCTGTGCGGTTTTTTGACCAATGGCAACATAAATCGCACTGGTTGGCCACGAGAGTCGCTCCGCTTGGAGCGTGTGTTCAACCCAACTAACCGCATGTTGGCTGGCGACAACAATCACCTCATAGCTGGAGAGTTCTGAGCGGAGTAAGGCTAAGTCCATTCCAGCGTCGATACGGATTAATGGATGATGCAGTGCGTGATGTCCATGTTGCTGGAGTAATTGGCACAGTGCTTCGCCTTGTGGCTCTGGGCGAGTGACCAAGATCGCCATGGTTTACTCGTGATCAGCGTAGAGTTTATTGAGGATATCACGCGCACCTTGGTCAAGCAGTTGCTGGGCTAATTCAACGCCTAGGCGTTCGGCTTGTTGGCGTGGGCCTCGAATCTCACCACGGATGATCCGTGAGCCATCTGGCTCGCCAACCAAAGCACGTAACCAGATCTGCTCACCGTCTAATTCGGTGTAACTACCGATAGGCACTTGGCAGCCACCTTGTAAGGTCAGGTTCATTGCTCGTTCGCAGATCACGCGATCATAAGTATCGGCATGATTTAAGGGTTCGAGTAAGGTGAGGAGACGTTGGTCATCTAAGCGACACTCAATACCGACAGCACCTTGACCAACCGCTGGGAGCGATTGTTCTGGAGATATAAAGCTGGCGATGCGCTGTTCCAGTTTTAAGCGTTTTAATCCTGCCGCGGCAAGGACAATGGCATCAAACTCCCCAGCATCCAATTTTGCTAGGCGCGTTCCTACATTGCCGCGTAATTCTTTAATGATAATATCAGGGCGCGCTTCTTTAATTTGGCATTGGCGGCGAAGACTGCAAGTACCGACAATGGCACCATGAGGCAGCGCTTCAAGGGAGTGGTAGGTATTAGAGACAAAAGCATCACGGGGATCTTCACGTTCGCAAATCGTGACTAATCCTAATCCGTCTGGAAAATCTACCGGCACATCTTTCATCGAATGGACGGCTAAATCGGCGCGTCCTTCCAGCATCGCGACTTCCAATTCTTTAACGAATAGCCCTTTCCCACCGACTTTGGCGAGAGGCGTATCCAATAGCACATCACCACGAGTAACCATAGTCACCAGCTCTACCGCTAAGTGTGGATGAGCAGCTTGTAAGGCATCTTTTACAAAATGTGCTTGCCATAAAGCGAGCGGGCTTTGCCGAGTGGCAATACGAATTGGAGGCGTGGAAGTCATGATAATCCCGATAAACAGTCAACAATACTGACATCCTAACATTGTGCGCAGGAAAGTTTTAATACTAGATAGCGATGAAGCTCATTTGTGACTAAATTGATGATTTTTAGTGAAAATAGTGTGATGAGCTTCTCGTTGGTATCCTCCTAAACCGCTCTTCGCTTGACGAAGTAAGCCAGCAAGTTGAGTGGTGTTTGTGGCGATATCGAGTAAAATAGACAGTAAATGAGCAGTACTGCCGCGTTTGTGTTTTAGAGTCGTCATTTGCTCAATCAATTACGACTTTAGTATGATAGAGAGTGCAGATGACTTTACCCAGCGGATTTAAAGTGTTAAATTGATCACGTTTTGTTTAGTCTGTCGTACAAAACATATCCAAAGCGGGCGTTAATGTTTCAACCAAGGAACCAACCTTGCAGGCTTACACAAAAACCTTAATTCAGCGATTAGATAATCTTAACCGGCAACGCACTGAGCGTGCGCTGGCGCTTATGGATTTACAAGGTCAGCGTGTTTTTCATCTGATCCCCGCTTTGCTGCACTACAACCATCCTTTGATCCCCGGCTATTTTGAACAGCAAGTGCCACACGGTATTGAGTGTTTTAGCCTAGATCCGATTCAGCAACAATTAATCGATGATACGCAATTGGCTTTAGGAGAAACGCTGCCGGTTCCTAGTCAGCCGAGTATTTTAGGTTTATACACGATGGGAAGCACGTCATCGATTGGCCAAAGTACCTCAAGTGATTTAGACATTTGGGTATGTGTGGCGGCCAGTATGAGCTGCGAACAGCGTGAACGCTTAAGCAACAAATGTTTGCTGATCACCGATTGGGCAAAAAGCCAAGGTGTCGAAGCCAATTTCTTTATTATGGATGAACAGCGTTTTCGTCATAATCAATCGGATCAAATGACCGGTGAGAACTGCGGTTCTTCTCAACACCTTTTGTTGTTGGATGAGTTCTATCGTTCTGCGGTTCGCTTGGCCGGTAAGCGCTTATTGTGGCAAATCGTACCGCCTGAAATGGAAGAGTGCTACGATGAATACGTCAATGTATTGTGTGCTAATCACTACATTGATTGCAGTGAATGGATTGATTTTGGACGCCTAAATCGAATTCCTGCCGAAGAGTATTTTGGTGCCAATTTATGGCAATTGTATAAAAGTATTGACTCGCCTTATAAATCGGTCTTAAAAGCGACCTTATTAGAAGCTTACTCTTGGGAATATCCCCATACTCAATTACTCAGCATTGATACTAAACGACGCTTTTTTGCCCATGAGCCCGATCTCTATGGGATGGACGCGTACTATTTGATGCTGAAAAAAGTCACTCGCTACTTAGAGCGAATTGGTGACTATTCACGACTTGATTTAGTTCGCCGCTGTTTTTATCTTAAAACCCATGAGAAATTATCGCGAGATCCAAGCGCGGGGTCAGTTGCGTGGCGGCGTGAAGCCTTAACTGAAATGGTTCAAGATTGGCAGTGGGATGCAGCAACAATTGAGCAGCTAGATAACCGCCGTCATTGGAAAGTAGAGCAAGTAAAAACTGTTCATCATGCTTTATTGGATGCGTTAATGCTCAGTTATCGTAACTTGATTCAATTTGCGCGTCGGCATGACATCACTTCGGCGATCAGCCCTCAAGACATTTCTATTCTCGCGCGTAAATTGTATGCCGCGTTTGAAGTGCTGCCCGGCAAAGTGACGCTGCTTAATCCACAAATCTCCCCAGATTTGCATGAACCGGATCTGACTTTTATTGAAGTTCGTCCGGGACGAAGCAACCCTCCAGGGTGGTATTTGTATAAGCAGCCGCCACGGGCAGAGCGCATGATTGGTCAGCGCTGTTTAGATCATCACGAATATTTAAGTAAACTTGTCGCGTGGGCCTTCTTTAATGGCTTAATCACCGAATCGACGCATTTACATTCTATTGTGCGTGATGCGCATCTCGACCTCGATAAGTTTTATCAAATGGTCAGTGATCTAAGAAATACCTTCTCGTTACATAAACGTCGCCCGACGATGGCCGCGCTCGCTAGCCCTTGCGAAATCAGCCAACTGGCGATGTTCATTAATTTTGAAAATGATCCAACCACCCAACTCACGGGCAAATCGCTTAAGGTTGACGTTAAGCGTTTGGATATTTTTAGTTTTTCTGAGCAGCAGCAATGCTTAGTCGGCAGTGTTGATCTGGTGTATCGCAATTCTTGGCAAGAAGTGCGTACCCTGCACTTTAAAGGCGAAACTGCGATATTGGATGCGCTGAAAACGGTATTAGGTAAGATGCACCAAGATGCGATTCCTCCTGAGTCGGTGGATGTCTTTTGCTACAGCAAACATTTGCGTGGCGTGATGCGTAATTTGATTTATCAATTGCTTGCAGAGTGTATTGATTTGCGTTTGAAGCCTGTTGAGCAAGAGAAGCGGCGTCGGTTTAAAGCGATGCGGATTGGTAAACAGATGTATGGCCTGTTTTTTGAGCGACGAGGGGTCTCGGTACAACGCTTAGAAAATTCCGTCGATTTTTATCGCAGCATTTCGAGTAATAAACTCAAAGGCTCCCCATTACTGATGTTGGATCGCGAGCAAGATTATCAACTGCCGGATGTGGTTGATGGCTTTGCCAGTGAAGGTTTAGTGCAGTTCTTTTTTGAGGATACTGAGCAGGGCTTTAACATTTACGTGCTCGACGAAGCGAATCGGATTGAGGTGTATCATCAGTGTAGCGGTGAAAAAGATGAGATGATCACCAGTGTTAACAGCTTCTATACGTCAGTAAAAGATGATAATCAGATTGCTGCTAAATTAATTAACTTTAATCTGCCCCAGTATTACCAAATTATTCATCCTGAGGAAGGAGAGAGCTATGTGGTGCCTTATCGTAATGACTCCTCGGTTTATTCTCGTCCTTCAAAAGTGATCAATGCCTAAGGTCAACAGACCCTAGTCGCGTGATGCCTGATTTAGGCTGTTTCCTCTCTGCCATTTTACATCGTTTGAGTTTATCGCAGCCTGTGATTGATTCTCGACGGCTATCGAACCACCTCATTTTGGTGAGGTATGATGTTTTGATATGCCACCAGCCAGCCGACAGCTTGGCTGCGTTGCGCGAAATATTCGATGATGATTCCCCCCTTATTTGTCTGATGTATTCGAATTAACTGCCAACCCGTGGATAAAATTCAGCGTCGTTCATCCTGTCTATGCTATTGCTTTTCCTGATTGTGGTGCGATTATAGAGAGCATTGAGTCAATAATTACGATATGCACAATGAAAAAAACCATAACAGCCCTATTTTTGCTATCTGCTCTTGCGTTAGCAGGGTGTGGACAAACGGGTCCGCTATATCCGCCTGATCGTGCTCAACCGAGTGAACAGAATCAGTAAATTCAAGACATTAGATTAAGGGACATTATTTTGGATTACTTTAATTATCAGGAAGATGGTCAGCTTTGGGCAGAAAACGTCTCTCTCGCGCAGTTAGCTGAGCAATTCGGCACCCCGTTATACGTTTATTCAAGAGCCACGCTTGAGCGCCATTGGCATGCCTTTGATCAATCCGTTGGCGCACACCCACATTTAGTCTGCTATGCGGTGAAAGCCAATTCCAATTTAGGCGTGTTAAATACGTTAGCTCGTTTGGGATCAGGGTTTGACATTGTCTCTGGTGGCGAATTAGAGCGTGTACTGGCTGCGGGAGGTAACCCAAGTAAAGTGGTTTTTTCTGGAGTAGGAAAAACGGCGGCTGAGATGAAACGTGCACTGACATTGCAGATTAAGTGCTTTAATGTTGAGTCGGAACCTGAGCTACTGTTATTAAATCAAGTGGCGGGTGAGCTTGGCGTGACAGCGCCGGTCTCGTTGCGGATCAATCCAGATGTCGATGCGCATACTCATCCCTATATTTCGACAGGCCTGCGCGATAATAAATTTGGCATTGCCTTTGAACGTGCGCCAGAAGTGTATCGTCTGGCCCACAGTCTGGAGCACATCAATGTGCGCGGTATTGATTGCCATATCGGATCTCAGTTGACGGCGCTCGAGCCATTCATTGATGCTACCGATCGTCTACTGGCGCTGATTGACCAATTGCACGCCGAAGGGATCTCCATCGCGCATCTGGATGTCGGTGGTGGTCTGGGTGTGGTCTATCGTGATGAGCGTCCACCTCAGCCGGGAGATTACGCGAAAGCCCTGTTGGCTCGCTTGCACAATCATCCACATTTAGAGCTGATTTTTGAACCTGGTCGTGCCATTGCTGCCAATGCTGGGGTGTTATTAACGCGAGTTGAGTTCTTAAAACACACTGAGCATAAAAACTTTGCGATTATTGATGCGGCAATGAACGATTTGATGCGTCCAGCGTTGTATCAAGCTTGGCAGGATATTGTGCCGGTCGCGCCGCGTGCCGGTGAAGCCGTGACTTATGACTTGGTTGGCCCGGTGTGTGAAACGGGCGACTTCTTAGGTAAAGATCGCGCGTTGGTGCTAGAGCAAGGCGATTTGTTGGCAGTTCGTTCTGCGGGCGCGTATGGTTTTGTGATGTCATCCAACTACAATACTCGGACCCGAGCGGCAGAAGTGATGGTGGATGACGATAAGATTCATCTTGTTCGTCAACGTGAAGCGCTAGCGAGTCTTTGGGCGTTAGAAACTATTTTGCCGGAGTAAAGTGATCATTTATGCATTTCCATTTTTCTAAAATGCACGGTTTGGGCAATGATTTTATGGTCGTTGATTGTATTACCCAAAACGTGTTCTTTTCTCCGGAGCTGATTCGTCGTTTAGCCAATCGCCATACTGGGGTCGGTTTTGATCAGCTCTTGGTGGTTGAAGCGCCGTATGATCCAGAAACCGATTTTCACTATCGGATTTTTAATGCTGATGGCAGTGAAGTGGAGCAGTGTGGCAATGGCGCACGCTGCTTTGCGCGCTTTGTGCGCATGAAAGGCTTAACTAATAAGTACAGCCTGAGTGTCAGCACCAAAAAAGGCAAAATCATTCTGAGCATTGAAGAGGACGATCAGGTGTGCGTGAACATGGGCATTCCTGAATTCGAACCGAGTAAAATTCCGTTTCGCGCTAAGCAAGCGGAAAAAACGTACATTATGCGCGTCGATGAACAGACGCTATTTTGTGGCGCCGTCAGTATGGGTAATCCTCATGTGGTGACCGTGGTAGAGGATATCGCTAGCGCTGAAGTTGAACGAATCGGTCCTTTATTGGAGTCGCATGAACGTTTCCCTGAGCGTGTTAATGCTGGCTTTATGCAGGTTGTCAATCGTCAGCAAATTAATCTGCGGGTTTACGAACGTGGTGCTGGTGAAACTCAGGCGTGCGGTAGCGGTGCTTGTGCCGCCGTTGCGGTCGGCATCTTACAAGATTTGTTGGATGATACCGTTACGGTTAATTTGCCCGGTGGTCGTTTGGAGATCAGTTGGCAAGGCCCAGGACAGCCTTTGTATATGACAGGACCGGCAACTCACGTGTTTGATGGTCAACTCTCTTGCTAAAGTAAGGATGTGTTTTGTTGCAACCACAGGTAGAGGCTCTGACCGCAGAGGTCGTGGCCGAATATTTAACCGATCATCCCGATTTTTTCCAGCACCGGTCTCAATTGGTGGAACGCTTGTCCCTGCCACATCCACAGGCAGGGGCCGTTTCTCTGGTTCATGTTCAAATGGCCCGTCAACGGCAGCGGATTGAAGAGTTGGAAGAAGAGATCACCGCTTTAATGTCTCTTGCCGCCAATAATGATCGCACTTTCCATGAATTTATGGATTTACAAGAACAGTTATTAAAGTGTTCGAGTTTACCTGCCGTATGTCGAGCGATTGAAGCGACCGCGCAGCGACTTGGACTAATGGCCTATCTGCGCTTAGTTGATACAACGCTGGCGGAATACCGCATCAACCAAGAGTCGTTGCAGCGTTTCTCAACCAATCATTTTAATGGCAAACAAGCCTATTTAGGTCGATTACGGCAAGCCGATCGCGGGTTATTATTTGGCGATCAGTGTGCGGCACCCGAAATGGGCTCTTATGTCGTATTGCCTCTTGGTCAGAATGCCGCACAAGGGATTCTGGCCTTTTCCAGCCCCGATGGTGGCCATTTTCAACCTTGCATGGATACGCTTTTTTTACGTCATTTGGCGCTGTTGCTGAGCCACTTGATCACCGTGTTACCTTGGCAATGTGATCGCAATGAGTGAAGAAACGTCGGTATTACCGAGCGGGTTAGCTCAGCCGCTATTGCGCTTTTATGAGTATTTGCGCAGTGAGAAAGGTTTGAGTTTACATACTCAGCGTAATTATCAGCAGCAGCTACAGGCTATGGCTGGTCATCTTCATCATCTCGGTGTGAGTGAATGGCAACACGTCGATGCGGCTTGGGTTCGTCAGCTAGCCAGTAAAGGGATGCGCGATGGAATGAAAGCCAGCAGCTTAGCGACGCGTTTATCTTCTTTACGTAGCTTCTTTGATTTTTTAATTTTACGGGGTGAGTTGAGCGCCAATCCTGCCAAAGGAGTTTCTGCGCCACGAAAACAGCGGCCACTGCCGAAAAACCTGGATGTTGATGAGATGGCCCAGTTGCTTGAGGTGACCGACAATGACCCCCTGTCGATTCGTGATCGAGCGATGATGGAGTTAATGTATGGCGCTGGTTTGCGTTTGGCAGAGCTGGTGGCGATTAATCTTAAAGATCTCAGCTTTAGCCGCGGCGAGATTCGAGTGATTGGTAAAGGCGATAAAGAACGGAAAGTACCGTTTTCAGGGCAAGCCAAAGAGTGGGTGGGTAAATGGTTGAAGGTGCGTGATTCGCTATTGAAAGGCGAGGAAGTGGCGTTATTTATTTCTAAGCTCGGTGGTCGAATCTCGCATCGCAGCGTACAAAAACGCATGGCAGAGTGGGGGCACAAGCAGTCGGTGGCCAGTCATATCAGTCCTCATAAACTGCGTCATTCGTTTGCCACTCATGTGTTGGAATCGAGTAATAATTTGCGTGCCGTACAAGAATTACTAGGCCATGAGAACATTTCAACTACGCAAATTTATACTCACCTTGATTTTCAACATCTTGCTGAGGTGTATGACCAAGCTCATCCACGAGCCAAAAAGAAAACCAAGGAGTAGTTGATGCTGTTTTACCGTCAGTTAGGACCGATTCGAGCGATGAGCTTTGATTTGGATGACACCTTGTACGATAACCATCCAGTGATTGAGCGTTTAGAACAGCAGGTGACGCAATGGTTGCATCAGCAGCATCCATTGACCGCTAGCCAACCTAACGCATGGTGGGTAAGCCTCAAGCGGCAGATTGCAGTGCAAGATCCTTGGTTGCGCCACGATGTTACCCAGTGGCGTTTTGAGCAGGTAAGACAAGGATTGTTGCAGTTAGGCTACTCTGCATCTTTGGCGCAACAAGTCGCAGAAGAAACGATCCATGAAGTCTTACGCTTACGTAATTTGGTTGATGTACCACCAATGACACATCAGGTATTGAGTTCTCTAGCGGAAAAGCTGCCGTTGATTGCGATCACCAATGGTAATGTTGATGTTGAGCAAATTGGGTTAAGTGGCTACTTTCAGAGCGTACTGAAGGCTGGTCCCGATGGGCGAGCTAAACCTTATGCGGATCTTTTTGAGAAAGCTAGTCACAGGTTAGCGCTTCCGGCCAGAATGATTTTGCATGTTGGCGATCACTTGGTCACCGACGTGCAAGGGGCGAAGCAAAATGGTTTCCAATCGTGTTGGTATAACGATCAAGGTCTCACTTTGCGTGAAAACTCACGTACAACGGTTTTGCCTGATGTTGAAATTCATCGACTAGAGCAACTTAATCAATTGATTTCTTGAATAAACATTGTGATCTATATGGTTAATCATTAACGTAGTTGCACAAATGATACAAGTTGTATTCGCAGTCTGAGTTAGTGAGAGTATGTTCACAACATCGTTATTTTTTCCGGCACAATCTGAGGTTCCTGAATTACCTATTCATCACGCCTTGGCCAAGGCGGGTCAATTACTGATCCAATTAATGTCCAGTGAATCGATAGAGAAAGTTCAAGCATGGGTTGATAGATTATTGACCCTATATCCTGAGGCCAAGGTGATTGGTTTGAGCGCTGAACCGATGATTCATGATGGTCAGTTGTACCACGACGGTACGTTATTGATCTTCAGTCACTTTGCTAATACTCAACTTACCTGCTCCGCGCAAGCGCTTTCCCACTCTGGAAGAAAAGACACCCAAGCGTTAGTTGATGGCTTGATGTTACAGCCCGACTCTCAGCTAATGGTGTGTTTTGTCAGTCAAACTCACATTGATGATAAGGCGCGTTTTCATGCCTTGAATACCTTTGCTCCGGGGATTATCGTCGCAGGGGGGTTAGCCACCGAAACGAAACAAGGGCAATGGGTTTTGCTCGGGCGACAGTTATATCATCAAGCGATGGTGAGTGTCGCCTTGCATAGCGAGAGCTTACACGTTCAAACTGGGGCTTATACGGAGTGGAATCCGGTTGGGCGAACCTTTCGGGTCACGGCTGCCAATGGCTGCATGGTACAACGTATCGATGATATACCGATTCGTCAATTGTATGATCGTTACTTGGGCAATGGTCAATCGGTACCGCTGGAGAGATTGAGCCATTTCCCGCTAATGAAAGGTGAGGCCACTTTACAAGACGTATACATGCCGCTTGCCGAACAAGATGGGAGCTTACTTTTTAATGCGCCATTAGCGGTAGGGGATGAGGTGCGGTTTTGTTTTGATCATCCATCGATAACCTTGGAACAAATCTCGATCGGTGCTGAGCGACTACGTGAATTCCAAGCCGAGCAAATCGTGATTTACAGTTGTACTTCACGTTTGGACTTTATTGCTGGTAACCAAGAACTGCTGCCTTTACAAAACCAAGCGGCCACTCATGGTGGCTATTTAGCGGGTGAGTGGTGGCATGACGGACAATCACAACGCATGCTTCATCACAGTATGACCTATCTCGCTCTGCGTGAAGGCACGCCAGCTCAGACTACGTTAAGCCCTGCCTATGTCACCAAACACGATGAAATTGCCCCGTTATTCAGTCTGATTCGTAATGCGTTAGATGATCTGGACGAGATGAATCGTGATTTGACCCAGAAGATTCAAGATCAAGCTTCCTTGCTTACCGCGAGCTATCGAGTCGATCGACGTACTGGTTTACCTAATCGAGTGGTGCTGCGTGAACGGCTATTACAGATGGTGAATGGTGAACATTTACTCGCGCTAAAATTGACCAACTTCCATCAGATTAATGAAAAATACGGTTATCAAGTTGGTGATCAGTTATTGGTTGATTTAACCGGCCATTTCCAAGATTACCTGACGGTACATCTGCCAGGCCTGAGTTCACTGTATGCGATTGGTGTTGGCGAGTGGGCGACGGTGTTTAGCGCTGATCGCGATGAAGAAGAGATTCATCGTCTGTTTTCGCAATTTGTTGAGCAGCTTGAGCATGTCAATTTTGAACCTTATGGTTTACCGGAAGTGGATTATGTTTCTGTTTCGCTGTGCGCGGGATTAGTCAGCCGTAAAGAATTTCCGGCTGAAGATGCGGACGATTTATTGCTACGCGCGATTGAAGCACGTCGGCATGCCTTTCAGCGTAATCGGCATTTTTGTAGTGCGACGCGATTACGTGCTCAAGATGAATTACGTCAAAAACGATTGGGCTGGTTATCCTGTGTGAGCCGGGCGGTTTTGGATAATAATGTGTTGGTGTACGGCCAGCCGATCGTACATGCTCATTCTCATCAACTGGCTTCTTATGAGTGTTTGGTGCGCATTGAAGACGACGGGGAGATTATTCTACCGGGACGATTTTTGCCGATCATCGAAGGCAGTCATCTTTACACGCGCTTAAGTCGGCAAATGATAAAAAGCACCTTTGATATCATGCGTGATCGCCATGAAGCGTTTTCAATTAACCTTTCTCCGCAAGATTTAATGAGTGAACGCACGCTACTGCGTCTTGAGGCCGCGGTGAAATCGCTGACTGATCCATCGCGAGTGGGGTTAGAAGTGCTCGAAAATGAACAGATTAAAGATTATGGCCAGATGATTGAAGTATGTGAGCACTTTAAGCGTTTAGGCGTGCGAATTATTGTTGACGATTTTGGCAGTGGTTACTCGAATATTGACGAGATTATTAAATTAGAGCCGCAAGTCATTAAGCTAGATGGCAGTTTAATTTGTAATATCGATCAAGACATTAAGCAGCGTAAAATTGCTCAGCAATTGATCAAACTTTGCCAAGTTTTGAATGCCAAAACGGTGGCTGAATTTGTCCATAACCAAACCGTCTGTCAGATAAGCGAAGACATGGGCGTTGATTACCTGCAAGGTTTTTACTTAGGTCAGCCTATGCGCTTACGTCAGCGAGTGCTCGCGTAATCGATGGCCACTTTTGTCGGCCTGTAGGGTTTTCATGAATGTGTCGAGAAAATCGGTCAATGCCTGCGCTTGCTGAGGTTGGTGGATGTGCTTGAGCAATTCACTGGCTACCTCTAAGGTGCATAAATGTCCCGTTTGCTGGTTACGCCTTAGCTGGTAGTGAGAGGTTTGCATGGTCGTTAAATGGGCATGTGGTAGGTTTAACCATGCGCTTTTGCGCAGCATTTTTTTCGCTTCCTGCCAAGTGCCATCTAAGACAATAAAGTGAGGGATTTGTCCGTTATCTTGTGCATGTTGCAGATGCTGCTCGACAGGTTCACTGTGCTCACTGGGATAAATTAACAGCGAGTAATAGCCTGGATCATTGAGGCGTTCGAGCAAGGCAGTGGGCGGCGTGCGTCGCTGCCAGAGATAGTCTGCGCAATCGGGCAAGGCTTTAACCAGCCAGCGACCCGTATTGGTCTCACGTTGATACTCATTTTCATGCATCAGTAACGAGAGGGTTAATGGGCCGGTGAGCGATGGAACCGCAGAGCAAAGACATTGCCATTCGAGACCACATTCTAAGCAAGCCATTATAATTTCACTCCACTTTTGGGTGCTAATCCATCGGCAAACAGCGTGACACCGCTGATCTGTGTTGTTTGCGCCGGTTGAGCGTCGCGAGTGGTGACCGGATAGCTGATGCCATTATAGGCTAATTGATAATGCTGGGTTTGCTGATCACGTCTGAGAGGTAACATCAGATCTTGCCAGCCATGATGAGCGAGCTTACCGAGTTGAAAAGGCGTGGTGACCTGATTGATACGGCTGTTAAAACGCCACTCTCCGGCTTTTTGCTCGAAAATTAGTAAGGTGCATTGGTCTTGCTGACACCAGTCCAGTTGAACGAGCAACTCTGGTGTTTGGTTGCCATTTAAGTCGTACTTCAACCAGCGATAATGGACATGACTTGGGTCGGTCTTGTGCAGAGCAAAATAGCGTTTGATCGCTTGGTCGACTTGCTCATCATAATCACCGCGAGAGGGGATAGACTGCGGACGGTCATTTAAGGTTGGTCGATGAAAGGTCGCTTGCTCGTCAGTGACGCTTTTGGCTTGAAAGAGCGTCAGGCCCCCTTCACTAATCGGATAGACTTGGTGGCCAATTTTTTCTTTATCAGCATGCAACTGGAAGCCATCACGGGTGTAAATCCGTTCTGATAATAAGTATTGCTGTTGATGGTGGGTCATGACTACTTGCACTTGCTTAGGATTGAGCTGTTGCCAATAACCTTTTTCAACCAGTTCCCGTTCGCCACTCAAATAACGATAACGTGTGATGGCACTGTGATCAGCGTTCAGCTCTAGCGTGACGCCAAATCCGCGTTGATCACTGGCACTTGCAAAGTAGGTACCCGCCCAAGTTTGCGTGGTATCGACGTTGCTCAATGTTGCACAGCCTTGATAAGTGGTTGCGGATAAAGTTAAGGTTGATCGCCAACTGTAAAGCGTGTCACTCATGTTATCGGAGCAAACGGCACGCACTAAACTGAGCTGGCCTTCTGGAAACTGATAATGACGTTGCTGAGTCGACAGTTGGCTATTCTCAATCATAAAATGCTGTTTATCGCCGCCTAAAGGCTGAAATTCTAGCCCTTGAGGCGTGAATTGAATGGACCAAAACGGTTCCGTACCAAAAGCGCGGGTCGGACGTGAGGGATGCTGGCAGCGCTGAGGGTTTTCTGCGCTCAGTTGGTTGATCTGCTGGACGACAAAGCGTGCGGTATAATCACCATTAAATCCCGTTTGACTCGGTGGCGTCAGATAACCGATGACCTCACCATAGAGAGCTTGATAAGGTTGATGAGCCACTGCTCTCGCTTGTTGTTTGAGTTCCGGTGATAAGTCTAACCAATACTGGTTATTGCTATCACAAGGGGTTAATGAGCTGACATCTGGGCCGAGAACGACTTCGCCACGCAGGATAAAGGTTTGCATTTTTACACTGGCAGGGTTATCGAGAGTCGCAGGGATCGGCTCTGAGCTTGGCGCCACCGCTGATTGCTCAGGTGGTGGTGATGAACACGCTTGGATAGCAAGCAGCGCAAAAAGGGCGGCTAGTGTGGTTAGCTGCTTCATGTTCTCTCTTCCTCGTGGCAGAACATACAAAAATATAGGGCTTCATTATGGCATATTGGTTGTTTAAAACTGAACCGGATACCTTCTCTATTGACACTTTACGAACACAAAAGGTTTCGCCTTGGGAAGGGGTACGCAATTATCAGGCAAGAAATTGGCTACGCGATGCTGTCAAAGAAGGTGATAAGGTGCTGATTTATCATTCATCTTGTCAGAATATTGGTGTGGCGGGCATTGCGCAAGTGGTACGGGAAGCTTATGTTGATCATTTTGCATTTGATGCCAACAGCGCGTATTTCGACCCTAAATCGAGCCCAGAGTCACCGCGTTGGTTGATGGTTGATGTTGAGTTTGTACGTAAAACTCAACGTTTGATCCCACTGTCAGAGCTAAAACTACTGCAGGAACTGGCGGCATTGCCTTTGGTGAAAAAGGGGAATCGGTTATCGGTGATGCCACTCAGCGAGTCAGAGTGGCAAGCGATCATCGCCCAAGAAGGGGTGAAGGGTTGATATTGTTTATTGCTTTCTTTTGGAGCGAGTTATAAAGGGGATGAACACAACCAGAGTTAGGCGTGATTATCCCCTTTTGTTTGACTTCACGTGGTTTGTTGACAGCTATTGTTGGTTATGACCCAGTAAGTGCTGCTGTAGGTAATGAGCGACGGCGTCGTCGGCGTGACTGCCGATAACGGTGTTATTGGGTAAGGCGCGAAATACTTTTTCATGTGCCGTTGCCATCACTAATCCTTTACCTGCCATTGAAAGCATTTCCACATCGTTCATGCCATCACCAAACGCGATACAGTGTTCCAGTGTTAAGCCTAGAGATTGAGCAATCGCTTGTAGCGCTTCGCCTTTCGATACCTCCGCTCCCATCACTTCTAAACACCAAGGGGTTGAGAAAGCTACACTCAGCTGTCCGGCGAAATGTTGGTTAATTAAGTTTTCGTAGTGGACGAGCTGCTCATGATCTTGTTTGGTATTAGTGAAGAAGATTTTAGCGACGCCTTGATTCGGGGCTGCATTGACGTCAAAGACTTGATAAGTAAAGCCGGAGTCTTCGTGGAAATGGCGCAGTACTTCATCTTCACGATTGAGTAACCAGTCGTCATCGCGATAAATATGCACATAAATATCGTCATCGTGTTTGACCAGATCGATGATCGCTTGGACTAACTCTGCAGGTACATTTTTACTGTACAGTTCTTTGTCATGCTGATCATGCACTCGAGCGCCATTTGAGGTGATCATATAGGCAGGGATGCCAGCAATTTCACGAATGCCAGCAACATCAATATGATGTCGTCCGGTAGCAAATACGAAAGTAAAACCTTGTTGATGAAGAGCGTGCAGCGTCTGCTTGGTGATTTCACTTAATTGATGGTTAGGCGCTAACAAGGTGCCATCGAGATCGGAAGCGACAATACGTACCGGTGTTGTTTGTTCAGTGGTCATAAAACCCTCGTTGTACTGCTAAAATGCCAAGGCATAACTGTGGCAGACTAGTGTAAGTGAAAATGATTGTCCAAAAGAGGGTAAACCTAGAACGGGTTCTTTTCCTCTATTGGCAATGCGTGGTCATTATTGGGAATGCTGTGCAAAAAAAGCCAGGATTTTATCTAACACGGGAGTGCGGTAATGATCGCTTTCAAACAGTAACTCATGCCTTGCGCCATCAATAATCTCGATCTTGGCTTGAGGGTTGGTGCGTGCTAATTGCGTCATGAAGCGAGTTTGAGCGTGATTACTGACAATCGTATCTTGTCCTGCTTGCAGCAATAACAAGGGGAGACGAATACTTTTCATCTCTCTAAAGCAACGTTTAATCGCCAGTAGGCTTTGCCAAACCCAATGTGCACTTGGTCCCCCCAATTTTAGTTGTGGCTGTTGTTCATACAGCTCACGAAACCATTGGTAGCGAACAGCGCTGTGGGTAAGTTGGTTAGTGGCAAAAGGTTTTGGCAGATAAGCGCCATAGCCGGGAGCGTAATGGGGAGTCGCATAGGTAGCACTGAGCAGCTTGGTCAGAGTGAAGGCGATTGGCCGCAACTGCCAAGGCATATTGATCCCCAGCATGGGGGCACTAAGTACAACCGCATCAAAAGGGTGGTTTGGATAACTTTCTAAGTAGCGTGTGGTAATGGCGCCGCCCATTGAGTGAGCCAACAGATAGCGTTGCGTGTAGTTTTGCAGTGGAAACCTAGTGATAAGTTCATCCATATCACGCACATAATCATCAAACTGCTCGACATAGCCCATTTGTGGGTCAGCAATCAGTCGCTCTGACAGTCCTTGGCCTCGATGATCAAAAGAGTAAATATCATACCCTTGGTGAAATAAGTCATAGAAGAGTTCTTGATACTTACACGCAGACTCAATACGGCCATTAACAATGATAATCACTTTATTATGCTGCGCAGCGGTAAGCGAGCACCAATAGAGCCGTTTATTATCAAGCGTCAGGTGATAACCTTGCTGACGAGATTGCCAACATGGTGCGATATCGTGCTGCATAGCGTATTGAAACTGGGCTTCTTGAGTATAAGAGTTTGGCATGAGCTTATCTAATCTATGGATGATGAGGTGCCGTCTGCAAAGGACCGACTTGGCTAGCATAAGCCAGTCAACCAGAATTGCAATGCCTACCTGCAACGCCAAATCGTTTGTATAAAGGCATGACAATATTAGCAGTGCACCCATTCACTTTTTTGATGGATTGGATCCGCCAATAAAAAAGACCGTGCGCTTATTCATCCTTGTCTTTGGGGAGGGAATACGCGCCGGTCAAAAGGGTGGTGATTATTTATGGATGGTTTAATGATTCAGTAATCGTGATCTGTTTAAGCTTCGACTTCGGTTTATTGCAGCCAAGCGTTAAGCATCCAGACCAGTTTTTCTTGCTCGCGAATGTAGTCACCCATTTGTGCGCTGGTGCCTTCATCGCCAACTTCAGCGGCAAATGCGAGGATCGCGCGCTGTTGAGTAATTAATGCACCAAAGCCGTTCACCAGCCCTTGCATGGTCGTTTGACCATCGGTTGCGTTAGTGTGTTCTGCAATTTCCGTGGCATGTAAATAGGCGCTAAAACTGTGCAAGGGCTGAGCACCAAGCGTTAAGATGCGTTCGGCTAACTCATCAATTTTGGCTTGTAGATCGGTGTAGATCTCTTCAAATTTACTGTGCAATTCAAAAAAAGCTTTGCCTTTGATATTCCAATGGTAACCACGAGTGTTCATGTACAGCACTTGGTAATTAGCCAATAACTGGTTTAAGGATGCAGCGAGTTGCTGGCTTTGATGACTGTCTAGGCCGATAAGATTGGTTTTCATACACTCACCTCATTAATATTTTTATAACGATCGATGGTAATCGATGACAAGATTTTGCTGTTTTGCAAACGTTGAAGCTATGTTATCGCCCGATGAGGTGTTAAGAAAATGGGTTGTGGGTATTGTTTTAATAGGTTAAACCGATGGAACTGGGTTGCGCTTTGATTGATGAACTCACCATTGACAGACGATTAGCTTTATTTTTACCTCTCTTTTAAATCCATCCGTTATAGTTATTTTTCTATTTTGGGTAACCCTAAGTCCATCAGTCTATGCTCTAGGGGGAGCGGGATTGTTGCTTATTCACCACCTCTAGAGCACGTTATGACTAAGCGAGTGATTTTTTTTGATTTATTGCGTTGTGTTGCTGCTATTGCAGTGATTGCGATTCATGTCTTAGCGCCTTATCGGTCGATGATGGGGATTATTGCTGATCCACAATGGATCAGCGCGGTGACGATTAATGGCCTTAGTCGCTGGGCTGTGCCGATTTTTATTATGATTTCTGGCGCCTTGATGCTGAGCGACCCAAGGCCATTTGAGTTACGCTATTACCTTCAGCGAAGATTAGGCAAAGTGGTGGTTCCCTTTGTGATTTGGTCGCTGTTTTACGCTTACTTAAGCGGCTGGAGTATTCGCGGATTTGACCTCAACGTAGTAAAACAAACGTTGATTGATAGCCCTCATCAAGAGACCTATTACCATTTAGGCTTCTTTTACTATTTTATCCCGCTGTATTTACTTATTCCTTGTTTACATTGGTTAGTTAATCGAGTCGATGATGGCTTTTGGTACAGTTTGGTGACGATATGGTTAATTACAACAGGCTTGTACTTATTTGGTATTGACGGGCCATGGAGTCATGAGATTTGGCTCTATAGCGGTTATTTGCCTCTAGGTTACCTGCTGTACCAAAAGCTGCGGCTATCGTCTTTTAGCCTATTATTAGTTGTCATTCTGGGCTCGTTTGCACTGTATATGACGGTCCAAGCGGTACTGGAATTGAGTCTCATGCACGGGCGGTATACGGTTGGGCGTTGGTTATCGTATAAAACGCTTAATGTCGTTGCTGCGGCGATCATGGTCTTTGTGTTGTGTCGCTCATTAGCTGAAAGATTACCAAGTGCAGTGCAGCGTTGGGTAGTGATCATCAGCCAGCACAGTTTGGGCATTTATTTATTGCATCCGATTTTCCTATGGCCAATGAAAACTTACGCATGGTATGACGGCCATCCCTTATGGGTCATCCCACTTTGGGTATTATTGAGTGGCGCGGGGGCATTACTCACCAGTTATGCTTTATCAAGGTCGACAGCCACTCGTTGGTTACTGCCTTAAGTTTTCAAAGCAAAGTGGAGAAATTTTCGTCCTTGGTAGGTCAGTATGCCTTGATCGCCTGGATTTAAAGCGTGGTAGTAATGCGGGCCAATTTGAAATTCTCGTTTCGGGCCCAATGTCCCTTTTTGGACATAAATCCAATATTCTTGTTCCTCTTGTTCGGGAAGTGGGTTATCTATGACCACGATTTGTTTGTCTAAAACGGTGACGAAGGCGGTACGTTCAGGGGCATTTTCACCTTGAACATGTTGACGAAAAAAACGACTAAATAACCATAAGCCAATCAATAATAGGGCCAGTATAGTTACGATAAGTAACAGAGAAGGTGACATTATATTCTCCGGAAAAGCCGCTGAGCTAAACTCATGACGGGGCTCGATAGTAGCCAAAGACAAAGAGTGAAGACTGAGTTTACCGAAGTGGTTGACTTTAGGGGGAGTGAAGCGAAATTGCGTGATTAACTCAGCATTAAGCAACAAGATTTTTCGGTTGAGTTCACATTTTGGCGGTGAGATTTTTTCTGGCGCGACAATTCAGTCGTGCCACGTTTTACGATCGGTAACAATAGGATCGTGGTAGTGTATACCTAAACCACTTGGAGTTGCAGGTAGGCGGCAAGTGAGTCCCCATGAGCATAGACAGACTCTATGATTGGGGTGAACGACCGTAGCCAACACCGTTGTAGCTTCAAGTAGCAAAGGTATAAGCAAGGAGGCAGACATGTCCGAGATAGAACAAGTCGTATTACGAACGAGAAGATTAGAGACCTTATTGCGTCAGCATTATCATGCTCAAGGTAAAGGTTTGCATCAGTTGATTTCTAGCTGCGAGGAGCGTTTACCGCATGACATTATTGAAAAGCTGAGATACATCGCTACGATTCGCAATAAAATTGTTCATGAAGATCATTTTCATTTGCCGGATAGGAAAGCGTTTTTACTTGCGTGCCTTCAGTGTGAAAAAGAACTCGCTCCACGTAGTGGGCGCTTTATTTGGCGTGTTGCTGTGATGCTGATGTTATTAATGACGATGGCGGCGGTAACGTTTTATTATCTGCATTGGGATGAGTTATCTAAGTTTTTCCCCCACTTTTTACCCAAGAGCTAGCACAGAGACTGAATCTTGCGCTTTAGATTAGAGACTTATGCTATCGATTAATAAAATTAAACCGTATCGATAAGTTAAGCAAGGCTAGCGCCATCGTTCGGTTTATCTGTTACTGATGCCAATAAAAAACACATATAAAAAAGGACACCTAGTGTCCTTTTTTATATGTGTTTTTTATTGTTTTCTTTTTTTAACAAAGGGTTAGTAAAGTAGTGGCAGTGTCATTAAGCCTACGATGACCGCGATCATTACCAATCCCTGTTTTTGAGATGAAGAAATCATAACACTGCTCCTCTGTTGTCTGTTTCATCTATGTAATCAGAATAGCTTGCTTTATTGACTTGATCAAGGGGATCTTGCTGAAAGCCTTAAAAGTTGGCTTTAAAGTGTGATGGTTTATCCGATTACGGCTTGATGAAGAGGAGTTTATGAGCTGGTTACCTCTTGTTCTCATTGGCGCTTAATTATCCATTTTCAATTTAAGTTATTGAATTTATAGTTATTTATAATGTTGCTTTAATGTTTATATGATGTGTTTATTCTGGTTTTGGAGACTACTTGGCGAGTTTTGTCATTTTTCAGTTAATTGCTGTTTTTTTAAGAATACACTAATAGCTTAATGATATAAGTTATCATTTGATTCTGGTTGGATGAGTCGTTGTTTGTTTTTTATTGTTGTTTTTGTATCTTTTATTTGTTTTTAATTTAAGGTGGATTTTTTATTGATTTTGTTTTTTTAAGTGTATGATTTTTATTTTTTATTTTTTATTTTTTTATTTTTTAACTTTGATTTTTTATGGGTTTTTGGTGTTTGTTTTTGCTTTAAAACGATGTTTTTTATGGTTTATTGGTTGTGTGTCGAGGCTAATTCAGTCAAAGAATAGTTAACGAGGTAGAGATGCGGATAAGCTTTCAATGGTAAATTTACCACTATCGAATCGCAATCAAGATCCAATTTTTGCAGTTCACTTCTGGACTTCATCGATGACATGCCTACACTGGCGGCAGAATTGATAAGAGGTATCGACATGTGGAGCTGGATTTCTGTGGCATTATCGGGATTCATCAGCATTTCTGCGTTGGAAAACCATCATAGACGGCAAGCCGTATTGTTTAAAATGGTCAGTTTAGTACTACTACTAGCGATGATCATTGAACCACTATTTTCTCGTTCTATGCCTGCAATATGGATAACCACCGGTCTAGTTATTGCTATGTTGGCGGATGGATTACATACGTTTCATTTGCGACCTAAATTGTGCTTTTTAGGCTTTCTATTTGCTCAGCTCTGTTATAGCAAAGCATTTTGGATTCAATTATCCGGTAATATGGTGTGGTGGCTGCCCGCTTTATTGATTGCAACCAGCATTGTGACTTTTTTCCTTCTTCTGCCACAAATCGATACGTTACTTTTTCCGGTTACGATCATGGGGCTTGTGCTGGTACAATTAGCTTGGGCGTCCGGTGAGGTATTGCTGCAGCGCCCTTCTTTGGCATCTTTGGCAGGGTTTGTGGGTAGCTTGCTGTTTATTTTGTCGGCGTTATTATTGGCCATTCATGACTATCGACACACTTTACCTTGGGGACAATATTGGATTTCTGGGAGTTATCTGCTCGCTCAATCTTTGATGGTCGCTTCTGTTGTTTTGCTTTTTTAATTCAACTTTTCCCTTGCCACGGACATACCCATTTATCACCCCCTGTGTCTATTGAGGTTTTATGGAAATTTTATCGGCGGCAACCATGTTATTTTTGATCATGGATCCGCTGGGTAACCTGCCTGTTGTGTTATCCATTCTTAAGCATCTTGATCCTAAACGTCGCCGTAAAGTGCTGATCCGCGAACTGTTCTTTGCCTTAGTGATTCTGATGCTATTTTTGTTTGCAGGGCGATCGATTCTCGGTTTCTTGCATGTTCAGCCTGAAACCTTGAGTATTTCTGGCGGCATTATTCTGTTTATCATTGCGATTAAAATGATTTTTCCCAGTGCGGGTAGCATTACAGGTTTAGCGGCAGGAGAAGAGCCATTCTTAGTACCGATGGCGATCCCGATGATTGCAGGGCCTTCTGTCATTGCCGCGCTACTTTTACTTTCAACTCAGCATCCTCAACATATGCTTGAGCTCTCTGCGGCGGTGATTCTTGCATGGTCAGGAACTTTTGTTATTTTAATGTTCTACAATTTCTTCCATCGTGTATTGGGCGAGCGCGGGTTAAAAGCAGTAGAGCGCTTAATGGGTTTGTTATTGGTAATGATTTCGACCCAAATGTTCCTTAATGGTGTGAAAAGCTACATGGGCATGGCGTAATCGAGAGCAGATAGCTCCGCTCCCTATCAACGCTATTTATCTTGCATCACCAAATGATAGCGATCGTCGGTGACGTTATGCCGACGTCGCTTGTCTGAGGTATAAACGGTAGCACACTTGGCCAGCGGTTTTTTCTCGATGCAGTTGCCAGTTGTCAGGTAGTTCATCCAATGAGAGTTCTTTTTCACATTCAATATAAATAATCGCTTGTTCTGCTAACCAGCCGTTGGATTCAAGTAACGGTACTACTTGGTTGATCAATCCTTGGTGAAAGGGGGGATCAATAAAAACCACATCGTATTCGCTGGCGGATTGTTTGAGATACTGCAAAGTATCGCCATGCACAGCATTGATGTTATTGGCTTGTAAGCGAGCGATGTTACTCATCAACTGATGATAAGCCGCCCCGTTGAGTTCGAGCATGGTCACTAGGTTTGCTTGACGGGAGGCGCATTCAAATCCTAAGCTGCCTGAACCGGCAAATAAATCTAAGCATTTTGCTTTTGCGATGTCTTGCGCTAACCAATTAAACACGGTTTCTTTGACTCGGTCAGTGGTGGGGCGTAATCCCTGTGCGTCATGCACGGGTAATTTTCGGCCGCGCCATAATCCACTGATAATGCGAACATGGCCACTGGGGAGGCGTTTTTGTGATAGGGTTTGCGGGCGACGTTTTAGCATAGATTTTTTGACCGTGAATTAAGTGTTACTATATGACTGATCTATTTAGCTTGTGTTTAAACATTGAGATAAATAGCCAGCAGAATTCAATATTATGACAAAGTTTATCAAGCGAACGAGAAAGTTTTCACTGCTTTGTCATTTTTCTTTTCTTAAAAGGATAATCTTGCAAGAAAAGAGTCATCGTTATGTCAAATTCAGGATAGCTCCCAATGACGGAAAAAAAGAAACGTGGCTTATTGTCATGGTTAGGGTTTGGGGATGAACAACCAAACACAACAACAGTAGTAGAAGAGAAAGAATCACAGTCAATAACCGAAGCGGAGCGTACCGCTTTAGACACATCGATCTTACCCGTTGAACAAGAAACAGCCAGTTCAGACGCTTTTTCAGAAACAGAAACAGAAACAGAACAAATACCGCCAAGAATTCAAGAGCAAGAAAAACCGAGTGAAAGCTTTTTTGTGCGTCTTAAACGGAGTTTAAGTCGTACTAAAGCAAATATCGGCGTTGGCTTTTTTGGGTTGTTTCAAGGTAAAAAAATCGATGATCAGCTATTCGAGGAGCTTGAAGAGCAATTATTGATGGCTGATGTAGGAATGGAAACTACGGTTAAAATCATTACCAGTTTAACCGAAAAAGCGTCTCGTCAGCAGTTGCGTGACGGTGAAGCGCTGTACGCGTTATTAAAGCAAGAAATGGCAGAAATGTTGGCCAAAGTAGAAAAACCGTTGCAGATTGATAGCCAAACCATGCCTTATGTGATTTTAATGGTGGGGGTTAACGGGGTTGGTAAAACCACAACGATTGGTAAGTTAGCCAAACAATTCCAAGCGCAAGGTAAAAAAGTCATGCTGGCGGCAGGGGATACGTTTCGCGCCGCGGCCGTTGAGCAATTGCAAGTCTGGGGAGAGCGTAATCACGTTCCGGTTATTGCTCAGCATACGGGAGCAGATAGCGCTTCGGTGATTTATGATGCGATTGAAGCTGCTAAAGCTCGAGGTATTGATGTGGTGATTGCTGATACGGCAGGTCGACTACAAAATAAAGCCAATTTAATGGAAGAGCTGAAAAAAATTGTCCGTGTAATGAAGAAAATTGATCCGCAAGCGCCGCATGAGATCATGTTAACTCTCGATGCGGGAACGGGACAAAATGCGATTAGCCAAGCCAAGTTGTTTAGCCAAGCCGCGCCACTCACCGGGATCACTTTGACTAAATTGGATGGCACCGCGAAAGGCGGCGTTATTTTTGCTATTGCTGACCAATTTCAAATACCCATCCGTTATATTGGCGTTGGTGAGGGGATTGATGATTTGCGTCCGTTTGTTACCCAAGAATTTATCGACGCGCTATTTAGCCGAGAAGAGTAACCACTACGGTGTTGAATCCGGCGATCATGCATGGCTGACCGGCCTGCCTGTCGCCGTTAATATTTTTAGCCAGCGATGTGTTATGTGTCATAGAGGGATCACGGGTGATTAAGTTTCAACAAGTCAGTAAAGCTTATCGTGGCGGTCGGCAAGCGTTACAAAAAGTCGATTTTCATCTGCGTCGGGGTGAAATGGCTTTTTTAGGCGGACACTCTGGAGCGGGTAAGAGCACCTTACTTAAGTTGATCTGTGCGATTGAGCGTCCCAGTGACGGTAAAATTAGTTTTAATGGTCATGATATTACTCGTATTCCTAACCGCGACATTCCTTTTTTACGGCGCAATATTGGGATTGTGTTTCAAGATCATCGCCTACTAATGGACAGAACGGTATTTGATAATGTCGCTTTACCCATGCGTATCGAATCGATTGCAGAGCAAGATATCAAGCGGCGCGTTTCAGCAGCATTAGATAAAACCGGCTTACTAGACAAAGCCCGTTGTCTACCTAGCCAATTATCGGGCGGTGAGCAGCAACGCGTTGGTATTGCTCGCGCGGTAGTGAACCGGCCGACCTTATTGTTGGCGGATGAGCCGACAGGTAACTTAGATCCTGATTTATCGAATCGTATTTTACGGCTCTTTGAAGAATTTAATCGCGCAGGTGTAACGATTTTATTGGCAACTCATGATATTAACTTGGTGCAATCTCGACCTCAGTATCGTCACTTTGAGTTGAACCAAGGCTTTTTGAGTGAGGTGGAAGAGTATGGTCAGCAATAAAGTCAATCCTAAAAAACGCAGCCAGCCTTATCCCAGAGCCCCGCGAGACAGCTTTATTACCACTCATAGTAAGCAAGCCAAAATGGCATTTTCGGCATTATGGCAACGTCCACTGGGTAATTTGCTTACATTAGCGGTGATCTCAATGGCGTTAGCGTTACCGGCCAGCTTATATCTATTGACGAAAAATATCGCTTCGGTTGCGGTGAATGTCACCAGTCCTTCTCAAGTGAGTGTTTATCTTCAACAAGGGACACCTGAATCGCGGGTGATGATATTAAAAGATCAGTTAGAAAGTCGCCCTGATATCGCTTTGGTTGATTATATATCCCCACAGCAAGGTTTAGCTGAACTCAGTCAATATGCTGGGTTTGATCAGGCCATTAGTTTACTGGATGAATACGCCCTACCAGGGGTACTCGTCATTACTCCTAGTGTTGAAGACAATCAGCAAATCAAACGGATTGCTGAGGAGGCTCGTCAGCAAGCCAACGTCACCGATGTCAGATTAGATGAAGATTGGTTAGCGAGGTTAGATGCGATTCGACATTTAGCGATGATCATCGTGGTTAGTCTATCGATACTGATGTTGTCATCGATCTTTTTGATCATCGGTAATACTTTGCGTTTTAATGTTCAAGCCAATAAAGATGAAATTCAAACCATGAAACTGATTGGCGCGACGGACAGTTATATTCTACGTCCCTACCTGTATTCAGGGATGTGGCTTGGTTTGCTGGGTAGCTTATCCGCTTGGCTGTTAACGGCTTTAGTGACCATTATCCTCAATGGTGCTGTGGCTGAATTAGCGACACTTTATGATAGCCGTTTTCGATTGATTGGCCTTAATTGGGATGAGTCGTTATTGCTACTGATGCTAGGAACTCTGTTGGGGTGTTTGGCGGCGCGTCTTTCTGCGCAGCGGCATTTAAAAGAAATTGAACCGCTATAAAATAGCGCGGTCTTATTGATCGGCTCCCAGAGCTGAGAGTAAAATTATCGGCAATCAAGGCTTGAAACCAATTCATTTTCGGTTCAAGATTGTCAGGTTAAAATTAACTCAAAATCACAGATTGATGAGGATTTGAATGACTAACCAAGCGTACCCAATGGCTCTTATTTCACAAGATAGCTTAGATAGCTACATCCGTTCAGTCAGCAGCTACCCAATGCTAACGGCTGAAGAGGAACGTGAACTGGCTGAGCGGTTGCACTACTCAGGTGATATTGAAGCGGCGAAAACGTTGATCTTATCGCATCTTCGATTTGTTGTTCATGTTGCTCGTGGCTACTCGGGTTATGGGTTACCGATTGCGGATCTTGTTCAAGAGGGAAACATTGGTTTAATGAAAGCGGTGAAACGCTTTAACCCAGAGGTCGGCGTAAGATTGGTCTCCTTTGCGGTGCATTGGATCAAAGCCGAAATTCATGAATACGTGTTACGCAACTGGCGTATCGTGAAAATTGCGACCACTAAAGCGCAGCGCAAATTGTTTTTTAACCTACGTAAATCGAAAAAGCGTCTCGGTTGGTTTAATAACGGTGAAGTTGAAACCGTTGCTCGTGAACTCGGGGTTGAACCTGCTGAAGTTCGAGAAATGGAATCTCGTTTAGCGGCGCTCGATTCAACGTTTGAATTTTCTGCTGAAGATGACGACAACCCGAATGCTTACACTGCGCCAGTGCTGTATCTGGAAGATAAGCAATCGGATTTAGCGGAAAATATCGAAGCGCAAAACTGGGAGAATCATACCAATCATCGCCTTAGTTTAGCTTTGGCAAGTTTGGATGAACGTAGTCAGCATATTGTGCGCTCTCGTTGGCTGGATGACCAAAAGGCGACCTTGCAAGAATTAGCGGATCTTTATCAAGTTTCTGCTGAGCGGATTCGCCAGCTAGAAAAGAATGCGATGAAAAAGCTCAAAGAGGCGGTCGGTGATTTTTAACCGCTAGACAATCAATGAGCAGAAAGCCGAGATCAATCGATCTCGGCTTTTTTATTAGGATCGAAAACAGTGATCAACGTCGGGTCGATTTTCTGTGGATAACTCTGTGATGAAAAGTATCACGAATGATCATCAGTGACGATAAATCAAGGCTTGAACGCTGTTTTCTATTTGGGGATATGTTTTTCTTACACACAGAAAAATAAAGATCATCACAACATGTAGTGGATCATTTTCTCTTGAGATACCTTATCAACGCAATCCACAGAATTATCCACAATATAATGCTTGAAGATTATTGAGCATAACCCCACAGTCGTTATGTACTTGTTCAATGTGGGTTAGGTTACAATGTGTGCTAACTAATTATGGCTTAACGAGAATCACTTCATGGACCCATTTCAACATATTGATGTTATCAGTGCACAACAGTTACTTGAACAAACGGAGGCCACGCTGGTTGATATCCGTGATCCGCAGTCTTTTGCGTTAGCTCATCCTCGGGATGCGTTTCATTTAACCAATGACACGCTCAATACTTTTATTAAAGAGCACGAATTCACACAGCCCATTTTAGTCATGTGTTACCACGGTATTAGTAGTCAAGGTGTGGCTCAATACTTGGTTAACCAAGGTTTTGAACAGGTGTATAGTATTGATGGAGGCTTTGAAGCCTGGCATCACGCTCATTTACCGACAACAACGAGTTAACCCAAATGATAAAATTGATCACCTTAGCTCATCCTCGGATGGCACAAGCTTTCATTGATTACATGGCCTCACGGCATATCGAGATTCAGATGCAGCCAGAGGAAGGTGGTCAGGTTTCTTTATGGCTCATCGATGAGCAGCACCAAATAGAAACCGACAGCGAACTACAGCATTTCTTGCGTTATCCTCAAGACAGTAAATATCAAGCGGCTTCTTGGCAGGTAGCCAATACTCAACCAACGCCGTTTACTTATCAAGCCCCGAGTCTTCTATCACTGGTAAAAGCCAAAGCTGGGCCAATCACATTACTGGTGATGATGGTCTGCATCGGGATTTTTGTTTTACAACAGCTTGGTTTGGCTCGTCAGGTGTTTGCGGGGTTGCATTTTCCGGCTTTCGCGGGTCAACAATGGCAATTATGGCGTTGGTTTAGCCATGCGCTGCTGCATTTTTCCATCATGCATATTGCGTTTAATCTACTGTGGTGGTGGCAGCTTGGCGGTGATATTGAAAAGCGGCTTGGTAGTCTTAAACTCACTCAGCTAGCATTGATCGCTGCGGCTCTCTCTGGTGCTGGACAATACTGGGTGGAAGGCGCGAATTTTGGTGGCTTATCTGGGGTTGTGTATGCTTTGGTGGGGTATTTATGGCTGCTGGGCTGGCGAGCGCCTCAACTTGGTTTAGAGATGCCTAAACCGTTAATTGGTTTTATGCTGATTTGGTTGGTGTTGGGATTTGTTCAGCCATTTATGGCGATCGCCAATACGGCACACTTGGTCGGATTAGTTAGCGGTATGTTATTGGGTTTACACGATGCAAGTCGGTCATCGAAAGCGTTCCATTGAGCGATAGTTCGATGACCGTGAGAGATTCGTTGACTCTGTTTTATTGATAAATGTATTTGGTAAACAGTAAATCAGCGATCAGTGTACGTCCGGTTTCAGGCAATAAGATATTGTTTAAATCCTCGACGAGGGTTTTTCGTAAGTTTTCTCGGCCAGCAAGAGAGCGGATGGAATCCTCGGTTTGTTTACCAAGCTGCTCAATGACCGCATCACGAATGAGTGGTTGATGGAGCTCGATTAATGGTAGATCGGCACTATTGGCGACCATAATATCAATTCTGACCTGAATATAGCCAAGACGATTACCTCGGGTATGGAAGTTGGTGGTCAATTCCGGCTCTAATGTAAAATAGGCGAATTGAGTTCTATTCTCCGTACTCGCCATCGCAGAGTAGGGGGCTAGCAGGCCAAAGGCGAGCATTATTGGGACTAGATAACGTTTAAGCATAGTTGTGCCTGTTCTTTCTTCTGTTCACGATATTCGAATCGCCCGACTCTTGTTACAATAGCGCATCTGATTGTAAATAAAATGCTTAATAGAGTCTGAACGCTGCTCGGTTTACCTGCATGTCGGCGTTATTGTATGACGATTAAGCGTCATATTGAATACTAGTATGAATAGAATGACTCCGCTCTATCTTTCTTCATTACGCCAAGTTAATTGGCAATGGCCGGAAGATTTTACTTATCCTACGGATAACGCCCAATCTTGGCTATTAGAGCAAGGGTCGTTATCGCGTCTGATGGCTCAGTATTGTCAGCGACTGAGTATTATTCAGCACCATAACCAGTGGCTGGAACCTGCACAACTGGATTTTACGGAAGTGACGTGGTTAACGGCAGAAACGTGTCTATTACGTCAGGTTATTTTAGCCGGAGATACTAGACCCTGGGTCTTCGGTCGTACACTCATTCCTCAAAGCTCTTTGCAAGATCAGCCAGAGGATTTGACTCAACAAGGGGATATTCCGCTTGGCCTTACCGTCTTTAACAGTGATCATGTTCGACGGGATGGATTACAAGTTGGCTGGGCGATGACCTTGGATGGCCCGTTACTTGCGCGACGTTCACGATTATGGATGAATCATAAACCGATGTTAGTCGCTGAATTATTTTTGCCCGATTGCCCAATTTACGCGAAGGAGAGTGTGTAAATGAACCAAGCAAAAGTGCATGCCTATTGGCAACTGATGCGTATGGATCGACCTATTGGTTCGTTGTTGCTGTTATGGCCAACGTTATGGGCGCTGATTTTAGCAGCGCAAGGAATGCCGGATTTCCACATACTTGTGGTGTTTGTGGTTGGGGTGTTTGCGATGCGTTCCGCCGGTTGTGTGATTAATGATTTTGCCGATCGTCATGTTGATGGGCATGTGAAGCGCACAGCTCAACGTCCGTTACCCACTGGGAAAGTGAGTGAGAAGGAAGCGATTGGGTTGTTTTTAGTCTTGGTGATCCTGTCTTTTTTACTGGTACTAACCATGAATCCTTTGACAATAAAACTCTCTTTAGTCGGGGTGTTACTGGCTTTCATCTATCCTTTCATGAAACGTTATACTCAAGTACCTCAGCTTTTTCTGGGCTTAGCATTCAGTTGGTCGATTCCGATGGCATGGGCCGCTCAAGCCAATGCCTTGCCTCCAATCATCTGGTTAGTCTTTGGGGTAAACCTGCTGTGGACGATTGCTTATGATACTCAATATGCGATGGTTGACCGTGATGACGATCTGTTGATTGGAGTGAAATCCACCGCGATTTTATTTGGTCGTCGTGATAAAGCGATCATTGGTGTGTTGCAACTGATGACGATCGTTTTATTGATCGCACTGGGTTGGGTTTATTCGCTAGGAGCCAGTTATTACTGGGCGATTTTAATTGCCAGTGGTTTATTTGTGTATCAGCAGCATTTAATTCGTCATCGACAACGTATGCCTTGCTTTCATGCTTTTTTGAACAATAACTATGTCGGTATGGTCATTACATTGGGGTTAATACTCTCACTGTGGTGGTAACTCGATGATCAACGACTAAGGCATCCCGTGGGATGCCTTAGTGTTATTGGGTCAGTGATAACCAGCGTCTGTAACCGTGATGACGTTAACTCATTACCACTCGACCTGACAGATACTCTCTTGAATGGTTAAACGGACTTCAGGATAGAGCATCAGGTAAAGCGCATCGGCAAACTGCTGAGTTTTTTCCAATTGGCAATAACCATCATGACCTAAGTAGCCTTGTTCGGTTAAAGTGACAAACAGCGCCGAAAAAACACCTTTATCAAAAAATTCTGGCGCATTAATCCCATGCAGTCGTCCCAGCCGTTGAGCAATCTCTTGGCTCTTAGCTTCGAGATCCGTTTTGGCTAAATCTGGGTTAGCAACCAGTAGATTCAAGGCAATCGCATAACGTTGCAGTGTTTCGGAAATCGTTCGACCAAGGAGCATCAAGACTTGTGTCTGGGCTTGGTTGATGGTTACCGTTTGCTGTTCAATCGTCACTAAGTGTTGGCGCTCAAGCTCGGATAGGTAACGCTCAACAATTTCATCCAATTCATGTTCGGCATAGCTTAAAAATAGTTCTTGCTTAAGGAAAGGATAGACTTGAGCAACGGTTTGCTGGATAGCACTGATCGATAATGATTGCTGACGGATCAGCATCTGCGCAATTAGCGATGGTAGTGCCAGTAAATGAATGATGTTATTACGATAATAAGTCATCAAAATCGACTGGTTACGATCTAATGAGATAATGTCGCCAATACTGTCGGTTTCAACCAAAAACTTATCTAACGACTCAGCATGGGTGACCAATTGCTCTGCGCTATCACTAGGTATGGTAAAGGTCGTCGAGTAAGGAACATTGCGTAGTAGCGCTAAATAACAATCGATTTGTTTGACCAAATTGTCCCGAGCTAATGCACGTTGCCTTGAGGCTAATAATGCGGTCGCACACAAGGTCATCGCATTGGCGGCAGCAGCATCGTTAATGTGTGTCATCATTTTGGTCGCTAATTGGTTAACGATAGGCATCATCCATTGGGGTTTGCTGCCCCCCATGGCATCAATGTCTTGAGTCCACTCTGGTGCATGTTCATTAAGATAGTGATTAAGAGGGATTGGCTCACCGAAATTAACGTAGCCTTGGCCAAAGTTACGTAGTTTACGTAGCGTGCGAAACACTAAGCCTGCATTCTCTTTTTCTTTGCGTTTACCGCGCAGCTCTTTGGCGTAAGTGCCGACTTCCATCACGTGTTCATAGCCAATGTAGACGGGCACTAGGGTTACAGGACGGTTCAAGCCACGCAGCATGGCTTGAATGGTCATTGCTAACATACCGGTTTTGGCTTGCAGTAAACGCCCGGTACGTGATCGGCCACCTTCACTGAAATATTCTACCGAGTAGCCTTTAGCAAACAATTCTGCCAGGTATTCGCGGAAAATCGTCGAATAAAGAGGATCGCCTTTAAAACTCCGACGGATAAAAAATGCTCCGCCACGGCGGAATATTTGTCCGGCAGGGAAAAAGTTTAAATTAATGCCCGCGGCAATGTGCGGAGGAACTAACCCTTCGTGATAGAGCACATAAGAGAGTAGAAGATAATCCATATGGCTACGATGACAAGGAACATAGACAATTTCATGACCATCTTGAGCGAGTCGACGTACCGTGGCCGCGTTGTTGATGTTCAGCCCTTGATAAATGCGATTCCATAGCCAGCCAAGAACATGATCCCCTTTTTTGATTAAAGAGTATGAAAAGTCGGCGGCGATCTCATCCAAAATATTATGCGCTTCTTTACGAGCTTTCTCTAATGAGATGTTTTTACGGTTGGCTTCATCGACAATCGCTTTTTCTATCGCAGGGGAGGTCATTAGTCTTGAAAATAACTGATGACGCTGAGGTAAGTTAGGGCCGGAAGCGGCTAATTTTTGACGAGAGAAGTGAATGCGTGCCACTCGTGCGAGTTTATGGGCAATTGAACTATCGGTCCCGTGAGCATCGGCCATGTAACGCAATGAAACTACAGGGCTAAAACGGACCAAACAGTCACGTCCAGAGATCACCACGGCGATGGCTTTTTGTAACCCGTTTAGAGCTTGTAAGTAAGGTTTTTCTTGTCCCTCTTTACCCGGACGTCTTCCCCATAGCACACTTGCAGGAATCATTTGAACATCCAATTCAGAATCATGCTTATGTAAGGCTAACAGTTCAGAAAAGGTAGTAATCGATTCGTTAGGCACATTATGGTCGTCTTGCAGTAGCGCTGGACGAGAAGCGATAAAAACATAACGTTTTAGCGTTTGACCATTAATGGTCAGTGGGGTCAGTGGGTCGGGGAGCCCCGCATTGAGCGCATGAGTTTGTAACGTCAGTAGATCAACATTCGAGCGAAACGGTAAGACATAAACAATCGGTTTATGCAGATCAATGGCTAAATCATCAATCGGGTTCGATGGGATCGCCGTGCCTTTTACCATTACCGATAGCGGTAATTTTAATAAAGAGCGAGAAAATGAGTGTCCGGAAGACATAAGAGTTCAAGGCCTCAAGATGCTGTACTAAAACTCAAACCGAGAGCGATCGATTTGAGTCGGTGTCTTTTTTTGAAGCGCAAGAATACCAGAAACTGGTCAAACCTTTTAATACTATTCCGTCATGTCAGTTGATTGCTTACTAGAGGTTTGATTTGTTTCATGATTCCTGTTCGAAACACTGCCCAGCCGTGACGGGCGGTGGAGTAATCAAAAAAGCAGCAATCCACTTTGCTTTTCGTGAATTACTGGATATACTCACAGTTAACTGTATAAAAAGACAGGTGAGTCATGAAGCCGTTAACGCCACGCCAGCAACAAGTCTTCGAGCTAATTAAAAGTAAGATCGAAGAAACCGGAATGCCACCCACTCGCGCTGAAATCGCTCGCGAACTGGGCTTTCGTTCAGCCAATGCGGCAGAAGAGCACTTAAAAGCTCTCGCTCGTAAACAAGTGATTGAAATTGTTCCCGGTGCTTCACGTGGGATTCGTATTTTAGTAGGGGCAGCCAATGATGCTGAGCAAGATCTTGGTTTACCTTTGATCGGCCGAGTCGCGGCTGGTGAACCGATCCTCGCGCAAGAGCACATCGAAGCGCATTATCATGTTGATCCGAGTATGTTTCGGCCTCAAGCCGACTTTCTACTCCGTGTTCAGGGGGAAAGCATGAAGGACATTGGTATTATGGATGGTGATTTGCTCGCGGTTCATAAAACTCAGGATGTGCGTAATGGGCAAGTTGTTGTCGCTCGTGTCGAAGAAGATGTGACGGTCAAACGTTTAGAGCGTAAAGGCGCGAAAGTGTGGCTGCATGCTGAGAATGACGCTTTTGCACCGATTGAAGTTGACTTAACTTGTCAAGATTTAGCGATTGAAGGGATTGCCGTTGGGATTATCCGTAATACCGATTGGATGTGACCCCTGCTCAAATATCACGCATTAGCTTGCCAATCTAATTGATATTCATTATCATCTTTTTATGGTGACATAAGGAAGATGATAATGCCCTCTAAGTACACTCATTCATCACCACGTTATCAAGTACCCACTCGTTTACTGCAGCCGCTTTGGTTGCGTAGCCGTGAAAGTTTCGTCGATGATGGCTTGGTCTATGATCCGATAGCCGCTCGTGCCTGTCAGCGTTGTCACCTTGCGCCAGACTGTCTCGCGGGCGACATTCCGCAAAAACAGCTATTGCATGTTACGCTGGCTCGACTGTGCGATCAGCAAATTCATCGTTTTTTAGCGACCCATCCTGATGGCTGGATCATTAATGTTGGCGCTGGTTTAGATACGCGTTTTTACCGAGTCGATAATGGGCGCTGTCACTGGGTGGAAGTCGATGTGAGTGAGCATTTGTTATGGCGGCAAAAACTGTTTCATCGTAGTGAGCGTTATCAGCATTGCTGCGGTAGTGTCGATAATCTTGACTGGTTAGAGCGGTTAATCATTCCTGATTCGGCTCCGGTATTGATCTTATGTGAACATGCGTTATTAGACTGCCACGCAAAGCAGATTTCTTCTTTTATTCGTGCGTTGGGGCTGCATTTCGTTAATGCTCGCGCTTGTTTAGTTCTGGCGGGTGATAAAACTATGACACGTCTTGGACAAAAAATGGGCTCTGGTCATTATCAACATGGTTTTGCTAAACCGGATCAAGCGATACTCAATGCTTTGCCTTGGGCACATAGCGCCTTGCTGTTATCGCCCCTTGACCGCCATTGCCATCGCTGGAAACTTTGGCAACGTTTGGTGAGTAAAATCAACGGATTCAAACATCGCCTAACCCCCGTGGTGGTCCAAGTGCGTTGGTAATGTCTTGGCGTTATTGGGATTGATGCTCATTGAGCGCTGTCCGTCGTCATCACTTGGGAATGCTGATTATTTTCGGTACACTGGATGGCCGATCTTAAGAGGGTTTCTATGTGGCGTCGCTAGTCCAAATTCTTACCAACCGCACCATTCATCGTCAAGTCTTACTGCTTTCCATTCCTATGGTGTTGTCCAACATTACCATTCCATTGCTTGGCTTGGTCGATGCGGCGGTGATTGGTCATTTACAGCACGCATGGTATCTCGGTGGCGTCGCGCTTGGGGGCATGCTGATCAGCGTTTCTTTCTGGTTATTGGGCTTTTTACGCATGTCGACGACCGGATTAACAGCACAAGCCTATGGCGCTGATGACCGTAATCAGTTGGCTTTAGTCTGGGTACAGGGCGTGCTGATGTCTCTTGGATTTGCGGCGGTCTTTTTGTTACTGCACCGTTTGATTGGTGAAGGCGTTTTTGCCTTAAGTGAAGCCAGTGAGCAAGTGAAACATTATGCTCAGCAGTACTTTATGATTCGAGCTTGGAGTGCGCCGGCCGTATTAATCAACTTTGTGCTGCTTGGTTGGTTATTGGGGACGCAAAATGCTAAAGCGCCAATGTGGATGGTGATCATCACCAATCTGACCAATATTGTGCTCGATGTCCTGTTTGTGCTCGGTTTTGGTTGGAAAGTCTCTGGCGTCGCGTTGGCTTCAGTGATCGCCGATTACCTTGGTATGGCTTTTGGTTTATGGTGTGTCTGGCGCTTTTGGCGTGCTAAAGGTTTACCATCACCTTGGGCTTTATTATTGCAAAGTACTCAAGGGATGAGTCGTTTTGTACGTTTAAATCGTGACATTTTCTTGCGTTCGTTATGTTTGCAGGCTGCCTTTAGTTTTATGACGTTTCAAGGCGCGGCTTTTGGTGATCAAGTTGTCGCTGCGAATGCGGTGCTGATGAGCTTCTTGATGATGATCTCTTACGGCATGGATGGTTTTGCATACGCGATTGAGGCGATGGTGGGCAAAGCGGTAGGAGCGAAAAGCCCGTCGCAACTTAAAGCTTCTATTATTGGCAGTACGTTTTGGAGCTTACTAATTTGCCTTGGGCTAACGGCCGTCTTTGCGTTCTCAGGCTCGAACCTGATTGGTTTAATTACGTCTATTCCAAGTGTACAGCAGACGGCTCAGGAATATCTGCCGTGGTTAGTCGCGATGCCGCTGGTGGCGATGTGGTGTTTTTTACTCGATGGGATATTTATTGGTGCCACGAAAGGGCGAGAGATGCGTAACAGCATGTTTATTGCTGCCAGTGGTTTTTTTCTGGTGTTTATACTTTTCTCTGTTTGGCAAAACCACGCTTTATGGCTAGCGATGTTAACGTTTATGGCATTGCGTGGGCTGAGTTTAGGTTGGGTATTAAAGCGCCAGTGGCAGCGAGGCGATTTTCTCTAGCTTAGGAAGAGACAGCTTAAACTGACGACGACTCTTTTGTTTAAGTCGCCGTCATCAACCATTTTTAAAACAAACCATGGTTAAAACAAGCCATGGTTAAAACAAGCGGTTTAATCCATTGAGCGCGGCAACACGATAAGCTTCAGCCATGGTGGGATAATTGAAGGTCGTGTTAACAAAATAGTCGATGGTATTAGCAGGGCCTTTTTGTTCCATGATTGCTTGTCCAATGTGGATGATTTCTGCCGCGCGCTCCCCAAAGCAGTGAATACCTAAAATCTCTTTGCTATCGCGATGAAAGAGAATTTTTAAACTACCGATATCTTTACCAGAGATCTGTGCGCGTGCTAAATGCTTAAATGAGGATCGTCCTACTTCGTAAGGGATTTTCGCTGCGGTGAGTTCTTGTTCGGTTTTTCCAACTGAACTGATTTCTGGGATGGTATAGATACCCGTTGGGATATCTTCGATCAACTTATTCACCGCTTGGCCCTGAGTAATCGCCTGGGCGGTAAAACGGCCTTGATCGTAAGCAGCACTGGCAAGGCTTGGGTACCCAATCACATCCCCAACCGCATAGATGTGCTCGACATCGGTTTGATAATTGTGGTTGACGGTTAATTGACCACGGGCGTCGGCGGCGAGGCCAACCGCTGATAAATTCAGTTGATCGGTATTACCCGTACGACCGTTAGCGTACAACAAGCAGTCCGCTTTCATCTTTTTACCCGATTGTAAGTGGACAATTACACCATCATCAGTACCTTCAATTTTCTGATGGGTTTCATCGTTGCGAATCACCACGCCACTATTCCAAAAGTGGTAAGAGAGCGCATCAGAAATTTCATTATCTAAAAAAGCCAATAAGCGATCGCGAGTATTGATCAGATCGGTCTTTACGCCTAACCCTCTAAAAATAGAGGCGTATTCACAACCAATCACCCCTGCGCCATAAATAATAATATGCTGTGGATCGTGTTTTAAATTTAAAATCGAATCGCTGTTGTAGATCCGAGGATGGGTAAAATCGATATCATTCGGTTGGTAAGGTCGAGAGCCAGTGGCAATCACAAATTTATCGGCTTGATAGTGCTCGATGCTGCCATCGTGTTTATGAACTGCGACAGTGTGAGGGTCGATAAATTCGGCGCTACCAAAAATTAAGCTACATTGGTTTCGGTCATAAAAGCCTTGTCGTAAGCGAGTTTGTTTATCGATAACGGTTTTTGCATGACCGAGAATGGATGAAAATGTGGCGTGTATGCTGGTGTTGTTTTTACAAAACAGCGGGTTACTGTTGAATTCAATGATTCGACTGACGGCGTGACGTAAAGCTTTCGAGGGAATGGTTCCCCAGTGTGTACAACCGCCGCCGACGGTGCTTTCCTTTTCTATGATCGCGACATTCATGCCAGCTTTGGCTAATCCCATTGCTGCGCCTTCTCCGCCAGGTCCGCTGCCGATGACGATAACGTCAAACTGGTGCTTCTGTGTCATAGGATATCCTTGTTGTTATCGATGCTTATCAGTGCTGTAGCGAGATTGTAACTGATTGTGTTGCTAGGTAAATCCCATTTCCCCGATAGGGTGTTTAGGATCACGACATTTTATAGGATAGCGGCTGGAGAATTTAAGTGTGGTATTTTTGTGTTGTTTGAATGGTTGAGAAAATGCTGACACTGCTATGCAAGCTGGGATCGACAATAGTGCGTTTCGCGTTATAGTATGCGGTTGATGATAAGGCTATGAGAATAGGTTCATTATGAAATCTACCGGAATTCGCGCGCTACAAAAAGAAAAAACTCGTCGTTCATTGATTGACGCAGCGTTTAGTCAATTGAGTGCGGATCGCAGCTTTTCTAATTTAAGTTTACGTGAGGTCGCACGCGAAGCTGGGATTGCCCCCACCTCTTTTTATCGACATTTTAAAGACATGGATGAGTTGGGGTTGACCATGGTTGATGAAGGTGGATTACTGCTACGTCAACTGATGCGTCAAGCGCGGCAGAGAATTGTTAAAGAGGGCAGTGTCATACGTACGTCAGTGGAAACCTTTATGGAATTTATTGAAAGTAGTCCTAATGTGTTTCGTTTACTGTTGCGCGAACGTTCTGGCACTTCGTTTGAGTTTCGCGCCGCAGTAGTGCGTGAAATTCAACATTTTTCTGCTGAGCTGACCGAATACCTGATCAATACCGGTATGGGACGAGAAGAAGCGGTCATCCAAGCTGAAGCCTCAGTGACGTTAGTCTTTAGCTCCGGCGCGCAAGCATTAGATCTAGAACGACAAGCGCGTGATGAATTGTCTGAGCGACTGATCATGCAGTTGCGTATGATGGCGAAAGGAGCCCTTTGGTATCGCAAAGAGCGTGAACGTAATCGACTAAAAAATGGGATAGAGTAATGAGTAACGAAACATCACCCACTTCCAATAGTAAAACATTGCTGCTGGCCTTAATTAGTGGCATGTGCGGTGACGCACTTTTATCATGGCTGACGATCAGCGAGGTCTCTTTCTCCCTCTTTCCACTGATTGCCCTCGTGTTGTCGGTACAAATGTTATACCAAGACTATTTACGTCATCCAGTAGCAGACGATATTCCGTTGGTTGGTTTAGCCTGTTTTTTTGTCGGAGCTTTTGGCCACTCGGCGTTTATGAAGGCTCAATACCCCGATTCAGGTTCAATGCTGTTTTCAGTGATTGTGGTATTAGGGCTTTTGTGGTGGATTGGTAAAAAGCTCGGTTTTATCGGACGCAAAAATTAACGAGCCGCTAGGCTCGTTAATTTCTTTTATGCTTTACGCTCTAGCAGTACGCCTGCTTCCATGTGGTGGGTAAATAGAACTCTGAATCTCGTGGCGTCTTATAAAGTCCAGGTTTGAATTTTAATTTATTGTTTTTGTTGATATTTTTACCTCTCCTTGTCCAAGGGGGTCTTTAGTCGTACAATGAAAACTCGTCTTTCCCCGTACCCCGTGCCGTACCCAGAGCCGTACCCAGAAATGCAGAGGTTTTTGAACCATGACCAAGCGAATTAGCACCAACGCCACGTTGCAATCATTGAAAGCACAAGACAAAGAATACTTAGTTCCAGATAAGAAAATTGAAGGATTGAATATTCGTGTTCGCCCAACGGGTACAATGACTTGGATCTTTCGCTTTCAGGTCGGCAAAAAACACGAAAAAATCACTATGGGGCGGTATGTTAAGTTGAAACCGGAAACGGGGATGACACTTGAACAGGCTCGAACAGAAGCAGGGCGCTACCGTAGTTGGTTGGAAAACAATAAGAATCCTAAGCAGGAACTGGCACGTGAACAGCGCGAGCAAGATGAAGCAAAAACCTTTGATGATGCCTTTGCCAGCTTTGATGAGAAGCGTTTATCTAAGCAGTTACGAGGTGAACAGGCGAGGGTTATCTACATTCGGGATATCAAACCCTTTCTTGGTCACATCAAGCTAGATGAGTTGAGAATTCATGACCTCAATAAAGTGTTTGATGCCAAGGTTGATGAGAGTGGCAAGAGAAAGGCGGGTGCGATTGGTGCGTGCCACAAAATTATCAATCAGGTGATCAACCATGCGTTGGCTTTGAATATGATCGGCGCTCATCCTGCACCACATTTGAAATCTAAGGATGTCGGTGGTGGCTCTAAAGTCACCAAGCGCAATTTGAGCTTTTCAGAGTTGAAGACTTTGCTAACCAGTTTACCTTCTTGGCGTACAGAGCCCTCTAACGTCCGTCTAATGCAGTATTTGCTTGGTTGTGGGCAACGTATTAGTGCAGTGCTTGAAATGCGCTGGAGTGAGGTAGATTGGCAAGAAAAGGTATGGTTGTTACCTGCCAGCTCTGAGGAGCGCCACACCAAAAGCCAGGAGAGTCGGAAAGTACCATTAAGCGATTACCTGTTGGCACTGCTTAAAGAGCAGCGTGAGAGTGTGCCCAGCAAATGGAAATTTGTTTGGCCTCAGCTTTTGGTTGATAAGGTTCAAGAGCCAGCAGCGGTACGTGCGCTAATCAAACGTAACTTACCGGATGATTTTGAGCGTTTCTCACCACACGATTTGCGCCGAACGTTTATCAGCCGTTGCAGCGAAATGGGGTTAGACATTGTGGCGATTGAAAAGACGGTCGGCCACCAGCTACCAGGTATGCTGAGGGTGTATAATCATCACGATTATCTTGAAGAGCAGTTAGTGGTATTACAAGCCTGGGGCGAGAAGTTGCAAGCTCTGGCAGCTGCCAATGTAGTGCCTTTATCACCGACGAAATCTGCATAATGGTAGAGTGGTCAGGTTGACTCAGACAAAAAAATAAAAAAATGGGAGCGTAAGGCTCCTTCTAGTCTAAATAGGCTCAACAATAATGCTTTCGGAGTTTCCTCAGCTAGGTTACTTGAGTTAGTTCTGGTCAATCCAAGCTTCCCGGGAGTGATCCAAAGACAAGATCAATGGCTACATCATCAATCTATTGTGGAATAACACATATAAGCGTGATTGCATTCTCGTCTGGCTTAAAGGAGGTGCATGCAGTCACAATGGTATCTATAAATCACTAAGGCTCTCTCAAAACCGTAACTTAATGATATTAAAAGATTGAACATTGGTTAGTATAAGAATTACCATTATGTTTGTGTATCTCAATTTTTTTATTCGGCGAGTTTATATGTGACTGCTGAAGAGAGGGTCATATGATTTTCGATAGGATCAATGTTAATAATCTGTTGCTAGATTTGGATAACTCTAGGTTCCCAAATCAACCCGAGAACCAGCGACAAGCGATAGAGTTTATGCTTAAACAGCAGGGAGATAAGCTGTTTAAGCTAGCAAAGGACATCATTGAATTCGGCCTTGATCCATCAGAGCGACTCGTTGTAGTTAAAGATGAATCAGAGAACTACGTTGTAGTTGAAGGGAACCGAAGAGTCACCACTTTGAAGCTTCTTCAAAACATAGACATTGTTGATGAAGATAAAACCACTCGTAAGATCAAGGGTTTACTGGCTTCGAATCCTGACATTCCGCAAGCTGTGGAATGTGTCATCTATCAACAAGATGATGAAGGTTATGAGCACTGGGTTAACTTAAAGCATACAGGTGAGAATGATGGTGTAGGCCGAGTTCACTGGAAAGGTCAAGAGGTTGATCGCCATAGAGCTAAGCATGGTGAAACATCATTTGGCAACCAGCTAATAACTTTCATTACCAAAGAATCGAATATCAAGAGCTCGATAAAGAGCAATACCAACAAGCTAAAAATCACCAACATCACTCGTCTATTGGGAGATCCTGCTGTGCGTGAGAGGCTCTCTCTTCACATGGTGACAGGTAGTCTGTTTTGTAAGTGCCCAAAAGAGCAATTTATTGAGTGTATCACTAAGCTACTTGATGAGATGCTTGAAACTGATGACAACGGTAAGATTCAATTCACAGTTAACCGAATCAAGAAAAAGGATGATCGTGAAGATTTCATGAATCAATTGGGTATTGTTGCTCCAGAGCAAGTATTATTGAGCTCCTGGAAGCTGACTGACCCCGCTAGTTACCCATCAAAAGCTGATGGCAGTAGCAAGAATATTGGTGCGAAACCGGGTAGTACAGAGAGTGAAGGGCTTTCGTCATCACAAGAGGGTAAACCGAAAGGTGAAACAGATCCTCAAACGACTACAGGCAAGGATACTGACGATGGAAAGCCTAACGAGGGGTCAGATAAATCGAAACCTTCAAACGGTAAAGGCAGTAAGCTCGCACCAAACCCTAACCGGAATATGCTTATTCCTGCTAGCTGCAAGTTAACTATTAGTGACAACAAGAAGTGCTCTGGATTGTTTAGAGAGTTGAAAAGTAAGCTAACTTTTGACGATCACCGATTCAGTATATCTGTTCTAATTCGCGTTTTTCTCGAAATGTCAGTAAGCCATTACATGGAGAAGCACCAGATCCAGCTGCAAAATCCTAAGAAAACAGGACTTCATGATAAAGTTGTTGCTGTAACTGAAGATTTACTTGGTAATAAGAAGATTACTGGACAAGAATCAACTTCTTTGAAAGCCAACTCGAATAACTACTTCAAAGCTAGCGGTGCAGGGCAGCAATATGTTCATAATTTGCACATGATGCCTGACAAAGTCTCAATTAATACCATGTGGGATAACTTGGAACCTCTTTTCAAAGGAATATGGCAAGATTGATAAGAGTGGCCAAATTGGCAATAGGTTGCTACTATCCGCCCGCAGCAACAAAAGAATGAGTAGCAATTATGGCGTTTTACACACCGCTTCGTTATCCCGGAGGTAAGGGAAAGCTAGCGTATTACCTTAAAGCATTGATTGAAGAGAATGGGCTACATGATGGTCATTATGTAGAGCCGTTTGCTGGCGGAGCAGGAGTTGCACTTGAGCTAATGTTTCAAGAATATGTTCGACATATTCATATCAATGACCTAGATAAAGCGGTGTACTCGTTCTGGTTGTCAGTAATTGAGCATACAGAAGAATTGTGTGCTCTAATTCATGATACTCCTGTGTCTATCGAAGAATGGGAACGTCAGCGAACTATCATTGCTGATAGCGAAAACAGCTCTCCAGTACAACTAGGATTTGCAACATTCTTCCTTAATCGAACTAATAGATCTGGCATACTTAAAGCTGGGGTTATTGGTGGTAAGGCTCAAGCTGGTAAGTGGAAGCTTAATGTTCGCTACAACAAAGATGAGTTGATCAATCGCATTCAGCGTATTGCAATGAATCGAGACAGGATTCATGTATATAATCTGGACACCGCTGAGATGTTGAAAAGCAAGCTCGCTCACCTTCCTCAAGATACCCTCATCTATCTAGACCCACCTTACTATATCAAAGGGCAAGGACTTTATCGGAATTTCTACAATCATGATGATCATGTTCAGATTAGAGAGATTCTAGATGGCATAATAGATAAGCCTTGGGTTGTTTCTTACGACAATGCGCCAGAAATCTCGGATATCTATGCTCCATATCGTCAGAAAGTCTTCGATCTTCAGTACACTGCTCAAACTAAACGAGTCGGCTCTGAGATTATGATTTACTCGGAAAAAATACGAATACCTGACCTACAGCTAGGTAAAAGTTCTGTATAAGGGCACTTCTTGTCTGTTCCAAAAAACATTCGTTAAGTGATACTCGCGAGATAGCACAGCTCCACATCAGCCTAAAGCTGGCTTAACCGAGGTTAAGCCAGTGCTTCTATATTTTTTAGCCAAGTATCAAACAAAGGGCATTTCTCTCGCATAGTTTCTAGGCCCACTTCTAAAGCCGCCAAAGTTCCTAAAAGTGGTTTTTCATAGCCAAAAATATGTTTTTCGATGCGCTTACTTGGTGCCGTTTGCGGGCTGTTGTTGATATGTTCTGGTGAGTCGAAGCGGTTTGCGATCTCGGTAAAGACCGTTTCCAGTTCTACTCTATCCATACCTTGAGCCATCTTTATCGGATCGCTAAAGAGCAGTGCTTCAAACTCGTACATCTGCACGTAAGGGATAAACCGACGCATAGCGTTCGCACCGATTTTCTCAGTCAATTTTTCTGCGAATGCGTTTTGTAGTGTTTGAGCCTTAACGGCGATAGATGCATTAGCATCGACGGCATTCTTACCTGGGAAGCTCTCTGGTAATCCGTAGAAATCAAAGAAGGTAGTACAATAGCACCGTTGATCTGCCAACAAACGCTTTTCGATATCAGGAGCAAGTCGTTCAAACTTGAAGTTTCCTCCTTTATGTCCTGGGCGACCAATAAGTCCAGGTTTCAAGTAAATGCCTTTAAGGGCGAATGGTTCCACCAGCAATGCTTTCACAAAGGCTTCTTCAGTTTGTCCTTCACAAATTACATGCACTATGGTCATTTTGATGGTCTCCCACCAATGATGTTTTTCTCCCATAGCTCGCCAACTGAATAATCATCTAGCCAGGTACGGAATTTATCAGCGTCTAAGCGTTTAAATGTCGATGCGCCTTCTTTACGCTCTACAACAATCAGATCATCTAATTCAAATTCATTAAGCAGTGGAACGGATTGCGTAGATACGATCACCTGCATCCGTTTTGACGCACTGCGTAACAATGCCCCTAATAGCGTTATCGCATAAGGGTGTAAGCCTAGCTCTGGCTCATCGATGATGATGGTCGATGGTGGGTTAGGTTGCAATAAAGCGGTGACCAAACAAATAAAACGGATAGAGCCATCGGAAAGCTGACTTGGCCAAAGAGGGTAGTCACTATCGGCTTGTTTCCACAGTAAGCGTATTTGCTCTTCACCAGAAGCAAGTTGAATAGGTTTGAGAACGAAATCATCAAAGAATGGTACAGCTAAGCGTACGGTTTTGCAGATTTGTGCATAGACCTCAGAGTTTTCACGCTGTAGCTTAAATAAATAGGCGGCTAAGTTGCCAGCATCTGAACGTAGATACTCGTTATCGTGAACAGTCCCAAGGCGTTTTACTGCTGCTGTGTCGCTCGTATCGTGGAAATGAAAAACCTTCCAAGCAGAAATCGCTGAATAGCAGAAAGTGGCTACTTTTGCTGACTTGCCCGATTGTATCTCTTTCTTTAAGTTAGATTCCTTGTGTCCTGCTCCTAAGTTGGGCTCTGTTACCCCAAAAAATGGGCCGTCAAAATAGAGCTTTTCACTAGAAAAAGTGAAATTATCGTCCGTGGTAGGCTCTAAATCTGCCGAATAGCCATTCACCCCAAAACGTATAGTGGTATGAAGTTTCTGAGTCTCTTTGACGCCATATGACAATACACGATCAGCGCCACCTTGTTTGCTCGTCCAAACTTGCAAACGACGTTCAACTAACTCATGTAACATTCTAAAGTAACTCACAAAGTTACTCTTACCGACGCCATTTGCACCGATAAGGACGTTTAAGTTGTTGAGCTGTAGCTTATCCAGCGAACGGATAGACTTAAACCCCTGGATGGTTAACCTGTCTATCTTACTCATTGGCTTCCTCTTTTCTGATAACGACGCATTGTTGATTGAATAGCTTGATGATTTAGCAGAACTAAGCGCATTTCGATTGATGGACGATTATACCTCACAACCGTACTTTCTGCGCTTTTCTCTTTCGTTGTCTCAATCAAACTCTGATGGTCTTAAAGTTGTGCATCAAGTCTAAGATGAGAGTAGCACACAAATCCGCGTCACTTTATAGCTGAAAATACCACGATTTGCCGTTGCTGACCCATAGCAATCAAAACAATTTCAGATAGATATTATCTACGTGCATATACATACATTCTCATTTTTAGGAGCTTTCTATGCGCGAAAATAACTACTATTTTGATGGTCCTGTTACGGCGGACAGGGTGCTTGACGCGGCCGCAGAAATCCTTGCTGCACGTTCCCTACGAGGCGATCAATATTGCAATCCTGAAGCAACAAAAACCTATTTATCTTGCAAATTAAAACACCATGAACGAGAGGTGTTTGCGGTGATGTTTCTTGATAATCAGCATCGTCTAATTGCCTTTGAAGAACTGTTCTTTGGCACAATTGATTCGGCAAGTGTTTATCCCCGTGAAGTCCTCAAAGCGGCTTTAAAAGTCAATGCTGCCGCGCTCATCCTTGCCCACAATCACCCTTCTGGCGATGCCACACCTTCCCAGGCCGATAAACAAATTACTCAAAGGCTTAAAGAGGCTTTAGCGCTGGTGGACATTCGAGTGCTTGATCATATCGTGGTTGGCGATAGCGCCATCTCTTTTGCGGAAAGGGGGCTACTATGATCCAGAAAACATCGGGTGAACTGGAACTGCTGGATGGCTTTCATCGAGCATTGCTTTTGGTCATCCAACGTTATTCGATTCCTCCACAAGCAGAGCGAATTGTCCTGAACTGTCGACAAAGACGCTATTACCAGACGGGGCAGGGGCTTCATCCCATTGAAATACAATTTCGTCGGGCATCGGCCAGTGAAGACTGGCAGGTTGTCTGCTTAGCGAGTTTTTCTTACTCGGAAAACAAACCGAGTGAGATGGAGCCTGAACTCTACTTTCATCTCTTCAATCTTTGGTGCTATCAACCAGACAGTGGTGCTGCGAGCCTCGCACATCCACAAGTGAAAGCGCTGTTAGATGCTTGGCTGAACGCGTTCTCTCGACACCTTACTCAATCCCTCTTTGATGACATTCAGTTATCGATGATTCAAACCTTCGATGAACACCACTCATGATCACGTTTTAACCTCGGTTAGTTTTAGGAGATTTAACCATGTTTATACTGAATTTTACGCCGTCAGCGCTGCCTGTTTCTAATAAGCTTCTGGCGTTATTAAGCCAATATTGTCATGCATCCATAGAAACGACACAGTCCACCAGCTATACCCTCTCTATCCATTTTCGAGACAAAAGCTATAGCGCGGAAGAAGGGGGATATCATCCGGTTGAGATTGGCCTCAACATTGTGAGTGGTAAAACGGTGGATATTCTCTACATTACCGATTTTTCGTATATGGGGAACTATTATCCTGAGTTAGAGCGATGCATTGATTTTGACTTTGGCAATCAAGTTGCTTTTACCGTCGCTACGGGATGGCAAAGCATTCGCACTCCAGGTATCGATGAACTGTATCAAATGTGGGAGCAAAACTTTCTGCAGTATGTTGAATGGGCGTGTTACGACGATATCGAAGTTAGAGAGTGTAGTTAATGGTTTAATAAGGATGAGTTGCATTATCCTATCATCCATCAGTAGTTCATTCTTCTATACGTTCATCACGCTCAGCAACTCGTTCAAGAATCCAATCTTGAATCTCACTTTCCAGCCACGCAACACTGCGAAAACCAAGTGACACCGATTTTGGAAATTTCTTCTCAGCCATCAGTTTGTACATATAAGCTCGGCTTAATCCAGTCATATCCAATACTTCTTTCAATCTAATCAATCTCATTTTTAATTCCTCTAGAGTTTATCCTCATGGGAAAGAGATGAGCTGTAAATTTTCGACTCAAACTTAAGGAATCACTATCTATGTCTACCACTAACGATCTCTTTACTACTTTAGAAAGCGAGATTCTTCATGCGTCATTAAATGAAGCCGATCGCTCGAAGTTACTTAATAACTTAAAACAAATTAAAAAAGAAAAGCTCAATATCCTCATTACGGGCGCAACTGGTGCAGGAAAAAGCTCAACCATTAACGCATTATTCAACATGCCGATAGCAGAAGTCGGTATGAACAGTGAGCCTCACACTGAATGCGTTCAGCATTACCAATTAAATAATCTGGTACTGTGGGATACCCCAGGATTAGGTGATGGTATAGATGAAGATAGAAGGCACACAAAAGCCATCAAACATTTGCTCAATAAGAAAGATGCCAATGGACAGCTCGTCATTGATTTAGTGTTGGTAATCCTTGATGGTGGTTCTCGTGATTTAGGTACACCATTAACGCTCATTAATGACATTATTATTCCTCACTTAGGAGACGAAGCAGACAAACGACTGATTGTTGGTATTAACCAAGCGGACGTCGCACTCAAAGGTCCAAAATCATGGAACTATATTGATAACGAGCCGACCGATGAAGCGTTAGCTTTTCTTGAAAAACAGCAAGCAACGGTAGCCAAACGAATACATAAAGCCACACAGATATCAATCACACCTGTCTATTTTGTTGCAGGATACAGTGATGGTGTTAATCGACAGCGACCGTATAACTTATCAAAGTTGTTGTATACGATTGTCGATTTATTGCCCAAAGATAAAAGAGTAATGCTGGCGAACCGAACTATTTCCAACGATGTGAATAATTGGAAAGACAACGACGCCAGCGATTACAATAAAAAAACCAGCTTAAGTCTTTGGGAATCCATTGTAGAAACAACACTACAAGGTGCGTCTATTGGTTCCGATATAGGCGCAATATTTGGAAAACCTGGAAAGGCTATAGGTAAAGTGATTGGTTCTGTTGCTGGAGTATTCTTCGGTGGTATAAAATATATCTTTGGTTTTTAAAGATAATGATTAAAAAGAGGGGAAGCCTCTTTTTTTATTTTCTGCTAGAAGAAAAGTTTCTCAATCCGTTAGAATATACTTTTGTGTCAATCTTGGTTAAGTAGCTTAAGCGATAAAAACACTGTCTGTATTCTTCTAGGTAAGATTCCCTTCCCTTGTGGATGTAATAAGTGGAGTTTTTAGGGAAGTGAACACTATTTTCCACTTGAAAGTATTCAATACCTAAAGCGCTCGCCCATGCCTCTTTTATCATTGAAGATAAATTCCCACTATCATTGCTAAAATTCCCTAAACAAAAGTAAACATCCTTGTTAATAATTAATGCAACATGATAGTGCGGTGTTTCTGAACTTGCTTGCTCTCTCGCCCAAACATATCTTAATTTACATTTCCCAATCTTTCCCTTTCGGTTTAAATCATTTTCTATCTTAGATTTCAATGACTCAATAAATTTAGTAATTGTACAGCTATTATAACCAAAGAAATATTTTGGATATCTAAGATCGACTCGTTGAACATAAACTCTATGGTACTCAGCTAATGATAAGTCTAATGTTTCTTTTATTTTACATAAGTATTGGTGCGCCAAATGGCCGTGATCGGTTGTAATAGGAAAAGACATAAATTCAGATTCATTAATCATAGTAAGGTTTGGATTAGATAAAAACGTTTTCATTAGTTACCTCTGTTGTTGTTCATTCATAGTAGGTAACTGTCTTGTTATTTTTATAGTCTATTCAATGTAAAGGTTATATATATTACTACACCATGATTTTAGATATATAGATTGCCGCGTGTTTATTGAACTTGGTGTGTGTGTTCCTTGGCTTCTCACTCTGATAATAAATTTTTTCTGTAAAGTGGCTTCTCGTTATGTTTAAATTTGTAACCAATCCCATTAAGCAACAAGCCTGGTTTCATTATCATGGCGAAGATTCCTTTGTTGTATTGTGTTTTTTGTCACATTTTAAGTCGCCATCATCATGATATAGTCATTAAAATATCATGTTTAAATCAATGTTTTTATCATGCTGTGATTGATATTTTATAATTAGTGATTTATGTTTTTATTTAATTAGTTTTTATATTTGTTTTTTTTGAGGGGTGATATGGATGTGGTAAAGGGTATTATTGATAAGGAGTTATATTCACACATTAAAACTGATAAAGAGTTTTGTTATCTTTTATGGTTAATGCTAAGTGAACGTAATTACCTGGATATTCATTATTGTAAATATTCTTATTATAATTTTGATTATACAGTTAAATACTCATTGTATAATTATATTCATAGTAATCTTCATGAAGAGACTTATAAGATACCTCCACCTCCTAGAACGCATCATGAGCGTGTTGATGATATTATTTGTTTTTTGTTTGGAGTTGAAAAAATAGAGATAATGAAGTCATTGCTAGATTCTAGAGTGAATTTACATTTTGAACCCAATGCTTTTTTTAAATTTTTGAGGCTACAAAAGGCCAAATATAATAGTAAGCAGCGTTTTAATTGGCTAAGTCATCGGAATGAAAAGCTTTGTTTATGGACTTATAACTATTTATGTAAATCTGGTGTTATTGATAAGTCTTTCTTTTATAATAATGAAGATTTAATTTTACATTGTAAGGTTGGTTTCTTTTTATGGGGGGAACTTGATGAGGTAAAGAGTGAAAGATATAGACGTCTCATTTTGGCTAGAGATGAAAGAAATTATAGAGAAAGAAAGTCAAAAAAAACCAATAGAGAAAGGACAAAGCGAACCAGTAAGAAGTATGCAAAGAAAGATGTATATGAAAATATTTTATTGATGCTAAATAAGGGTGCTGACATTGATGTTATTTATGATGCTGTAAGTGATATTAGAAGTAGGCTAGTAAAATTTGATGGTGATTTAAAATAACATGGCCCTCTTATTTTAGGAACCTTGTTGAGTTTCCTTGCACCTACTTATTCTCGTTAAAATGTCCAACAATCTGCCATTGAGCTTGGTATATGTGAAATTATTTTTAGAAAGTTTAAACTTTATTATTTTAGTAAAATCAGCAAGAAAGAATAATAGAAAGCTTTTCATGTGGTGTGCGTTATTGTTAAACTTATGGAACATAGAAACTGATGGTTTTTCTCTGACTTATGGATAGATCAAACGTAGAACAGCGACAAAAAGTGGGAATGAATGGGTCTAAAAAGCATGAAGGTTTTCTCCACTTATTATTTGAATTGGATTGGGCTGTCGGGAGGATAGTGGCAACACTACTCAACGTTTGTCTGTTCATCGCTTTAGTAGGGATGGCGCTGATATCCCTATGGCTTGCGCTTATTAATATTTTCGAATACCAAGAAGGCTTGTCCGACATTTCAGATATCGAGGCCGTGTTCGTCATTTTAGCTTTAGTTCTTTTAAGGCGATATTTCATCTACACACGTCAAACTAGTGAGCGTTGGTGGAATATGTGGTCCATGCCTTTAATCTGGTATGGTAGATTTGTACTAGTCGCCTGGTTGGTCGTCAGTGTTGTTGCTTTGACTGATTTGCAAGAGGGGACTAAGCATTTAGACTTGGTACGCCTCCATGGTGAGAACTATATCCAGATGTTTACATTTTCAGGCATTCTTTTAAGCCTATATATAGCCGTACCCAGCAAGGGTAAAAGGACAATGGTTTTTGACTCTCAAGATTTAAATGGAGACGATAGTATCGCCAAGAACAATGTGAATTCACAGGAGCAATCCCAAAAAACAAAATCGGATATTTAGAATGTTACGTAAAAATACTCTTATCATTGCTCTGAGTCTCTTATTAGTACCAGCAATCTCTTCAGCTAAATCTCCCCCATTCCCATTGGTAGATAGTTGCGCTGAGTTAGTCAACATATATGCGTCCAAGCATAAAAGGCATCTGCTAGCTGCTCAAACAACTTCGTTATCTGAAAGCTTAAGAGCTGGTTACTGTTTGGGTGTGATAGATCAGTACGCAAAAAGTCAGTATCGCTGTCGATCTGATTGGTTTACGCGAGCGGAATTTATTGCGAGATACGCTCTTGAGGAGAATCCACCATCTGAAAGAGACTTGTTAAGGTTGTCTTGTGAAATATGATGCATTGTCACCTCCTGACGCGATAAGATCGTTGTTTTCTGTTGAACTGTCCGAACACAAGTCATTTAAAGATCTAGTTTATCCTCTTGTAAGAAGTAAAGGTTTTCTTATCGTCCATAAAGAAAGCATGGGGATAGGTTCGGACAAACATCATTTGTTCATAGCACGGGAGAGCCTAAACAAGTTCCACAATGCAGTGTTGCTTCAAGGTTTTTTTGCTGATAGCAAACGTGTCAAGGCTATCTTTACCGATAGTTATAAACGGATGGAAGCAGCCGAGTTTTTAAACGTTACTTTAGTTGGTCGACAATCCATTATTGGCGTAGGCATCCATTCTGAAAAACTGGATCAGTTCATTAATATAATGAAATCAGATGCTTCATTGTCTGAAACTCGCCTACCTAATCCATTCCATGAACTCCCACAATTGTCAATTGGTAATGTCACGAGTGTCATGCAAACTTTGCTAGCTCAAAGTGCGATATTGACTGATAACGAAACCATGATGTTATATTATTTAAATGGCGATCTTAAAAAGGCTTATGAAGCCGCATCTTCACTTAAAACTGAACATCCTGTTTTATCCAAATATCAATCACTGATAACCCAAAAATACCTTGAAGCTAACGAGTTCGATAATTTATTGGATGATTTATTAAATTAGCTGTTGCGAGTGCAGTGCACTCAATCATTCTGTTCTCAGTTCATCAGGGAGAGCAAGAATGACATCGACAAAACAGCTTATTGATACATTCCGATCTCATATTCCACTGTGTCAGGTTAAGCGTGCTTTCGAAATTGAAAGGCCACTTAAATCGGGGGCCTACTATCTTAGTCTAGGGGGAAAGAAAGTTCGCTCTTTCTCGACCTTTATCAGGTTCAGACTAGGAAGAGGACTTCGATCGGTTTGGCAGGATAATTCTGATGGACTACACCCTAAAGCGATAACAACTAAGCAAGGATTTGAGCGAATAATCAAGCAAATTCATCAGTCTAGTTTTAATTAAGGAAATCAGAATATGACGAAGAAAATAACCCCAAAAGACAACGCGTCTAACATCCCAAATGCAAATAAAGGTACTAATGGAACGAACCGTCAGTACGATCAGAATCAGGGTAATCGCGGTAAACAGTTAAACCCTAATCAGCAAGGGAAGAAATAAAATGCCAGATCCAAGTGAAATGTCTCAAGAAGAGCTTGATATCTGGTCAGATATCAATAACCCCAATAACGATGCTGATATGGATGATTGGGCTGATGCTCACAACCCAAATAATGATGATTATTTGGGTTGTGATGACTAAATAATAACCCAGCTATAGTCATTAACCATTTTGACTATGGCTGGTTTTGTCTTTATAGGCCAGTTCTTTTATTTGAATGATTACCGACTTGATGAATAGCTTGAAGTTTGATTTTTACCACTCCCGTACCCCAAGCCGTACCCAGAGCGATTTTTTATACAATTAAAACCCTTACAGATCCTTATTTAATGCGCTCTAGCATCACACCTGCTTCCATGTGGTGGGTGTACGGGAATTGATCAAATAAAGCGAAGCGAGTGATGTTATGCGTAGTAGATAAAATATCTAGGTTCTCTTTTAAGGTCTCAGGATTACAAGAAATATACAAAATACGCTCATACCCTTGTACCATTTTACAGGTATCAACATCCATTCCTGCACGCGGCGGATCAACAAAAATGGTGTTACAGCGGTAACTTTTAAGATCAATGCCAGCCTCTTTTAAGCGATTAAATTCGCGTTTGCCTTCCATCGCTTGAGTAAAATCTTCCGCAGACATACGAATGATTTGCACATTGTCTATATGATTCGCGGCAATATTGTATTGTGCGGACTCTACTGAAGGCTTCGCTAATTCTGTCGCTAATACGCGATCGAAATTTTGCGCGAGAGCGAGCGAGAAATTACCATTGCCACAATACAACTCTAGTAGATCACCTTGGCTTTCTTGCGTGCAGTCTACTGCCCATTCGAGCATCTTCTCGGCAACTTTTCCGTTGGGTTGGGTAAAGCTATTCTCAACTTGTTGGTAAAGATAAGCTTTATCGTTAACGTGTAGTTTTTCTACGACGTAGTCTCGGTCTAGGACAATTTTCATTTTCCGAGCTCGTCCGATCACGTTGAGATTAAAGCCTTCATCGTTCAGTCGTTGTTTGAGTTGCTTAGCCTCAGATGTCCATGCTTCATCAAGCTGACGATGGTAGATCAAAGAAACTAATAGCTCGCCACTCAAGGTTGATAAAAAATCCACCTGAAACAGTTTGTGACGCAATGTTTTATTACCTTGCATCGCTTCTATTAACAGTGGCATTAGGTCGTTAATTAAACGGCTGGCGGCGGGGAACTGATCAACTCGATACTTTTCTCGAGTAGTTGGATTAAACATGACGTAATACATTTCATCCCCTTCATGCCAAACCCGAAACTCTGCGCGCATCCGGTAATATTGCTCTGGAGATTCAAATACTTCTAGCTTTGGGACGTGATAGGGCTGAAACATTTCAGTAAGGCGGGTGATTTTCTCAGCCAGTTGTGCTGAATAATGTTCAGGATTTACGTCAAGCGTCGCCATGATGGTATTACCTTTTACTGGTGCATTTATTGAAAGAGCGCAGATTTTATTCAATCTGACCTACATGTCCAGTTTTGTTGGTGATTTACCAGGTTTAAGGTAATGACAAATTACTTGATTATCATCGGTGATACTAGACAAGCTCACCATTGGTCAATAGTATCATTATAGCTGGTGATACTTAGCTGCCTAGATGGCTAAATTCTGAAAAGGGAATCTGGTGTAAATCCAGAACTGACGCGCAGCGGTAAGGGAGAACGAACGCTCATTAAGACACTGCCTAATGGTGGGAAGTCGAGTTATTAGGTTAACGCTCTCGAGTCCGAATACCTGCCAGCAACTGGGCCAGCAGTGGTGTTTTGCTCAGGAGAATCTACGCGTTTTAGGATAACAACATAATGAATAAATCTTATCTAAGCCTGGCGATGATGTCAGCGCTCTCTTATTGCTCTCTTACCTATGCCCAAAGTTTACCCGTTGATGAGACCATGGTGATAACAGCCAATCGGTTTGAGCAAAAGCAGGTATCGGTACTGGCGGCAACAACGGTGATTGAACGCCAAGAAATTGAACAATATCAAGCGCGATCTTTGACGGAGGTTTTACGTCGAGTACCCGGAATCGAGATAGCTCAAAATGGTGGTCGAGGGCATACGGCTTCTGTTTTTATGCGAGGTACCAATAGCAGTCATGTTCTCATTTTAGTGGATGGAGTTCGGATTGATTCAGCCGCTGGTGGGGTTGCCATTAATCGTTTTCCAATTGGCTTAGTTGAGCGTTTAGAGGTGATTCGTGGTTCTGGTGCCGCGATGTATGGATCTGATGCTATCGGTGGTGTGATCAATATTATCACTCGTTCTCATCGTGGAAATAATCTAAAGCAAGTGACGCTTGGTGTTGGCAGCAACCAATCCCGTAAAGGTGAAGTGGTCACGAGGACGGATGTGAATGAGCTGGGGCATCTACAACTTTCTGCAGGTTTTGAGAAAACCGATGGTTACGATATAAAAAGTCCGCAGACAGGTGTGGACTATGGTTATGAAAGCCAGAATTTGATGGGCGGCTATGAACATCGCTTCAATCAGAACTGGTTGGGGTATGTATCAGCTAGCTGGTTTGACAGTGATGTAGAATACAATTCTTCCGGTATGCTCTACCACAGTTTTTCCGACAACCAGAGTTTTACTGGGAAGATGAATTACGAAGGGAAGCGCTTAAAAAGTTTGTTGATGCTTAATTATCAGCAAACAGAAAAACTCGATTATACCCAAAGCGAGGGTAAAAATAATGCTAATACCAAGGCGAACATCGATCTTACCCAGACGCAATGGGCGAACCTTTATCAGCTGAATGACATGATTCAACTTGGAGCGGGTATTGATGGCCGCTGGGAAAAATTAGACCATGATGCGCTCAGTTATGGTAGTCGTCATGTGTTGGCGGGAGAAAGCCGAGATACCTACGGTATTTTTGGTTCTGGCAAACTGACGGTGAGTGATTGGATTTTTGAAGCGAATATTCGTCACGATAAGCACGATAAATATGATGACTACACCACTTGGTCTTTCGCTGCCGGTTATCAAGTTAACGATCATTATCGTATGCGGGCCAGCTATGGCACAGCATTTAAAGCACCGAGCTACACCGATTTATCAACGGCACCTGATCTTGAACCAGAAAAGTCTAAGAATAGTGAGATAGGATTCGATATCACTTATCCATTAGCGCGAGTGAGTGTGTCGGCTTATGACAACCAGGTGGATAATTTGATTATCTGGTATTCTGATCCTAACGGTGCCGTGTGTGATGTGGTGAATTGGGGAGGATGCACTTTGAATACCGATGCACGAATTAAAGGGGTGGAATTGGAAGTGAACTTTGATACTGGTCCAATCAATCATACTTTAGTGGCGGAGTACAAAGATCATAAAGATGATAATCATGTGCAGTTGGCTCGTCGGGCAAAAGAAAACTACAAGTGGATTACTGCCATACAATTGGGTAACTTTGATATAAATACAACTTATACCTATACGGGTAAGCGCCTAGACTTACCTACACCAGAGCCAACCAGTAACGATTATATTCACTCCACTAACCTGTGGGATGTGTCTGTAGGCTACTGGTTAAGTGATACCATGGTCATTCGTAGTCGGATAGAAAATCTCTTTAATGAGCAGTATCAAAGTGCGCTGGGGTATCGTGCCCCAGAGCGGGCCTTTTACCTAAACGCCAGTTACCAGTTCTAAAATGCAAGGCCGCTGTAAGGCGGTCTTATTTTTTAGAGAGGATCCATCTGATAAATTATACTCATAATATTATTATTTCATTAGAGTGAGAGTGGTTGCCTAATGATAAAGAGGGAGTATGATCACTGACTCTTTCTTCTTGGGGTGTAGTATGCAGCAACAGTTGTCACATAAGGTTCTAATTTTTGACTCAGGTGTTGGTGGATTGTCAGTTTATCAAGAGATAGTTTCACTATTACCACAGCTTGATTATACCTATTTGTTTGATAATGCAGCGTATCCTTATGGCGAATTAGCGCAGGAAGTTTTGCTTAACCGTGTTGAGCGTTTAATTCTTTCATTAGTCAAACAGCAATCTTTTGATTTAGTCGTGATAGCTTGTAATACCGCTAGTACTATTGTACTCCCCATGCTGCGTGCCAAATTATCCATTCCGGTTGTAGGCGTGGTTCCTGCGATAAAGCCAGCCTCACTCGTTGCCCATAAAGCGATTGGGTTGATTGCTACCCCCGCAACGATCACAAGACAATACACACATGATTTAATCCGTAATTTTTCGAGTGAAAAAAGTGTTGAACTGCTTGGATCAACCCGCTTAGTCGATATGGCGGAAGAGAAGCTGCGCGGGCAAGACGTCGATAAAGAAGAATTGGCGACGATTTTAAGTCCACTGATTCAGCGGATAGATGTTGCGGTATTAGGATGCACCCATTTCCCACTCATTAAAGCAGAGATTCAACAAGTATTAGGTGATGATGTGATGTTGATTGATTCTGGTCAGGCGATAGCTCGTCGGGTACAGCAGTTGCTTGATGTAGAACCTGGCTTAAAGCATCAGCATCCGCACACGATTTTCGCCAGTGCGCCCCCTTGGAAAGAGAGCGCTCTGAATGCGAACTTAATTAAAATGGGCTTTAATCCTGTTCGTCCATTTCCTCATCTGGATGTTTTGGATCATTAGCAACTCTCACTTTGAGTGTGCGCTGCATATAGTCTTTTTCATTGAGTGCATTAATCGCCGCAGAGGCATGGGCCGTGGCAATGACTACAAATCCAAACCCTCGGCGTTTTCCTGTGCGTTTATCTTTCATTAATCGGACCGCAAACACATCACCGTATTGAGCAAACAAATCACGCACATCCGATTCATTAGCTTTATAGGGTAGGTTTCCGACGTAAAGCGTTTTTGTATTACTGGATGACTCCTCGGTTGATGGAGCATTCACTGATACTACGGAAGGATTTGATAAAACTTGCAGAGTGATCGCGGCAGAAATAACACCAATAACAAAACTTACCGCGGGATGAATCGATAATAGAGAAAAAACCAGTGCACCAATGATAGCCAGTGCAACAATAAATAATGTAGATTTATTCGAGCTCATATTGAAATACTACTTAATCAGAATGAAAGTAAGAGGCGTATCTAAGATTAACAATATAGACACATGAATCTTACGTTTATGCTTGGAGTTTTTCCAATCGATTGCTGTGACCCTCTTCAAATGTTGGAATTTTATTCAAAAATTAATGATCCGATGGCTTTTTGAGCGAACGGAAAATTAATAGAAAAAAGTACTTGCTAAGCTAAACTAACTCCCTATAATGCGCCCTCACTGACACGGCAGATGCCGCAAGGCTTCAGGCAGTGTTAGTTGAGGGAAAGCTTCTAAAAAAGAAAATTTGAAAAAGTGTTTGACTCTTCAAATTAACTCGTTAGAATTCACCTCCGCTTCGAAGCTCAACGAGAGATTCGCAAGCCAGCTCTTTAACAATTTAAACCAATCAATCTGTGTGGGCACTCGTTGATGATAATCAAAATGCTTAGCAATAAGCACTTCGGT